>DLQO01000037.1:11721-82168 GCA_002478765.1 Flavobacteriales bacterium UBA7430
GCAGGATTCGAACCTGCGACCGCCTCCTTAGAAGGGAGGTGCTCTATCCAGCTGAGCTACTAGCCCATAATCATGGGTAAACATTCAGCGTTTCAGTTGATTTCCAACATGCAAACGCTTTCAAAATAAAAATTTCGTCGGGGTGGCAGGATTCGAACCTGCGACCTCCTCGTCCCAAACGAGGCGCGATAACCGGGCTACGCTACACCCCGAAATTCTTTTCAATCTAACTGTATTGCGGAGAGACAGGGATTCGAACCCTGGGTACCCCTTGCAGGGTACGACGATTTAGCAAACCGTTCCTTTCGGCCACTCAGGCACCTCTCCTATTCAATGAACTCCCTCAATTGAGGTGTGCAAATATAGTTTCCTATTTTCAAGGAAGCAAACCTTTTTTAATAGTTTTTTATTCGATGCAACTAACCCTCGCGTATCTAATCTTTTACGCAATTATTAACTAGGGTATTCTACCCGTAGGTGATGAATGTTTAATAATTTTTTGATGAAGATCTTTTTGATAGAATCTATTTCTTTTAGGGTAATAGATGCATGATTGAATTGGCCATCATTCATTTGACTTTGAATGATTTTATTAACCATGGTACTAATCGTTTCTGCATTTTTGATTGCAAGACTTCGAGTTGCTGCTTCAACCGAGTCAGCCATCATTAATACGGCTGTTTCTTTAGAAAAAGGTTTCGGGCCTGGGTACCGAAACATGTCAGTATCATTCATTTTGTCTGGAAATTTTTTAACGTATTGTCGATAAAAATATTGTACCATACCGTCTCCGTGATGCGTTCTGATAAAATCTATAATTTGCTCAGGGAGATTTTGTTTTTTCGCTTTTTCAATTCCTTTGATGACATGAGAAATAATCAATTTAGCACTTTCATCGGCAGATAGCTCATCATGTGGATTCAATCCCGCCATTTGGTTCTCTATAAAAAATAGAGAGTTGTCAACTTTACCGATGTCGTGATATAAGGCTCCGGCTCGAACCAATAGTGCATTGCCTCCAACTTCCATAATAGCCTGCTCAGCCAAACTACTTACTTGTAATGAATGTTGGAAAGTTCCCGGAGCTTTTTCTGCCATTTCTCTTAGCAGTGGGTGGTTGGTGTCCGCCAATTCCAACAAAGAGATGTCGGAAACTAAGGAGAATGCTTTTTCATAAATATAAACCAAAGGGTATGTAAATAAGGTCAGAAAAGCGCTTATTGATAAGAAACCATAGATGATAAAGTCTTGACTGTAAACATCCATTTCTGTAATCATTGAAATGGCTAAGAATGTAATGAAATAGACAACAGCAATTTTCCCAACCGATATAAATAGGTCTGAGCGTTTGTATAAATTTTCAATCGTTAGTACCGACAGTATGCCCGCCATCAATTGGATGAAGACAAAATGAAAGGGGTCGGGCGCCAACCAACCTACAAGAACGATGGTGATGGTGTGAACAAAAAGCGCCAATCTTAAATCGTAAAATGACCTAATGGCTAAAGGAAGTGCACAAAAAGGAACCACATAGATTAGGTAGGGGTTTGAAAATAATAAAGAAAAGCGTGCTAAGGCTAGAAACAGAATGACGTTTAATAAAATGAACTTCAAAGCACTTGAGTCCTTGAATAAATTTGCTCTGTTCTTCATCATGAATAAAAAGATGATCAAGAAGCACAAACTTACCAGAAGGGTTTGACCAATGATTATCAATCGGTTTTCTTTTTCGCTGATTCGTTTTCCTTCAAATTCATTCTGATAAGAGAGTACTTTCAAATAAGTGTCCTCATCCAACAATTCTCCTTTGGATACGATAAGTTCACCAATTTCTACCTTGCCACTTACAGAAGAGATTTTGTTGAGTTCATTTTCTAGATAATTATTCGTGTCATTTTTATCAAATAAAATATTGTGGCTCAGAGCTTCAATCAATAAGTTTACGGACTCTTTGTAATCTTCTGGATTGGATATGTTGATTTGTTTAATCAGTTCTGTGGCTTGACCTGTGGTGAAAAAGCTATTTAAATATTTGGTATCAGCACCATTTCCTTTGTTTACAAAAACGACGTAATTACCGTCTTTGCCCGTAATATTTCCGTTGTCTTTAATAACTCCTTTCTTGTAGAGTTTGGCCCAAACGGTTTTGATTTTTCTCTGAAGGTTCGCAACGTATTTCTGGTGTTCTTTCTCACTTCTTAAAACGGGTTTGTTTTCCAATTTATTCGAAGTAAATCGTTCTAAGCCGTAATTTAACTTATCAGTAGCCTCTTGTTGCTTTTCTTTGTTTAGTGTGAAAAATAGGGATTGCTTGTCTCGAACTTGTTGTTTTTCCTCAGTGACTTTTTCAACGGGTTTCTGGACGGAAAACTCCATATCCGATATAAGGTTTTCATAGGGCCATGGTTTTCCTTCTATAGGCTCGTATTTGGAGCTTTTTTTTCTAGGCATGATGTAAACTCCGACACCAATGGCTAAAATAAAAAGTGCCAATCTATAAATAGAACCGTGCTGATTTCTGATGAGTTCGAATACTTTTTTCATTGACTGTACATTTACTACGAACTTAAACAAATTTGTAGTCCTTGCAAAGATAAATTGTTCGTAAAAATTTAGGCTTCATTTTTGTATCTTAGAGTTAAGATTCTAAAAATGGATTGATGATTTAATTTTAAAATTAAGTAGATGAAAGAGGTTGTAATTGTTTCTGCGGTACGAACACCGATGGGAAGTTTTGGAGGGGTGTTTTCTTCACTTACGGCACCCACTCTTGGTGCAACGGCTATCCGAGGAGCTCTGAGTAAAATAGATTTAGATGCATCTTTGGTTCAGGAAGTTATTATGGGCAATGTTTTACAAGCCAATTTAGGCCAAGCTCCTGCACGACAAGCGGCTCTTGCTGCAGGAATTCCAAACGATGTTCCTTGTACCACCTTAAATAAGGTTTGTTCTTCAGGGATGAAAGCGCTTATGGTCGCTGCTCAAACCATTAAGGCTGGTGACAATGATGTAGTTGTTGCTGGTGGTATGGAAAATATGTCGATGGTGCCGTATTACATGGATAAAGCACGGAACGGTTATCGTCTTGGAGATGGTGTTGTCATTGATGGTATGGTGAAAGACGGTCTTACGGACGCTTACCACCAAGCTCACATGGGGGTTTGTGCAGAACAATGTGCTGAAGAGATGAATATCTCTAGAGAAGAACAAGATCGTTTTGCTTTAACTTCATACGAGCGTTCTGCTTCTGCCTGGGCATCTGGAAAATTTACGGATGAAGTTGTTCCTGTAGAAGTTCCTCAAAGGCGTGGTGATGCTGTTGTTGTTTCTGAAGATGAAGAATACAAAAACTTTAACAAAGAGAAATTTCTGAAGCTCCGGACTGTATTTAAAAAAGAGGGTACTGTAACTGCCGGTAATGCCTCTACTTTAAATGATGGTGCTTCTGCATTAGTATTAATGTCTGCTGAAAAGGCTGCTGAATTAGGTTTCAAGCCTCTAGCTAAGATTCTATCTTATGCTGATGCCGCTCATGAACCCGAATGGTTTACTACCGCTCCTGCCAAAGCTGTACCTATTGCGGTGGCTAAAGCCGGTTTAGAAATGAAGGATGTTGATTGTTGGGAGTTGAATGAAGCATTTTCTGTCGTCGGTTTGGCAAATATCAAGAAGCTGGATTTGAATCCTGATAAGGTCAATGTAAATGGGGGAGCGGTATCTTTGGGGCACCCTTTAGGGAGTTCTGGATCTAGAATTATTGTGACACTCATTCATGTAATGAAACAAAACAGTGCTAAATACGGAGCTGCTGGAATATGTAATGGGGGTGGTGGTGCTTCTGCCATGGTGATTGAAAACGTTTAACTTCGTTCAAATAGTGCTATACTTTCTACATGAGAAGTATGTGGGAATTGGTCCACAAAGCTTAGTTTTTTTAGCCGATACCCCACACTTAATAAATAGTCTGTATCTCGAGCTTGTGTTGCAGGGTTGCAAGACACATAAACGATTCTAGAACTGTTTAATTGTACGACTTTTTTGAGTGTTTTTGGGGCTATTCCTGCGCGAGGTGGATCCAAAACAACGGTTGAGATGTTGTTTACGTACTGCGGATATTCTTGCAAGAACTTACCTACATCTGCAGCAAAGAATTTTAGACCTGTAACAGAATTTCTTTCCGCATTTTTCTTAGCATCTTTAATGGCTTCAGGAACAATGTCTACTCCGATAACCTCAGCGCCCGGAATTTGGTTGGCTAAAATCTGACCAATGGTTCCCGTACCACAGAATAAGTCCATGATAACTTCTTGGTTTTCCTCGGTGTCCTGGACGTAATCTACGACCTTTTGATAGAGTTTTTCAGCACATTTTGGGTTCGTTTGAAAGAAGCTTTGCATGCTAATTTCAAAGTTTAATCCCAAGATGTTTTCGATGATTTTATCTTTTCCGTAAACAAGTTTACTGCGACCGTCATTAGCTTGTATTCGATCACCAATGCTATCGTTTATCGTGTGTAAAAGACCTGCAAATCTACTTCCTAACACATTCTTTAGCAATTCGACAAGCGATGGCATATTAAATGTGTCCAGTTCATCAGAAGTTGTTACCAGATTCAATAATATTTGATCGTCAGCATATGATTTTCGTGCAACGAGAAATCTAAAAAACCCCTCTTTCTTGGGCGGATGCCAAGGCGCTAAATTCGTGTCTTCAAAAAAAGATTTTAGTCTAGGAAATGCATTTTCAAGTTGTGCATCAAACAGGCCAGAATCTTTATCTAGGTTTTCAACCATCCACCAAGTTCCTCGATGTTTAAAGCCTAATGCAAAATCATCTACATCAGATTTAAGGTCAAAATCATAACGAATGGCAGAAAACGAATATTCCATCTTATTGCGGTAATGCCATACGGATGGGGAGCTGATAAATTCATCAAAGTAATCTTCAACATTGTCGATGTTTCCAATCCGTTTAAACAGTTGAAAACAGGTGTTCTTTTTGTTGCTTTCCTGCATTTCAATAGGAAGTTGCGCATAGGGGGCACCCGGTATTATTTGGTATGGAATTTCAATCTCTGCTTCCGATTTTTTTAGAATTTCGACCAACTTACATTCTGCGTGTTTCTTTTTGCATTTTTGCACTGATGCTAAGACTTTTTGACCGGGTAAAGCATTCTCAACAAAGCAAACAAATTCACCATCTTCTGTTTGAATTTTAGCGATTCCTTTGCCACCATAAGCTAAGTCGATGATGTTCAGTTCAATATGTTGACCTTTTTTGAAAAGTCTTTGGTTTCTGTGTCTTCCCATGGTGCAAATATATTATTTCAAAAGCTTTTTAAGATAGTTTGTACTCTCAGGTCCCTCATGAAAAAGTAAATCAAGAATACTTAAGTTTTTCTTGAAGCCGAATTTTGATTCAAAAGTTTGGATGTACCTCGGGAAGTCGTTGGTTTCAGGAATTGATTTTTTTGGATGTAAACGGTCTCTTAAATCTAGGTCTGATTTTGTCGATTCTATATACGTTTGACTGATCTTAAATTGCTTTGGAATCTCTAACTCCTCGCATATATGATGGAGCAGGGATGAATTTAAATCACTAAGATTTTCGTAGTCTTTGAAAAGGGTTTTTTCTAAATCATCGCAATAAAACTCAAAAAATGGGCTGGAGCTGTAGGCAGAGCTTATTGCTCTCCAATGTTTGGTTTTCCAATCTTCTTTGGTGTCAATGCGAACATCTTTCATCGGGGTATTATTCTTCTTGATAACCGGAATGCTCATCGTTAGAGGACCGTTAGAAGTATAGATGATGCATCTGTTTCGGAACGATTGTTTTGTGAAATGTTCTCCCAAATCAATCAGGGCTGTCGGATGTTTCACTAAGTATGCAAAGTATGCAATGCAAGGGAAGTAGTGAGCGCTCAGTAAAATTCTTTCAGACACTAGTGTACGGACTTTAATAATCGTTTTGTAGATAGATTTTCTACATTGAATAATACTCCTGTACAGGTTCCGATCAAATGATTTTCTGGAACAAACCCCCAGTGCCTAGAATCTTGTGATTGATGTCGATTATCACCCATGAAAAAATAGTAGTTTTGATTGAAGGTATATGTTTCACAAACTTCATCATCAATCAGTATGGCTGTAGGTGTTCGTTCGAGCGTGTGATTTTCGTGGATTTCAATAATTTTGCTGTAAAGACTGATGTTTTGTGCATTGAGTGAGATTTTATCTCCAGACTTAGGAATGTATAAAGGTCCGTAGAAATCTCGATTCCACTTCATTAAAGTGTCTGATGGGAAAATTGATGGCTCAAATTTATACTCGTGTTGCGTTATTTTTTTTAATTTAAGAGGTGTATTGAGACTTGAAAATTCTTTCACCTGAGCTTCATCCATACTTAAAAGCCATAAGTCATTTAGTTTTTTGGCTTCAAGGTCAAGATTTATCTTTTTTAGAAACCCCATGCTTATTAGGTTCTCTGGGTCATTTACCACATAATCAAATTTCAATTTGAGGGTTGTGTTTTTTTCTACCCGTCCATTTTTCACAACAAGCGTATCTCCGGGTAAACCCACGCATCTTTTTATGTAGACAATTTTCTCTTCAATTCCTCCCTTATCTAAGGGATAGTGAAAAGCAAGTACTTGATTTTGATTTACTTGAATTGATTTTCCAATGAAGAATTTTTGCCATTGATTCAGAATGGTATAGTCCCCCTTTTGAAGTGTGTTACTCATGCTGTTTGATGTGATGGTGATGGGTTGGAAAACCCAGTATTTCACTACCAGAGCAAGTGCAACGAGCAAGAGTAATTTAATGATTTTCAAAATGCTAAGCTTTTTTCTTTTGTATGTACCTGGATGCTACATTCCACAGTACTAAAAATACCAAGAAATGAATTAGGTATGATTTTGATTTTCCTTCTCCGTGAATTACAGTGAACAATCGGTCCCAACGAATTTTGTCTAATCCAGATTTGTTTGGGTCAATACTCAGCCAATTAAATACGGGTTTACCAACGACATGGTTTTCTGGGACAAACCCCCAAAATCTGGAGTCAAGAGAGTTGTGACGGTTGTCACCCATCATCCAATAGTAATTCATTTTAAACGTGTATTTCTCACTTAAAACTTCATTGATGTATATTCCATCTTCTCTGGTTTCTAGCAGGTTTTCTTCATAGTTTTTAATGATGTCCTGGTACAATGAAAGGTTTTTTTCTGTAAGCTCAACAGAATGTCCTGCTTTTGGGATGTAAATAGGTCCATAGTTGTCCGTGTCCCAGTTAAAATCATTGCCCTTTGGGAACATGATGTTGCCTTTTTGACTGGCTAGTAGTTTGGGTTTGCTTACACTTATAACGTTTGATAATGCTGACAATTTAACGGCATTTTCGGCTGTTAGCATCATTAAATACACGTTATTTTTCGTTTTAAGTCCTTTGTATGTCTTTAAAACGTTTGGGTTTAATTTAACACCCTGAGTAATGATTTTATAGGTATTGGGTTTTGAAGCCTCGTCCTGATGGTCTACGTTTCGTATGTAGGGCTGTTCCTTGAAAAGTAAAACTTCATTATCGGACAATTCGAAAAGGTATTCATGAAGTGGGTATACTTCGGTAATTTCATTTTCGAGTAAAAACTTTTGCCTGAAGCCACTTCCGTTCGTTGTCACGTTGTAACTGAATTGTCCGTGGGATCTGTCTGGTAATGTTTGTTCTTTTCCGTTAACAAATATTTTTTGAGCAATAATTTCCAATGAATCTCCTGCAATTCCTACGCAACGCTTTACGTAATTTGTTTTTTTATCGAAGGGCATGTTGGCCTGCATGTCATCTACAGGGTAGTTAAAAACAACAATATCATTATTTTTTATGCGATCAAAGCCAGGCAGTCTGTTGTATCCAAACTGAATCGCTTTGCTGTATGATGGGCTGTTCTTAGTACCCACTAAGGTATTGTGCATAAAGGGTATGGATAGAGGGGTGTTGGGTACATTAGGACCGTAATTGAGTTTACTCACCAACAAGTAGTCACCTATCAACATTGACTTCTCCATGGAAGAGGTTGGGATGGTAAAGGGTTGAATGATGTAGGTGTGTATTAGCGTTGCCCCGATAACAGCAAACAAGAGGGCACTCGTCCATTCAGCAATGAAGGATTTTTTTTTAAGTTCCTTTTTTTCTGTTTTTTTCCAAAAAGCCCAATGGATGTAATGCCAATAAAAATAATCAGTAATGGCTAAAATCCCGAAGTAAAACCAGTTCAACCCCGAGAGTTTAACCATCAGGATGTAGCCGAGGCATATAACAACAAAAAGGCTGTGTTTCTTATAGTTCATACGTTGATTAAATTTGAAAGAAGTTTGTTTTATTTTGAAAATAGAACATCATGCATGCTAAACACACCTTTTCTATTTAGAATCCATTCTGATGCAATTACGGCTCCAAAAGCAAATCCTTCCCTAGAATGTGCTTCGTGCTTGATGGTGATCGTGTCTATTTCTGATTTGTAATTTACGACATGAGTTCCAGGAACACCTCCTTCCCGAATCGCATCAATATTTATATTTCCCTCAGAGCTTTCTGAATCGAGAACCCAATTCTTTTTAAGAGTGTTTTCTGCCATAATTTGTTCAGCAAGACTAATCGCAGTTCCACTCGGAGCATCTAGTTTTTGGGTGTGATGAATTTCGGTCATGTCAATTTGATATTGGTCATGGCTGTTCATCAACTTGGCTAAGTTTTTGTTCAGTTCAAAAAATAGGTTAACTCCAAGACTAAAGTTTGATGCATATAAAAATGCCGAATCTTTCTCACGACAATAGTCAGCAACCTCATCGTAATCGTCTAGCCAGCCCGTGGTTCCACTAATAATAGGTGTGTTCGCATCTACAGCTAGCAATATGTTTGCCTTGGCTGAGTCTGGTATACTGAAATCGATTACGACATCTGCTTGGTATAGGTTTTGTAAATTACATTGTTCTTGATTCTCACGATGAATTTTCAAAACAATTTCATGGCCTCTATTCAAAGCTATTTTTTCAATGGCTTTCCCCATTTTCCCGTATCCTAAAATCGCAATTTTCATTTAATTCCAGTTTAATTTTAATGATAATGCAAGAGTGTTTCCTTGTGCTCCTTGCATGATGTTTGGTTGTATGTTCAGGCTGATGTCGTCACTTACATTGAATTTGAACAAATGGGCGTCTACAGATGCGTCAATGATGTTTAGCAAGTAAATACCCAAACTGATTATGTATGCTAAATCTCTGTTGTTTCTGCGGTTGTTTTTTAGCGTCAGTAAATTTGTTTCCGAGTATTGGTTGATGTAAGGGTCTATTGTGTTGGAGTTTTCATCCGTTCTGAACTGATAGGCTTCTTTGAATGTGTTGTATTCACTTTGATTTTGATTGGCTGAATACAAGGCGGCAGCCAAACCTACATAGATGATTGGAATTTTCCAATATTTTTCATTGTAGTATTGTCCAGCACCTGGAATCATTGCAGAATATAAACTCGCCTTTTTAGGGGAGTGCTCTAATGATTGTGCAAAGAGATTAACATTACACGCAAACAGGAATAGGAGAAAGATTAGTTTTCTTGGAAGCATTTCATGATGTGTTCGAGTTGATCTTGGTCTTCAAAGGAAATGATTAATTTACCGTTCCCATTTTTCTTCAGTTTTATTTCGGTGCTGCAATTCGTTTTTCTTTCAAATTCTTTGGAAATCTGTTGAATAGAGAAGGGGAGCGGTTTGGTTTGAGATGGGGAGTTCTTCTTAGGGATTACCAATTTTAAATTCTGAGCCCGTTGTTCCGTTTGACGAACAGAAAGTGCCTCAACGATAATTCGTTTGTAAAGGTTGAGTTGTTCGCCATCATCTTCAATATTTATTAAAGCTCTAGCGTGTCCTACACCAATCATTTGGTCTCTAATTCCTGCTTGAATGATAGGGTTGAGTTTAAGTAGGCGTAAGTAGTTTGTAACGGTTGACCTTTTTTTACCAACCCGCTCTGCTAATTTTTCTTGAGTCAATTGGCACTCATCCATCAACAATTGATAACTCAAGGCAATCTCTATAGCATCTAAGTTTTCACGTTGTATGTTTTCAATCAACGCCATTTCTAACATTTCTTGATCATTTGCGACTCTGATGTATGCAGGGATTTTAGTCAATCCAGCCAATTGGCTCGCTCTAAATCGACGTTCGCCAGAAATTAGTTGGTATTTGTCGTAGCCGAGTTTTCGAACGGTTACAGGCTGAATCACTCCTAATTCTTTTATGGATAAGCTTAACTCTTGCAGAGCTTCTTGATTGAAGTGAGTTCTGGGTTGAAAAGGATTGACCTCAATCGTATCGATCGGAAGTTCACCAATGGCTCCCAATGGCGTTGAAGCTTCGTAACCATCTTCGCTCTGCGTTATATCTGTGCTGGGGTTGCTAAGAATGGCTGATAAACCTCTCCCTAAAGCTTTTTTTTGTTTTGCCATTATACCGCGATTTCGTTTTTGTCAATAAACTCTTGAGCTAAATTTAGATAGTTTATGGCACCTCTACATGTTGCATCATACATAATGATACTCTCTCCATAACTAGGCGCTTCACTCAATCTAACATTTCTTTGAATGATGGTCTTGAAAACCATGTCTTGGAAGTGAGTTTTAACTTCATCAATGACTAAATTCGATAGACGTAGTCTGGAGTCATACATGGTTAAAAGCAATCCTTCAATATCCAATTGGGTGTTTTGAATCTTTTGAACACTTTTAATGGTATTCATTAATTTCCCTAACCCTTCTAAGGCAAAATACTCACATTGTATGGGAACGATTACGGAGTCGGCAGCTGTAAGAGCGTTTAAAGTAATTAAACCTAATGATGGCGCACAATCAATGAGGATGTAGTCGTAATTATCTTTGACCTCTTCTAAGGCTATTTTTAGCATGAACTCTCGTGATTCTCGATCGACCAATTCTATTTCAGCAGCAACCAAATCCAGTTGTGAAGGCATGACATCTACATTTGGACTTGATGATTTTTGAATACAATCGATTGCTTTGGATTCGTGTTCAATACACTGATACGTACCTTTGTGTTTTTGATTTGAATCTATACCTAACGAAGAGCTTGCGTTCGCTTGGGGGTCGGCGTCAATGAGCAGTATTTTTTTCTCCAACACTCCCAAGCAAGCTGCAAGGTTTACGGAAGTCGTAGTTTTTCCTACACCACCTTTTTGATTTGCTATTGCAATAATTTTGCCCATTTATGTATAAAATTTAGCTATTTTTACATCCATAAATCTACAAAAAGTCAACTCCAAGTATTGAAAGGAATGGACTTCTTTTATCAACATTTTATAGCCAATTTTCAACGTTATGATTACGATTATTTCAGCAACAAACAGAGAGGGTAGTGTTACTGCCAAGGTAGCAAGTGTTTATAGTAATTTTTTGAGTGAATTAAACGTTGATAATCAGGTTATGGATTTGGCAGAATTACCTAAAGATTTTTTGTTTAGTAACTTCTATGGAGCATCTACAGAGCCATTTCAAGAAATGATGAAAATATATTTTGATCAGGCTCATAAATTTATTGTGGTCTCACCTGAGTATCACGGAAGTTATCCGGGTGTGTTTAAAGCACTGATTGACTGTGTTGGAGGAGAAATGATTAAAGCAAAAAAGGTTGCTTTGGTTGGAGTAGCTTCCGGAAGGATAGGGAATTTGAGGGGTATGGACCATCTTACGGCTCTGTTTCATCATCTAAGAGCAGAGGTTTATTCTTCAAAACCTAAACTGTCACAGATTCATAAGATTCTAGATGCTGATGGTAAATTAGACGATTCAGAAACAGAAGCGATTATAAAATCGCAATTGGAAGGCTTTATATCTTTTTAGCTTTCTGAGTACCCTCTACCTCAATTACTTTTTTCTTGTATCCAAACAATCTTTTTTCTTTGATGATGTTATCAACGTAAGCTGGTACCATGTTTTCCCATCCACTGATGCCATTTTTAATCATTCGAAGAACGGCAGGAGAGAATATATGTAGAACTTTTGGGTCATGACCGATGTCAACAATTCTATTGTTGTAAACGAGATATTCATACAATGACCTAAATCTTGGATGAATTTGAAGGTTTTTGGAGGTGCTTATTTCTCCATCTTTTTGTTTTTGGTAAGGATATAAGTATACCTTTAAGTCTCTGTTAAACATGCGTCCAAATGCCGCAAGTATACCGCCACTTAGTTCACGATAATATCGCTCTTCAAAGATTTGTTCTAAATTAGGTACACCGAGAATGATTCCCATTCTTTTTTTAGTGAACTTACTGAAGTAGTCTAGCAGTTTGTAGTATTGTTGGTAGTTCGATATTAAAACGGTTTGACCTAGTGAGCACAGAATGTCAGCTCTATCTAGGAAATCTTGCTCATCAATTTCTCCATCAGAACTCAAGTTGCTTAGTGTAATCTCGAATAAAACTTGCAAATTTTCTTTAGACACTCTGTTTTCAAGAACAAATTTATTGTATCCATTCTTAATCATGTCAATGTTTACCTTGGTAACAGGTCTAAAACTCCCTCTTATGGCAAGTATGTTTTTTTTGTATAATACATCTGAAGGTTGAAGGTTTATTCCATCAGGGCTAAATATTACAGCATCTGTCATCTTTTCTCTGACGAGGTACAAACTCAACAGTCTGTTGTCGACATAGTCAAAATCAGGTCCATTCATCTGAATCATGTCAATCTCCAAGTGACCTTTACTGATGTTATCAAACAATTGTTTGATGATCGCTTTTGGGTCATGGGAGAGGAACATGCAGCCATAGAGTAAGTTAACACCTAAAATACCTGCAGTTTCTTGCTGTTGTTTTGCTTCTCTTTCGTTGAGGAGATAGTGAAGAACGATGTCGTTTGGTTTAGAGTTTGGCCCTAGTTGGAATCGAATCCCCATCCATCCATGTCCATCATTCGTTTTTGAAAAGTTGATGGTTTCCACATTGTTAGCGAAAGAGAAAAATCTCTTTATGGGGTGCTTTTCTCTGTCAAGTCTTTCTGTGATTAAACCGTATTCGTGTTCAATCATTTTTTTTGTGCGAGATTCACAAACATACCGACCGTTCACCTCTCTACCATATATGGCATCACTGAAGTCTTTGTCATATGCTGACATGGCCTTGGCAATAGTCCCAGAAGCGCCACCGGCTCTAAAGAAATGACGAACGACCTCTTGTCCTGCTCCAATCTCGGCAAAAGTACCGTAGATGGCAGGGTTAAGATTTACTTCTAAAGCCTTTTGGGCTGGCGTTAAAACAATGTTTTTCATGCTTGTGAATTCTTTCTCACAACAAATGTAATAGGAGTAGATTACATAGCCAAGTTTAAAGCTTACTATTATTGCTATATAGATTGATTAAAAACTCATAAATTTGTTTTATGAAATTAACTTTTTTAGGAACAGGAACTTCACAGGGTGTGCCGGTGATTGCTTGTAGTTGTTCAGTTTGTTTGTCATCAGATACGAAGGACAAACGCTTAAGGACATCCGCAATGATTACGATTGATGATTGTAATTATGCAATCGATTCGGGACCCGATTTTAGACAACAAATGTTAAGGGAAAATGTTCAAGATCTGAGTGCCGTTTTGTTTACGCATGAGCACAAAGATCATGTAGCTGGTTTAGATGATGTAAGAGCTTTTAACTTCAAGCATCAGAAAGCAATGGAGGTTTATTGTGATGAAAATGTTGAGAGAGCCCTTCATCGCGAATATCCTTATATTTTTAGTGATGTCAAATATCCGGGTGTTCCCAAGGTAAATTTGAATGTTATAAATGAAAAAGAAGAGTTTCGTGTTGGTAAACATGTGTTTATCCCAATAGAAGTGATGCACTATAAGCTTCCTGTTTTAGGTTTTAGAATTCAGGATTTGACCTACATCACAGATGCAAAGACGATAGCAGCGAGTCAGATGGAAAAGATGAAAGGCACTAAAGTTTTGGTGGTGAATGCTTTGCGAATTGATAAACACATTTCTCATTTCAATTTGGAAGAAGCTTTAGATGTGATTGATATGATCAAGCCTGAAAAAGCTTTCCTTACCCACATAAGTCATTTGATGGGAACCCATGAATCGGTTTCGAGCAAACTTCCAAATCACGTCTCTATAGCATACGACGGACTACAAGTAGATGTAGAATAAAAAAAACCTCGCTAATGCGAGGTTTTTTTTATTCTTTTGGGAGTAGTAATTAGTTTACTTGTCCACTTAAGTCTGCACCAGCTTTGAACTTTACAACGTTCTTAGCAGCAATTTTGATGGTTGCACCAGTTTGTGGGTTACGACCGTCTCTTGCAGCTCTTTTAGAGATAGAGAATGATCCAAATCCAACTAAGGCAACTTTACCACCTTTAGCAAGAGATCCAGCAACAGATCCAGTGAAAGCATCTAGTGCTTTTTTAGCTGCAGCTTTAGAAATTCCAGCTTCGCTAGCCATAGCGTCGATTAATTCTGACTTGTTCATAATAAAACAATTTTAAGGTTAAAAGATTAATTTATTTATCGAATGCTTTACAAATATAGACCATTGTTGAGATTGCGCAAGTTAGACCCCAAAAAATCCACCTGTTTGTTGATAAGTATGAGTAAATGTTGATAAAGCGTATTGATGTATGAGGTTTATCTATTAAGTTAATGGGAGTAGGACTTAACGAGCTTTAACATACTTAGATGTATCGATACCATTTAGAAATGATAAAATATTCATCTTCTTTTTTCCGGGAATTTGAATCTCTAAAAGATTTATTGCTCCATCCTTAGTAAATATTTTAAGGACTTTTTTTGTGCTTTCTATTTCTCCAATTTTATGATTGGTTGATTCCAAGGAGAAAGAGCTTTTGAATACTTTCAATGAAAGTGTTTCACCATTTGTCAAAACGAATTCGGTCCATGCAATTGGGTAAGGAGAAAGTCCGCGAATATGATTGTAGATTTCAATCGTAGATTTATTCCAATCGATTTTGCAATTGTTTTTAAACAGTTTGGGTGCTTTTTTGTCTGTGACCGATTGATTTTGTTTAGATGCTTGAATGGTGTTGTCGAATATTGCGGTGCAGGTTTCTAGAGCTAGGTTAGCTCCCAAACTCATGAGTCTATCGTGCACATCTCCTACATTTTCATTTTCATTAATTTCACATGATTTTGATAAAAGTATGGCGCCGGTATCAATCTTTTCATCAATGAGGAATGAAGTTACACCTGTTTTGGTTTCACCGTTCATGACCGCCCAATGTATGGGTGCAGCACCTCTATAGTCAGGAAGTAGAGATGCATGGATGTTAAAAGTTCCTTTTTTAGGCATGGACCATACTTCTTTGGGTAGCATTCTGAATGCAACGACCACAAAAACATCAGCATCAAACTCTTTGAGCTCATCCAAGAATTGAGGGTCTTTGAGTTTTTTGGGTTGTAATATTTTTAAATTTTGCGTCAACGCATATCTTTTAACGTCACAGGATTGTAATTTCTGACCTCTTCCCGCCGGACGGTCAGGTGGGCATACAACAGCTTTTACATTAAAATCACTTTCATGTATTTTTTTTAGTGATTCTACCGCAAATTGTGGCGTTCCCATAAAAATGATGTCTCTATCTTTACGCATTGATTTTGAGTATTTGACCCTGTTTAGAAATTAATTCTTCGGACAAAAGGTCGTTTATTTCTTCAAAAATAATCAACTCTTTAATCTTGCTGTACTTGCTGATAAAATTACTGATGTCAATCGGATTTTCCTTTACGTTTTTTAAAAGTTCTTCTCGAATTGTTTTTCTAAAAGATTCGGTATTGCTCTTTTTCTCAATACACAGGTCGCAGATTCCACAATCTTCACTTTCTTTTTCTCCAAAATAATCAAGCAACATAATTGATCGGCAATACTTTTTGTTAAAAAGGTATTCTGCCATGCTTTCAAGCTTATTTAACAAGAGCATTTTCCTTTCTTTTAGATTTGTTTTGGAAATGGGAAGGTGAGAGCTGTCATGCCTGGCCGATTTAAAGGTTATTTTACTTCGGTTTGATCGTTGTGTGTATTTCAAAACATTTTCTTCATCCAATTGTCTAAGTAGTTTGTGGATGTAGTTGCTGTTTAATTGAAGTTTGATGGCAATACGTCGCTCATTTATTTCAGCTGCTTGATCGAATACGCCCGGGTATAATCTCAATATGAATTGGAGTAACTGTGCTTTTTTTGGGTTTTGTGATTTGTAATTGATCACCGTATTTGATGGTTTAAGAATATGAATGCTTGAAGATTGTTTGTTGAAGCTTTCGTATTTAATAAGATTTTCTTTGTCTAATATTTGAAGTGCTTTGATGCATTTGGTTTTATCCAGCTTATAGTGATTACAGAAATCTTCGACTTCAAAATCGTAAGTTTCTTCAAAACCATCACCAATAGCAATTTGCAAATGATTCGCAATGTTTTGATATAAGCTTCTTATTTCTTTAAGTGAGGGAAAGTTTTCTTTGAACCTCTCTATGGCATTTGTTAGTTCTGACCTCTGGAATAAATTTACAGCATAAGACTTCTTGCTATCCCGTCCTGCTCTACCAGCTTCTTGGAAGTATGCTTCAATAGTGTCAGGGCTGTTAAGGTGAATGACAAGCCTCACATCTGCTTTGTCTATTCCCATTCCAAAGGCGTTGGTGGCAACCATTACTCGAACTTCATTATTCATCCATTTGTCTTGACTATCACTTCGATCTTCAATATTTATACCGGCATGGTAGAAGCTAGAGCTGATTCCTGAACGATTAAGTTCGGTGCTTATTTCATAGGCTTTTTTTCGACTTCTGACATAAACAATCGCGGATCCATTTATTTTATTCAGCATGCTTTTTACACGCTTTATTTTGTGATTTTCTTCCAGGACCATGTAGGCTAGATTGTCTCTCTGAAAGCTGCTTTGTATCACGTTTTCTGATTTAAATAAAAGCTTTGACTGTATGTCTTTAGTGACCGTTTTAGTTGCTGTAGCTGTAAGTGCGAGTATTGGAGTTTTTGGTTTCAGTTTTCGAAGTTCACATATCTCTAGATAAGAAGGTCTAAAATCATAGCCCCACTGAGAGATGCAATGTGCCTCATCAACGGCAATGAAGCTGATTTTCATTTTTTCTATTCGTTCACGAACCAAGTCAGATTGTAACCTTTCTGGTGAGATGTAGAGTAATTTGGTTGTTCCGTAAATGCAATTGTCAAGAGCTATATCAAGCTCATTTTGACTCATTTTACCGCTAAGAGCAATGGCTTTAATGTTTCTTTTTTGCAGCTGAGTAACTTGATCTTTCATCAAAGCAATCAAAGGGGATATGACAAGACAAACCCCTTGCATGGCCAGAGCAGGTATTTGGTAACAGACAGATTTCCCACCTCCCGTAGGTAAAAGGGCAAGTGTGTCTTTTTGGGCTAAAACTTCAGTAATTACAGCCTCTTGTTTGGGACGAAATGTGTCAAATCCCCAATACTTTTTAAGTAGATGATTGATGTTACTCTCTTTCAAGTTCCCTTTGTATGAAGTTAATTCTTTTGCTAATGTTAACCTTGGGCATCAGTAATACTTCATAACCAAATGATTTGTATGTACTTACCATAAATTCATGAACTCGAATGCTTGTATTGAAGTCTTCCATACGTTGGTCGTCGTTGTGATAAATTTCTTTCCAAGGAGGCGTTATAAAAACTTTGTTAAAATAGCGATATTCTTTTGCTATGCGAATCCAATCCGGTTTGATTTTTAAATCATCTTTTCGCATGTATGCAATGATGTCTATAATTCCTCGATCATAAAACTCGATGTCATTGATTGTGTCGTTAAATTGAGCAATTCTTTTTTCTAAAACGATTTTACTGAAACCTTGTAAATCTTCCCACGGTGTAATTTTGCCTCGAACAGCTATTTGATGTGCGATAATTTCTCTCGATATTTCTTTATGGCATCGGTATCCGATATTGGATAATTCGTTAATGATTGAGGTCTTTCCTGAGCCTGGAGCTCCAGATATTAGAATGCGTTTCGTCATAAAACAAATGTATAAAAAAGGTTGAGCAGTATTTTATGTTGGATATGCTTTGTATTTTTGTTTAAAATATGATTATGAAACAAGATTATGATGGTCTGAGAGAGAGGTTAGAGCAAATGTCTTTTCCCAGCTTATACCTATTTAAGTTCATCGTGAAATCTGATTTGAAAAAGATTGCGCAGATAGAGTCTTTATTTCATTCAGAAAAGGCTGAGATAAGACTACAAGAGTCTTCTAAAGGTGCTTTTGTTTCTATAAGTGTCAAGGAGGTCATGTTAAGTGCTGATGAGATTCTTACTGTTTATCTCAAGTGTTCAGAAATTGAAGGTGTCATAGCTTTATAAATTATGTCGAAAAGGAAAATAGCCATATTGGGTTCAGGAATTGCGGGCTTGTCTTATGCATATTACCTAAAAAAGTATCAGCCAGGTATAGAATTTACCATACTTGAATCATCAAGTAAGTCTGGAGGAGTTGTTTTTTCAGAAATAAAAGATGATTGTGTTTTTGAGTGGGGTCCCAGAGGAGTTAGGCCGAAAGGCAATGGTCAAATCGTACTTGAAATGGTTGAGGATTTGGGGTTGTGGGATGATTTGGTTTTTGCAAACGACCAGGCCAAGAAGCGGTATTTGTATCACGATGGTAAGTTGCAGGTTTTGCCCTATTCTTTGAGGTCATTCATAACATCTCCATACTTAACTTTGTTTTTGAAAGCTTTCTATAAGGATTTAAGCGCAGGTAAAGTAAATGAAGATGAGACAATTGCAACGTTTGTTGATCGTCATTTTGGTGAAAAATTTAGAGTTTTGTTTTTTGACAGCTTGGTTAGTGGCGTTTGGGCGGGTGATGTTTCTAAAATGAGTGTATCTGCTTCTTTCCCAATTCTAAAAAAGTTAGAATCAAAAAGAGGTTCCCTACTAAAGTCTTTGCTTGGGAAAAAGCCTGAGGTTGTTGATGGTAAGTCTTTCCCGAAGGAGGTGACGTCGAAAGCACTGTTTAGTTTTAAGAATGGTTTGCAGACTCTTACCGATACACTTAGAGAGATGCTGGTGAATTTTATTGAGTACGACGTGCAAATTCAAAAAATTGATTTTTCGGACAAGGTGGAAGTTTTTGTAGAAGGTTCTTCCATTTGTTATGATGAATTGGTTTCTACGATTCCTGCGCACCAACTTAGTTCCTATGTTAAAAAAGATTTATCTGAAGTTCTAGATTCCATATCATATGCTCCTGTTGCTGTTTTGAATTTAATTCTCCCGAAGTCAGAATTGGAATTTGACGGTTTTGGTTTCTTAGTTCCTTCAAAGGAAAAATCTGTTGTTTTAGGGATGGTTGCTAACAGCAATACATTTCCTTCTCATGCAAAGCAAAACAAGTCAGTCAATACTGTGATGATGGGGGGTGCGCGTTATTCTACAGAAGATTTGAAGTCAATGGATTTGAAAAAGGAGGGCCTGTCCTTTCTTAATAAAGTTTTCCAAAAAAAGATTCAAGTTGATGCTGAAGAGTTAATTTTCATGGACAAAGCCATCCCACAATACGAATTAGGGCATCTGGATAAAGTGAGAATGATTGAGGATTTGAGTGGTAAGAATTTTAAGGTCCTAGGAAGTCATATGTACGGAGTTTCTTTGATCGATATCATCGCTAAGTCAAGAGATTTAGTGCGGAAATCACTCGATTAGATTTTCCGAAATCTCTCTTTTGTAGTAAGAAATCAGAAGCGTTGTTACCGGAAGGGCAATGATTAATCCAGTAACGCCCAACAGACTACCCCAGATTGATAGAGATAATAAAATCACGGCAGGGTTGAGGCCGGTAACTTTTTTCATGATTCTAGGAACAAGGATACTTTCTTGAATGACCTGAACTGCAATCAATACCAAAGCGGTTGCTCCAATCGATGTCCAAACACTTAGCCCGGTTTCAAGGCTGTGAAGTACGCTAAGTAAAAAGGCAGGAATAAAACCAAGTATTTGAAGGTAAGGTACAAGATTTAGGCATCCAATAAGAATCCCTAGTAGTATGGCTAAGGGCAATCCAATCAATTTAAATCCCAAACAGCAAAGTACTCCAACAATGAACGCAATAGTCGCTTGACCTCTGAAATAGGCTCGCATACCTAAATTAAGATCACCGGCAATATTGTTTGTGGATTCTCTGTATTTAGTTGGAATCCAGTTCATCCAAGTTTTATTGAGCTTTGGATAGCTCAATAGAATAAAGATCAGGTACAATAGGATGAAGAAGAGTCCAAATATACCCATAAGTAAGTGAATAGACTCTGAAAATAAGCTTTCAATCAAGGGCGTTACTTTACTAATGGTTTCGCTAATTGAGTTGCTGTTTATAAGGTCTTTGGCTTGGTCTGAATGTATGAATTCATCAATTTGGTCATTCACTTCGATAGGGATTTCTGGTATAAATTCAGCATATTCCTTAATGAGTACAGTTGCTCTTTGAAATTCTTGATTGACTGCGGGTATGCTGGAGAGTATGACAGATGTGATGAGAAGCGTGGTGCTTATGAGGCCAATTGCCACAGAAAGCCCTCTGTATCTTACTTTCAGTTTTATTTGAATGAAATTTATGAGTGGATTGATTAGGTAGGCAATAAAGAGTGCGATGAAAAAAGGGGTGAGTACACTTTCAAGTCTGTATATCAAATAACCGATTACAGATAAGATGAAGATGTTTGTGATTTTTTTTTCCTGCATGGTGTTTGTTTTGGTGGGTGGTTTTACGCTCTGGTTTCAAATTTAAAATTCTTTAATGAAATGGCGTACTTTCCAGGGGTCTATTATTTGTGTTAAATAATGCATCATTTCTTTTGGTTTTTTAAGTCATGAATAAGTAGTTTACTTGAAATCTGCATTATGCTGATTTATAGTATTTTAATTAAACATTTAACATTAAATTAACATCATTAAAATTCAAAAAAATGAACATTAATGTGAAGAAAAGTTTCACGTTTAGATAATTGTATGATGCTATTACTTGCTGTAATTTGTTGGAATTATGAGGTAATAGCAACAGGGATAAGATGGACCATTAGGAGAAGTAAATGGGAATAATTTCAGGAAAAAGGGATAGCTTTATGATGAGATTTCTGTGTACGATAAGTACCATCGATAAAGTCGTAGCACATATTTTTAGAGTAAATCACCTATTGTTTCTGATTGCTTGTTTGGTTATTTTTCAATTTCAACCAAAAGAACAGAACAATACCAAATAAAATCAAGCCCGATGAAATCATTTCAGCTTGTGTAAGTTGTTGGTACAATTCATTGTTGATTCTAATTTTCTCTATGGAGAAGCGTTCTAAGCCATTAAAAACTAGGTAGACTGCAAACAGCATCCCCGGAATCTTAAATGCGTTTCTGAGCTTCCAAAGTACTGTGAATAGTAGAACACCCATTAAGGCTTCATATACGGATGTTGGATACACAGGGCTGGCTAGTTCGTAACAATATACGCCCAAGGGTTCTGTGCAGTTTGCTATACGTTCGCCAGCGCGAATTACATTGTTGGGGTAGGTGTATGCCCAAGCCCATTCGGGTAAGAATGACAACCACTCTGGTTTTTGATTAAGGTTAGCAATTCCCCAATCTCCATCTCCTGAGGTGTGACAGCCTATTCGGCCTATTCCATATGCCAGCATCAAGGGCGCAGCCATAACATCTGCAATGATACCTGTTTTTATTCCATACTTTCTTACGTAAAAGATGACCGCCATTGCACCACAAATAAGTCCACCGTAAAATGTTAGTCCTCCACCTGAAAATAATTGACCCAGTGGATCAGCAATAAAATCATCCCAATTTTCGAGTTGATGAAAAATTTTAGCACCGACCAATCCCGATATAGCAGATATGAGTAATATGTTTGCGGTTAATTCTTGGGGTTTTACATCTTCTTCTTTTGTGACAATTTCAGTATACTTATTCTGAGTTTTTAAATAGAAGGTATAAAGTACGCCCAAGCCAAGACCTAGTAAAGCGCCGATCTCAGAACCTTTTGATGATAGAATGAAGGCAAAGGTGTCGTTGATAAAGTCGTTGTAATTTTGGAAAGCAAACAAGCCTTTAAAGCCTATTAGTAGTCCAGTTAGCCCATTTTTAATGTAATCTTTAAAGTTGATCGGTCTACCTATAACTATTTTTTTTCGAGTTGTAGGAATGGTTCCAGCGCTGTTTTTTTCTGCTAAATCTTTAGCGATGAAATAGCTTCCTGCCAAAAAGCTGATTGCTATAAAAAAACCGAAGGTTTTAAAAGGTAGCGGAATGAAAACACCGGTTAGGTACTCGATAAGGTGACTTAAAGTTGGAAACATTGGTTTTAATTTAAGATTTCAGCATTGATATTTCCATCTTCCGCAAAATCATTGAGTTTAACTTTTATACTTTGGTTTCGTAGGCCCGGATCGTAATCTACCTTTACTTTAACGTAGTTTTCTGTAAACCCTTGTATGTAGCCGTTTTTGTTCTCGTGTTCAAATAAAACGGTACGAGTGGCTCCGATATTCTTTTCGTAGAATGCGCGTTTTTTCTTAGCAGATAAAATACGTAACATTTTACTTCTTTGATGTCTAACCCCCTTATCAATGACATCTTTCATTTCTGCAGCTTCTGTATTTGCTCTTTCTGAGTATGTAAATACGTGAAGGTAGGACACGTCTAATTCGTTAAGTAAGTCGTAAGTTTCTTGAAATAGTTCTTCCGTTTCTCCCGGAAATCCAACAATAACATCAACCCCAATACAACATTCAGGCATTTTATTTTTAATGTGAGCAATTCGATCTTTGTAAAGTTGGATTCGGTATCGACGTTTCATTTTTTTTAAAAGTTCGTCAGAGCCCGATTGTAAGGGTATGTGGAAGTGAGGAACGAATATCTTTGAATTTGAAACAAAGTCAATGGTTTCATCTTTCAGTAAATTCGGTTCTATAGATGAGATGCGTAGTCTTGAAATTCCTTCGACATCATCGAGTGCTTTCACCAAGTCTAGAAATGTATGCTCGTGTTTTTTATTTCCAAACTCGCCTTTTCCGTAATCGCCAATGTTTACTCCTGTCAGAACAATTTCTTTAATGTCCCTTTCAGATATTTCTTTGGCATTGTTGAGAACATTTTGAAGCTGGTCACTTCTAGAAATACCCCTTGCTAAAGGAATCGTGCAGTAGGTACACTTGTAATCGCATCCGTCTTGTACTTTAAGGAATGCACGTGTTCGATCACCAATAGAGTAGGCACTTTCAAAAAAATTAGCATCTTCAATTTCACAGGCATGAACTTCTGCAATATCTTGTTTGCTTAGATCATTTAGGTAGGAAGGTAGTTTGAACTTTTCAGTCGCTCCAAGGACCAAGTCTACGCCTTCAAATTTGGCAATTTCTTCAGGCTTTAATTGAGCAAAACACCCTATAATTACGACATAGGCATCTGGATTTATTTTTAAAACCTGACGAACCAATCGTTTACACTCCTTGTCTGCGTTTTCTGTTACGGAGCAAGTGTTGAGAACATAGATGTCTGCATTTCCCTTGAAATCAACCTTTTCATAGCCTCCGTCTTCACAAGAGCGAGCTATGGTTGAGGTCTCAGAGAAATTGAGTTTACAACCTAATGTATGAAATGCAACTTTATTCATAATAATAAATCGGCTGTAAAGTTAATAAAATAAGATGCGATGAATTTCAATTCATCAAACAAAGTTCTATTTTAGATGTTTAAATTTTAGGTATGCGTTTGTTTGTCCTGTTAGCGATTTCCATTACTTTATCTTCTTGTTTTTCAGTTGATAAGAATGATGACTCAAAGATGATTTTTTCGTATAACGAATCATCGGGTATACACTCGTTTGATCCGGCTTTTGCTAAAGACCAAGCTCGTATTTGGTTTTGCAATCAGGTTTACAACAGTTTGCTTCAATTGGATTCTAATTTACAGATCAAACCATCTATTGCGAAACGATGGGAAGTTTCTGCGGATGCAAGGCAGTATGATTTTATTCTGCGTGATGATGTGTTCTTTCATGAAAATCATTCGATTTTTGGCGAGAGGGGTCTTAGAGAAGTCAATACCGAAGATGTTGTTTATTCCCTAAGTCGTTTGATAGACAGCCAGACTGCTTCGCCAGGAGCTTGGGTCTTATCGAATGTAGATCGTATTTATGCGATTAATGACAGTACGATTCGCATAAACTTATCAGTTCCTAATCCTACTTTTTTAGGTCTTTTATCGATGCAGTATTGTTCTATACTTCCCGTAGAGTCGGATACGATTACGGACTTTTTTGAGGCTCCAATAGGCACGGGTCCTTTTCATTTTCAATACCACAAAAGTAACGTGAAGTTGGTTCTTCGTAAACATGCTCATTATTTTGAATACGAGGATTCGCAGCAACTTCCATATTTGGACGCAGTTGCCATCCGATTTATACCCGATAAACAAACGGCATTTTTGGAATTTATCAAAGGTAATTTTGACTTCCTATCCGGTATAGATGCCTCCTACAAGGATGAGCTTATAGATGCCCGTGGTTTACTTCAAAAAAAATATCAAAGTACTTTAAAGTATCGCAAGCAAGATTATTTAAACACAGAATATCTAGGAATCCTTATGGGTGAAAATCAAGCTCTGGAGGCCTTAAAAGACGTTCGAGTACGCAAAGCATTAAACTTTTCTTTTGATAGAAGTCAAATGATAAAATATCTAAGAAATGATGTTGGAACTCCTGCCGTTAGTGGTTTTATACCTAAGGGTTTACCTGGGTATTTACCTGATGTTGGGTATGATTTTCAGCCCGAAATTGCCAAACAGCTCCTGTCGGAAGCTGGTTATCCTGATGCTGAAGGTATACCGATGTTACAGTTAAACACAACCAGTTCTTATGTAGATTTATGTGAGTATATTCAACACGCATGGGAAGAAGTGGGGTTTGAAGTTGAAATTAACGTAAGTCCACCATCTACACACAGACAGCAAGTATCAAAATCTCAATTATCCATTTTCAGAGGCTCTTGGATTGCAGACTATGCGGACGCAGAAAATTATTTAGCACTTTTTTATTCTAAAAACCACAGTCCTAATGGGCCTAATTACACACACTTTTCAAATTCCTTGTTTGACTCTTTGTATGAATCTAGTATTCATATACCTAATTTAAAGGATCGCATTCCTATTTATGAACAAATGGATCAGATCATCACCGACGAATCCGTGATCATTCCATTGTATTACGATAACGTACTGCGATTTCAACACAATTACGTAGAAGGTTTAGGGTCTAATGCGATGAACTTATTGGATCTCAAAAGAGTTAAGTTCGTAGATCGTTATTGATTGAATTCTATGTCACATCGAATGGCTTGATGATCTGAAAGATTGTCTTCCAGAACCTCAAAGTTATAGGCATTCCATTGTTTATGGGCTAATATATAATCGATTCTGAATGGGAGTATCAATTGACGATAGGTAGCGCCGTAACCTTTACCGGATTCAATAAACGCATCCTTATGATTATTTGTTAATTTTTTATAGATGTAACTCTGAGGAACATCATTAAAGTCACCGCAAATAATGGTAGGATAGGGGCTGTTGGCTATTGATCTTAATATTTTTTCAACCTGGTTGACCCGTTTAGATGAAGCTAATCGTATTTTATGTTTCAGATTTTTTGTATTGTCTTGAAATTCATTCCCTGTTTGGGAATCACTTTTTCTTTTAAATAAATTGTAATCTTCATACCCCAAGTGGAGTGATTCTAGGTGTAGGTTGTATACGCGAATTGTGTCCTTCTGTATCTTTAGGTCTGCAAAACAGGAGTTGTTTGTGGACTTTTCGTCGAATTCTATTTTTTCAGAAGAAACAATCTCGTATTTGCTGTGAATCTGGCTAAATCCGTAGGCTTTTGTGTACGGGTAGTTCAAGTTGATTGACATTGCCATACGTACTTCTTGAAGGCAAACGATGTCTGCATCCTCTTGCTTTATAAAATGAGCAATTTTCGATTGATGTTTTTCAACCTCTTCTTTTTTTCCTCCTGAAAAATAAGCCAATTGGCTATTAAAGCTCATGATAGAAAACGATTGGTCTTTAGCCAATGCTTTAAAGGAGCTTTTGGGTTGGAGAATAGGAGAGGAAAAAAAATAGCTTAAAATGATCGTTAACAGGGAGCCTACAATCCTCTTGTTAAATCGCAAGAGCCAATAAATTATTAGCATAACGTGTAATGCTAGTATCATTGGGTAGCCAATTGCTAAGATAGCAGAAATGGAAAAACTTTTTGGGTTTAGATAAGGAGCAATAAATGCAACTCCCCATACAGCAATAAGTATCAGGTTGAATATATAAATCAGCCTATTTAGGAGGGATGTATTTTTCAATCTTACATTTTTTTACTGTTCTTGAAAAGATACTCCTTTTCTTTATCGTTCAGACTGTCGTACCCGGATTTGGCAATTTTATCCAAAATGACATCAATGTTTACTGAGCGATTTATACTTTCTGATTTGTATTCATCATCAGATTGAGGTCTTTTATGAACCGTTTTCAGCCTTTTCTTGCGAAATAAGCCTAAAAATTGTTGAATGAGCATTTCCAATGCTTCAGTGATGTCCTTTCCTTTTTTCCACTGTTGAATGAACAGTAAGCCAATGAAAGCTCCTCCCAAATGTGCTATATGTCCACCTGCATTTCCCTTTGGTATACTGATGATGTCGATGAAAATTGTGACAATTGCTAGATATTTGATGGGTATGGCTCCGATCCATATTAAATTTACTTTGTAATTGGGTACATAAGCTGCCACTGCAAATAAGATGGCTAACACAGATGCTGATGCACCGATTAATTGGCTGTCTTGTCCTGAAAATGCAGGAAATAGGTTGTACGCTATTAGATAAGTAGCTGCTCCAACGACACCCCCTAAAAGGTAGATGTTGAAGAGTTTTTTTGCTGTAAAATATTGGAGGAATATTTGTCCGGCAAAATACAACCACATTAGATTGAATAGGATGTGCATTAAACCGGTATGAGTAAACATGTAGGTAATGATGGACCAAGGTTTAAATACAAGATCTAGCGGCTTTGAGGGCACGCCCAAAAGGGCAATTATGTCTATGCTCGAATTTTGAAACAAAAACGATGAGGTATGAACAATTTGGACCAATACAAATACCGCTACATTGATGTAGATTAACTTGAACAGCGGTGAGGCTTTCTGATATCTGTGTTTTAAATCGTTGAACATTAGTAAAAATTAAGATCGTTTTTTTTCCAATATTTAATGATGAGATATCCAAAGATCATACCTCCTATATGAGCAAAGTGAGCTACGTTATCTCCCGCAGAGTTCTGGATGCCCATAACAAACTCTAACAATCCGTATATAATGACAAAGTATTTCGCTTTAATTGGGAAGAAGAAGTTCAGGTATATGATTTGGTTAGGAAAACTCATTCCGTAGGCCAATAACAAGCCGAATACTGCCCCTGAGGCTCCGACTACAGGAGTGTGATTTAAGCTGTAAAGTTCTCTGGCCTTGGAGAAAAGAGGGCTTGAGGCATCAAAAGTTCCACTGTTAACAATTCCTTGAATTTGATTTTCTGTAAAGAAAGACTCCAATTCTGAAATTTGAAAATGTATGATTAGATAATGTATAAATGCTGCACCAAACCCTGTAATAAGATAATAGTTTAAAAAGCGCTTGGGGCCCCAAATATTTTCAATTTGAGATCCAAACATCCACAGTGCAAACATGTTGAAAAAAATGTGAGAAATGCTTCCATGCATAAACATATAGGATACGATTTGCCAGGGATTAAATTCTGGTGAATCGAAGTAATAAAGACCTAGTGAACCGTTTAAGTCAAAATTAAACAGACTACCTAAAGTATACCGAGCCAGATAAAATAAGGCATTGATGATGATTAAGTTCTTCACCACCATGGGCATATTTGAGACACCTCTTCCTGCGTACATTATTGAAAGCGTTTTAGTAGTTCATTAATTTCTATAACAATCGATGTGGGTTTGTTGTGAATGGATGTAAAGGGAGACTCGCATGCAAACAGTTCATCGACCAATTGATTCAGTTCCTCAAGAATTAGTGTTTTACCTGATTTGATTGCATTACTCTGCGCTAATTTTTTTGCCATATAATTTTGCCGATCTAACTTCCAAACGTCGCTTTCATTTTTGTAGGAATCTAAAATAGACTCTATGATGTTTTGTACTTGGTTGGCTTTTGTTTCTATGGGCACACCATTTACCATCAGACAATGATTGTTGGGAATAGTTAAATCAAAGCCAAGGCTTTCAACATCCTCCATTATTTCTTTGAAAACCTCCATGTCAGAAGGGGTTAAGTGAACTTCTTGAGGAAATAAAAGTTGTTGACTTAATGGTCTTTTATTTTGCAGTGACTTGGAGTACTGTTCAAATAGTACTTTCTCATGGGCCCTTTGTTGATCGATGATTAAAAGACCTGATTTCAGTTGTGTTAGGATAAACCGATTTTTGAGTTGAAAAGCATGTCTATTTTCTTTAACCTCGAATTCCGCTTCCAACGTCACACTGTTTTCCATTTCTGGAATGGCCGCATTCATGTCGTCTTGAATTTCCTCAAAAATAGCTTCCCAGTGTTCTCCTTTAGCTCTGTTTGGTGGAAGAATACTTTGATTTGATCCGCTGTAGTTTTCTAAATGATTCTTTCGTTCTGATTGGTTTTGTTCAAAAGGATTGTAGTCAGGATCAACCTGAATGGAGGGTGTTTTGATGGTTTTCTCTTTGGAGCTAAAGGGTACTTGGTAGTCTGGATTTAAGCTGAAATCTAAACTTGGGGTTATGTTGTATTGTCCCAAAGAGCGCTTTAAGGCTGACCTTAGGATCGCGTAGATGCTTCGTTCATCTTCAAATTTAATTTCTGTTTTGGTAGGATGTATGTTCACATCAATCATGGACGGATCGATTTTGAGAAAAAGGAAATAAGAGGGATGATGGTTGCCCTGTAGCAAACCTTCCATGGCATTTGTGACTGCATGATTCATGTAGGATGATTTGATGAATCGATCGTTTACAAAGAAGAATTGTTCTCCACGTGTTTTCTTCGCAAATTCTGGTTTGCATAGAAATCCGGAAATGTTTACGATGTCAGTTTTTTCGTCTACTGGAACCAATCTTGTGTTGTATTTTTTACCGTAAAGACTCACCAGTCGTTGGCGTAACGTTTCTTTCGGGAGTCTATATTGTTCTTTTTCATTGTGAATGAGTGAAAAGGAAACTTTCGGATGCGCCAGAGCAATTCGGATAAACTCATCGAGAATATACTTGTATTCAGCCCTGTCAGATTTTAAGAAATTTCTTCTTGCAGGTACATTGAAAAAGAGATTTTTAATCGTAAAGTTTGAGCCGTTTGGACATGTGCAAATCTCTTGTGATTTGATTTCAGAACCTTCAATAATCAATTGAATACCGAGTTCAGATTCTTCCTTTTTTGTTTTCAGCTCTACCTGGGCAATAGCAGCTATGGATGCCAAAGCTTCTCCTCTAAAGCCCTTTGTTTTTAGAGCAAATAGGTCGTCTGCCTTGGTAATCTTTGAAGTAGCATGGCGTTCAAAGCACATTCTAGCATCGACCTCGTTCATCCCCATACCATCATCCACAACTTGTATCAGTGTTTTACCTGAGTCTTTGAGTATTAATTTAACATCGGTTGCTTGAGCATCAATGGCATTTTCCATCAATTCTTTGACTGCTGAAGCCGGTCTTTGAACAACTTCGCCTGCAGCAATTTGATTGGCAACATGGTCGGGTAGTAGGGTAATCAATGTTTAGAATTTTAGGATCCAATAGGTTGTTAGACAAAGAATAAACAGGACAAACAGTAGACGCCAGGTAGATGAGTTACTTTTTAAATTTGATTTCTCTTTCCATGTGCTCGTAAATCGTCCTTTTTCAATTTGCTCTTCTCGTTTTGCTGCTCTCATTCTTGCTCTTTGAATACGCTCATTCTTTTCGTCGTAATAACGCGTAGCCATTTGAAATTTCTTGTGGCTTGGTGTCTTAAAAAAAGAAGGCAATTTAGGAGCATTCATATTATCAAAAATAGCATAATTAATTCAAAAAAATAGCAGCCTTTGGGCTGCTTTCTTTTAGATTCTTTTCAACTGCTGTTTCATCATTTTTAGTTGATCATCCAACATGTTGTGTTTGTCGAGCTTTTTCACTTCTGCAAGTAGCGTCGTAGCTTCTCTTTTTCTACGTCTAGAAAGTGCGAGCCCAGCTAAGTTTAGTTTGGCCACTGCCTTGTCGGTGTTGTTTCTCAACCCTATTGAAAGTGCTCTTTTGAAAAACTTCTCGGCTTGATTCATCTGAGTTTGAGACAGTACCAATCCATTTAAATAGTGAAAGTACGCCTCTTGAGATTTTACAAGCTTTTCAGGGTGTTTGATCTTGTTGAGCGCCTTTTGAGCTTTGGCCATGTCGTTTTTTCTTAGATGGTAAAATGCTTTTATGATTCGTTCATCTTTAAAAATAGATAATATGACAAGTCCCATCATAAGGAGTACCACGATTCCGTAGCCAATCTCATTTTCATTGAAGAGGTAAATCCCTGCAGAAAGTATGAGTAACGAGATGATGATTTTAATTTGTTTGTTGTACATAAGAGTATTGGTTTTGCACAAAAATAGTTAAGCTGTTAGAAATGCTAAAGAAAAAGTGAATTATTTCAGTATAATTTTCTTGTGATGTATCCACAAAGTAATTTGTTTGAATCATCTATTTCTTCTGAATACAAGGATAATCTAATATTTAACTTGTTTATAGATGAGGTTTTGGTGTATTTTTACGCGATAAATATGTGTAAACACAATCAAAAATGACATTTTTCACAATCTTATGGGAAGGAATAATAGCAACATCCATCATTGAATGGATTGCCGTTATTTCGAGTCTTATCTATGTAGTTCTTGCTGCAAAGCGATTGATGCTCTGTTGGATATTTGCCTTTATTGGATCTGTACTCTTTGTTTATTTATGCTTTGTCGCTAATTTATACATAGAATCGATATTACAGCTTTTTTATGTGTTTATGGCTTTCGTCGGTTGGCTTAGTTGGAAGCGTGCTGACTCTGATGGGAGTGGTCTTAAAATATGGAGTTCAAAGAATCACCTTCTAAATGTTTTCGTGTGTGGTTTTATTGCTTTGGTGGTTGGTTTTTTATTTGACAACTATACCCTTCAAGCAAATCCTTATATCGATGCTTTTACTACTTGTTACAGCTTATCAGCAACCTTTATGGTTGCCCGAAAAATAATCGGAAATTGGGTGTATTGGATTGTCATCGATTTGGTCTCAATATACCTTTATGCAGATCGAGGTTATTATTTAACTGCTGTTCAATATGGAATATTCACGCTTTTGGCAACCTATGGTTTTTGGGCATGGCAAAAAGAATACAAACGACAAAAGCTATGTTAAGAATTGCGTTAACAGGACCGGAATCTTCGGGTAAAACGACTTTGAGTACTTCGATTTCTGAGCATTATGGCGTTTCGTTTGTTGCAGAGTATGCTCGTATGTACTTAGAGAACAACAAAGGCTTATACGAACAAAAAGATTTGGACTGTATTGCTCAAGGTCAGTTAGAAAGGATTCTTTCATCAAAAGAAGAAATTGTAATTTCCGATACAGATTTTTCCGTTCTTGAGGTGTGGTCTCAATATAAGTATGGTGAGGTTTCAGCAGTAATTAATGAATATTCCCGCCAAGATCTGTTCGATTTACACATCTTGTGTTGCCCAGATATTCCGTGGGAAGAAGATTCATTGAGAGAGAATCCTACTTCTCGAAATGAACTTTTTGAACGCTACAAGGAATCTCTCCTGAAGCACAATAAAAGGTCCATTATTGTGGCTGGACCTCACGAAGCAAGATTGAAAAAAAGTTTACAATCTATAGATGCTCTTTTGAAATTTTGACGTAGTTTTGCATCGTCTCTAAGGGGTGCTGTTTTTTTAAAGCGGCTGAGATTACACCCATTTAACCTGCTCAGGATAATGCCTGCGAAGGGAAGTGATAAAAAAAGTGCTAAAACTAACACCATAGAATTAGCCCCTGTTCTTGGATAATATTTTTAAAATATGAAAACAAGAATTTTTTCAAAAGTTTGTGGCTTAATGCTCTTTATGCCCCTACTAGGATTTTCTCAAAACAACATTACCGGAATCGTAAAAGGAATCGATGGAAGTTCCCTTTCTGGTGTTGAAGTAGAAATCCAACAAACGTATTTCACAACTTATACCGACCTTGAGGGTACTTTTGAATTTGGTAAATTGGATGCCGGGACGTACAAACTGAGTTTTTCTTCTCTTGGTTATGTCCCTGCTTTTCAAATTGTTGAAATTGAAAATGGAAATCAACAAATTGGTATTGTTTTATCTAAGGAAGCACAACTTCTTCAGGAAGTTACCGTTTCTGCAGTTCGCGCAAATCCAAATATTCCAACGACTTATTCTGAGGTCAATCTCAAGGAGATTGAGGAAAATAATTTTGGTCAAGACCTGCCCTACCTACTAAACACTTTGCCTTCAACCGTACTTACGTCTGATGCCGGAGCTGGAGTTGGTTATTCGGGTATTCGTATTCGAGGGGTGGACCCTACGAGAACCAATGTGACCATAAATGGTATTCCGGTTAATGACTCCGAATCTCATGGTGTTTATTGGGTAAATATGCCTGATTTTGCTTCGTCTTTAAATAACATTCAGGTTCAGAGGGGTGTTGGGACTTCGTCTAATGGAGCATCTGCTTTTGGTGCAAGCATCAATATGGAAACCAACAGTCTCAATAAAGAAGCGTATGGTGTTTTAGATAACTCCTTTGGTTCGTTCAATACCTTTAAAAACACGGTTAAGCTTGGTACAGGTCTTCTTAATGACAAGTTTATTGTAGATGCCAGACTGTCTAAGATTACCTCAGACGGTTATGTGGATCGTTCTGCATCGGAGCTTAAATCTTATTACCTCTCTGGTGTTTGGTTGGGAGAGAAATCTAATCTTAGGGCAACCATCTTTAGTGGTATGGAAAAGACAGCACAAGCTTGGTACGGTACTCCAGAGTCTGTCATTAATGGAAGCCTGGAAGAAATAACAGCATACGCTGATCGAAATTATATTTTTGGTGCTGATAGAGATAATCTTCTTAATTCAGGCCGTACGTACAATTACTATACTTACGATAATGAGATAGATAATTATCAGCAAGACCACTATCAATTACATTTTAATCATGTATTTGATGACAATTTGAAGTTCAGTAGTGCTGCCCATTATACCAGAGGAAGAGGTTATTATGAGCAGTATAAGGCTGATGAAGATTTTAAAGACTATGGTTTTGACACTCTATTCTTATCTCAAGACACCATAAGTACGACCGATTTGATTCGAAGAAAGTGGTTGGACAATCATTTTTATGGGGGAATCTTCTCTTTAGCCTATGCTAAGAATGGACTCGATTTAACCTTTGGTGGTGGAGCCAACCAATATGAAGGTGGGCATTTTGGTGAAGTGATTTGGTCAGAATATGCTTCTGATGGTGAAATTAGAGATCGTTATTACGATAATGACGCGAAGAAACAAGAAGCTCATTCCTACTTGAAAGGTACTTACAAGACTGGCCCGTTGACTGTTTATGGTGATTTACAATACAGATACATTGACTATACATTTTTGGGGATTGATGAAATAGCTGGAGAGGTCAAAGATGTTCAGCAAACAAAGACTTTTAATTTCATCAACCCAAAGTTCGGTTTGATGTATGATTTTGACGAACGAAACAATGCCTATGCTTCTGTTGCTGTTGCGAATCGGGAGCCCGTTCGAAAAGACTTTAGAGAAAGTACTCCTCAAAATCAACCCAAGGTTGAAAACTTAGTAAATCTGGAAGCGGGATACCGTTATAAAGGACAAGACTTAATTGTGAATGCGAATGTGTACTACATGCACTACAAAGATCAATTGGTTTTGACCGGGCAGATCAATGATGTAGGAGATTATACTCGAAGAAATGTGGATGTGAGTTACCGTTCTGGTATTGAATTAGAAGCAGGTTACCGTTTGTCGGATCAATTAAGTTTAACGGCAAATACAACGCTAAGCAATAATAAGATCAAAGAGTTTAATGAGTTTGTGGATAATTGGGACACCGGTTTGCAGGATACCATTGCGCACAATGATACAGATTTGTCATTTTCTCCTAATATCGTTGCGAATTTAGGTTTGACCTATGAACCTTTACATGATTTGAGTATCAATCTTTCAGGAAAGCATGTAGGTGACCAATATCTGGATAATACGTCTACAGAAACGCAAAAACTGAATGACTACACAACACTTAATCTTCAGTTAAATTACACCTTAAAAATGGAGCTATTTGAAGAGGTGACTTTCGGTTTATTGGTCAATAACCTCTTGGATGAGACTTATGAAACGAATGGATACAATTGGGGCGGTACATACGAATATGAAGGTGTGGATGTGAGATCCGTTGAAAACTTCTACTACCCTCAGGCGGGACGAAATTTCTTAGCAAGAATCGTTTTTAAACTCTAGTTTTGTGAGTAGCAGATCATGTAGATTCTTAAATAAAAAGCCCACGCATCGAGTGGGCTTTTTTATTTGTTTCATTTATAGCCAATCATAGCAATAACCCCTTATGAAGATGTGAATTGATGTAATTTATAATTAATTATATAATTTGTATTTTTATTAAAAAAAATAGAATCTACCACCCTGACTATTTCCAAATTATGAGGTATTTAATTTTAACTCTTCTCACTCTTTTTACGGCAACCTTTATACATGCTCAAAGCATAAGATTCAATGAAGTCGTCTCGTCGAATTCTATTCTTACTGACGAAGATGGAGATACGCCAGATTGGATTGAACTTTATAATGATGGATCTCAAAATGTGAACCTTGAAAATTGGACTATTTCTGATGATGAAAAAGATTTATCAAAATGGAGCTTTCCCAGTGTAACGATTCCTGCAAATGATTATTTACTCTTGTGGGCTTCAGATAAAGACCGCGATCAAATAACTTCAACAAGAACGCTTGTTAATCAAGGCGATGTTTGTAAATATTTGATTCCAAGTTCAGAACCAAATACAAATTGGACCCGTTTAAATTTTAATGATTCGAATTGGGATAATGGCGCTTCTGGTTTTGGTTACGCAGATGGTGATGATGCTACCTCATTACCTAATGGAACCTTATCTGTATATCTAAGGAAGAATTTTAACATCAGCAGCGTTGACGAAGTAATTTCTTTAATTCTGGATATTGATTATGACGATGCTTTTGTAGCTTACATCAACGGGGTTGAGGTTGCACGTGCGAACATCATTGGTGTGCCGCCTGCCTTTAATGCTTCTACAAATCAAGACCACGAAGCTCAAATGTATGGTGGGGGTCTACCGGATCGATTTACGATATCTGATTTTAGCTCGATTTTGGTTGAAGGTGAAAATGTTTTAGCCATTCAGGCTCACAACATAAGTTCAGGCTCATCAGATTTTACAATCATCCCATTTTTATCCGCAATTTTTTCTGAACCCAACAATTTAGGAGTTGAACCGCCTGAAATTTTAAACTTAAACGAAAAAAACACCTTTCATACAAATTTTAAAATTTCAAAGAATGCAGAAACCCTAACGCTTTCAGATAATTTAGGAAACATTATTGATCAATTATTAATTGAAGGATTACCACCAGATGTATCAATTGGAGTGTCAAACACTTCTGGAAACATGGTTAATTATATAGAAACGACCCCCGCCGATCAAAATGCTGACGAAGAATTCTTGGGAACAGTTCAAAATGAGCTTGTTTTTTCTGAAAATGGAGGTTTTAAAGATGCCCCTGTAAATCTTTCTCTTTCAGGAAATGATTTTTCTCAGCTAATTCGTTACACGACAGATGGAAGTGCCCCTAACGCATTGTCACAGATTTATACATCTCCGATTCAAATTTCAACCAATCTAAGCGTTAGAGCCCAAATATATTCAGATAATTATCTGCCCTCACCAGTTTTCACTGAGTCCTACATTTTTGATTCTAATCATGAGATTGATGTTTTGCTGTTAAGTGTTGATCCGATTGATTTTTTTGACGAAGATTCTGGAATTTATGTTTTTGGTCCCGAGGGAACTTATCAGACCGACGTACCTTATTTTGGTGCAAATTTCTGGGAAGATTGGGAGCGTCCAGTTCACTTTTCGTTTTATGAAAATGACAATGATGAATTTGTTGAGTTTAATGCAGGAGTTAAGATTTTTGGAGGCTGGAGTAGGGGTCAAAACAGTCAACGCTCACTTTCATTTTTTGCAAGGGGACAATACGGCGATTCAAAATTTGAACACTCTTTTTTTGATAACGTAGCTTACAACGACTTTGAGGCGTTTACCCTTAGGAATTCTGGTCAAGATTGGATGAGGTCGAGCATGAAGGATATCATGATCACCAGCCTAATGCGCGGGTCGGATTTGGATTTTCAAGACCACAATCCTGTTGCCACATACATTAATGGAGCCTATTGGGGAATGTACAACATGCGTGAAAAGATTAACGAGCATATGTTGGCCTCTAAACACAATGTTGATGCTGAAAGTATTACACTTTTGACCAATAATGCAGAAGTTATAGAGGGGAGTAATGATGAATATAATGAGCTAATCGCCTACATTGAAAATACAGATTTATCAGAGGATTCTAATTTTGAATTCATCAAGGATAGAATAGATCTTAAAAATTACACACTTTACCAAGCAACGAATATATTTATAAACAATCAGGATTGGCCAGGAAACAATATTAAGTTTTGGAAACACCCAGACACCAAATGGCGTTGGATTATGTACGATACTGATTTTGGTTTTGGGCCGTTTTGGAATATTTCCAACCATTATGATAACACCCTTAGCTTCGCTTTAAATCCCAATGGGCCAGGATGGCCAAACCCACCTTGGTCAACGTTATTATTTAGAAAGCTGATTGCAAATAATGGGTTTAGAAATCAGTTCATTAATCGCTATGCTGATGAATTAAATACTCGGTTTTTACCAGACAATGTGATCAATCATATTGATCAAATTTACTCAACGATTGAACCCGAAGTGCTTACGCATTACACTCGCTGGAAAGATGATCCTTTGTTAGGTTATGAAATAACCGACATCAACGCGCATGTTGATTATTATGTAACCAACATGAAAAGTTTTGGGACTAACAGGCATCCCATTGCTAAAGAACATATCAAGCAGCAATTTAATCTCCCAAACTTCCATCCACTTGCCATTACAAACCCTGACATCAAACAAGGTTTCGTTGAGGTTAATGAAAATCTGAATATTCAAGATGAAACCTGGACGGGTGATTATTTTGAAACCGTACCTGTAAAGTTAATGGCAACAGCAGCGTTTGGATACGAATTTTCTCATTGGAGCGGGGACTTATATTCCATCGATAAAACCATAGAAGTATTACTTACGGAATCTTTTGAAGTCATTCCCAATTTCACTCCCACAGAAACAACATATCCTCTTGTAATTAACGAGATCAATTACAAATCTATTGCCACATTTGACGCAGACGATTGGATTGAACTCTATAACCCAAATACATCTTCAATAGACGTTTCTAACTGGCAAATAAAAGATGATGACGATACGCATGTTTTTGTAATTCCTGATGGAACGAAAATTGATGCGGAAGGCTACCTTGTGATTGTTAAAAAAGAAACTGATTTCAGGTCTGTTTTACCAGGTATTCCGTATGTAGGAGATTTGAACTTTGGTTATGGAGGCTCCGATGCTGTTCGGCTTTATAATCAAAATGGAACCTTACAAGACATTGTAGACTATCAATCTGTAAATCCTTGGCCAATCTGTGCAGACGAAACAGGTTACACATTAGAATTAGTTTCACCCGACTTAGACAACGATTTGCCCGAAAGTTGGGCTTGTATCAATGTGAATGGAAGTCCTAATGCTGCAAACGATCAGGGTTTCGATCAGCTCAGTCCCACGAGACAGATGATTGCTATTCCAATTGGTTGGTCTATGTTTTCTACCTACATGATTGCAGAAGACATGGATCTGGCATCTGTAGTATCTCCAATAGTTGATGATGTAATCATCATTAAGGACTTCAATGGGGCTGCTTATTTGAAAGAGTGGAACTTTAATGGTGTGGGTGATCTTCAAGTGGGTCAAGGCTACCAGATAAAAACTACTACTGAAGCATCTCTAGAGATATTTGGAGATTACGCCATCCCAAATGATTATCCAATAACATTAAGTCCGGGCTGGAATTTGATAGGTTACTTAAAATTGGGGCCATCTGATGCTGCATCTGTATTCTCAGACATTAATGACTTAGGAAACTTAGTGATTGTTAAAGATTATTCAGGTTCTGCATATCTTCCGTCAATGGGCTTTAATGGTATTGGTGATATGCATCCGAGTCGCGGGTATCAAATAAAGGTTTTAAATGAAGATGTTCTGAAATATTTACCAAATGATTAATCGTATGAGTTTGGATATTTGGTATTGAAAGGGTAAAGACTGTGTTGAAAAAGCACCAATTTATATGTAACACTTCATGGCATTAAATACATGTGATTGTTTGAGATCATCAAGGTAGCCTTGTGTTAAATTGTCATGTTTAATACTTCATCTATTTAATAATAGAACATGGAACAATACTTTTTTGAAATTATCGGTTTGAACTTTTTCAAAAAAAATGATTTTTTCGAACTTATTAATTTTCGAATAATTTTAAAACTACTTTCTTATAACTTTTACCAATAGGTATTTTGGTCTTACCTACCTCCAGCTGGTTGCCCCATATAGAGTCTATGAATTTGGTATTTACAATGAATGATTTATGAACTCTTTTGAAACTTGATGGTAAAATCTCTTCAAGTTTTTTTAATGATTCGAGGGTAATTAATTTTTTCTCTTTGGTGTAAATAGTCACATATTCCCTTAAACCTTCAATGTATAATATATCGTTGAATTTTATCCTATGAACTTTGTGATCAGCTTTTATATGTATGTGAGTATTTGAGGTTTTTTTTGGAGATCGAAGGCTTACCTTTTGAATTGCCTTTAAAAATCGATTGTATGCAATTGGTTTTAACAGATAGTCAACTGCATCTAGTTCAAATCCATCTATCGCGTAGTTATTATATGCTGTGGTGAAAATGATATTTGGACTATCTATCAGTGTTTTAGCGAAATCAACACCACTTAAGTCAGGCATTTGGATGTCTAAAAAGAGAATGTCAATTTTCTCTTTGCTCATCACTGCCATGGCTTCTTGAGTGTTTTTGCATAATCCAACCACCTCTAATCCTGGCGTTTTATTACAGTACATTTCAATTAGCTCCCGGGCTAACTGTTCGTCATCTACAATTAGGCATCGAAATTTCATACCAATTCAATTTCAAGTGAAACATGGTATTTATCTTCCGATTTAATCACATTTAATACATGTTTATTAGGGTATATTAAATCCAATCTACGTTTTACATTTTCGAGGCCTACTCCTGATATATGGTTTTTTTGTTCTTCTTTCGATACGGAATTTTCGATGACCAAAGTAATTCGGGTTTCATGACAAGATGAGGAGATATGAATAAACCCATCTTGCTTGTCCTCAACGTTACTGTGTTTAAATGCATTTTCCACAAAGGGAATGAGAATTAAAGGTGCAATTTGTAAATCTGATTGACATGGCTTTAGATCGACTTTGACATTCGTTCGATCTTCATCTTTGAGTAGACTTAAGTCTATGAACTGACTTAAATAATCTAATTCTTGCGATAGATTCACAATTTTCCTCTCAGAATCGTAAAGTACATACCTCAATAAGTCAGACAAGCGAAGTATTGCATCAGGAGTTTTATCTGATTTTAGCTGAGCCAAGGTGTAAATGTTATTGAGATTATTGAACATAAAATGAGGATTAATCTGTGACCGAAGAAACTTAGATTCAGCTTCATGTCTTGCAATTTTCGCCTCTGCCTCGGCTTGTTCTCTTTTACGCCTGATCGTTGAGAAGGTAATAATCGTACTTAAGAAAATATCAACCCAGATTTTGAAGATATACCGGTTGTTGAAGGATATCTTTTTGCTGGTCAACCACTAGAAATTAAAATTTCACGGCAGGTTCTTTACTCAAACAATGCGGTAAATTCGTCAGATAATTTAGATTCGTTATCTGTGAGAGTTTTTGATGGAAATTTCTATTATGACCTTATTTCAATAGGTGATGGTAAATATACACACTCTAATATTGATATTACTGAATATAGTACTTTTGAACTTGAATTCTTCTACAACAATTTGCTAGTTTCATCCATAACAACTGTGCCTGAAAAACCAGTGAACTTATATTTATCTGATTCTATTGTTAAAGTTAGCGATGATGTCTTTACAGGCAATGATCCCGATGCATTAGAACTTTCCTGGGATAATACAGATGGCTCATACTACTTTTTATTGATAGAAAACATGGAGTCAAACCCTACTTCAATTTATGATAACAGCAATGTGTCATCTATTAATCAATCGTTTAATTTAGCGCCAACTCAATCAGATTATTATTCAATGAATACTAGGCGTTTTTCATATTATGGTAAACATCGAATCATATTATTTCATATAAATCCTGATTTAGCAGTACTTTATGAAGATAGTGATGACACTTCACAAAATATTACGAACCCACCGACTGAGCTTGAAAATGCGTTTGGAATATTTACCGGTATAAATGCTGACACATTATACGTAAATGTTAAGCCTCATTAAAATGAAAATGCTCAACCTAAAGAAAAGTCACAATAGTTATCTAGAAAAATAATATTTGTTTGGTTTATGTGTTGCTCATTCCCAACAACAAACCAATTTAATCAAAACTAAATTTGTTATAATCATCAAATCTCAATAAGACATAGTCTTTTTAGGATTTAGGTCAATAAATGAAAATTCAAAATTTAGTATTTCCGTCTGGATTTGTTCAAGACAGTCAAATGATAAATTCGTATCAGAAGCTTGAATTCTGTCTTTTCTTGTATGTGAAATAGTAAATAAGTTGAGGGGAATAAAAAAAACGGAGATTTGGTTTTTGTTAACCAATTCTCCGCTTGAGTGACCCCGGCAAGATTCGAACCTGCAACCGTCACATTCGTAGTGTGATACTCTATCCAGTTGAGCTACGGGGCCATTTTAATACGGATGCAAATATAGGAAAGCTTTTGAAATTTACAGGGTAAGTAAAATTTAATTTCGCTTTCTTTTTAATTTTCTTTTGAAAATTTTCTTCGGAAGATTTACTTTAGATTCTTCTCTTTTAAAGAGTCGATCAATATTCTTTTTGTGAGTAAAAAGAACAAGAATACACACCATGATAGAAAATGATATGAGCGCATTGTTGTCACTGTTTATATAAAAGATGATGGTGGAAGGAAATGTACAAGCAGCAAGGATGGAACTTAAAGATACATATCGACTTAAAACAAGTGATGTAAGAAATGCAATGATGGAAAAAAGTGCTGCCACTGGTTGTACGGCAATGATCACGCCAAGCAAACTTGCAATTCCTTTGCCTCCTCTAAAGCCAATGTATACCGGGAAGATATGTCCAAGTACAGCAACCATTCCGAGTCCTAACATGTTTTCAATCGATTGGTCGTTTGCTATGTAGCTCAATGCATAGGTTGAGAACCAGGCTTTGAAAATGTCTATGAATAAAACGATGCTGCCAACACGTTTACCTAAAATTCTAAAACTATTTGTTGCACCGGCATTACCACTTCCGTGTTCGCGCACATCAATGTCGTAGAATTTTTTCCCTATCCACACTGAACTGGGAATTGATCCAATTAAATAGGCACATAAAAAAAACAAGTAATCCATGTAATTTCTTAAGGCTCGCAATTTATACTTTATTCTATAATTTTGTGATATGACACCAAAAATAAGTTCCAATGTCTCAGGGTTACGTTTTGGAATGTTCTTAAATATGTACTAAAGATGAGATCAAACCCGCTATATTTTTAGCAGGAAATTCTTGATTTTGAATTTATTGTATGGGATTTGACTTGTGAATCCTTTTTGCTCTCGAAAGAATTTATATATTTACAAGTGACTGTAATGTAATGTGTTATTGATTATTTTAATAAATTATTTTTAATGTTAGTATGATGGATTCAATATGTTGTTCTCCCTCATTATTTTTTATGATTAATAAACCCCGGCTTGCTGGTGTATAAGCATTGTCGAAATCTGATGCACTTTTTTAATATTTGAATGGGTGATCTAGTAATGGGTGGTATATAAATCCATGGGGTTTTTGTTGGTTGATCAGCTCTTGTAATTTAATAATATATAGAATGAGACAGATAAGTACTTACCAAATGCTTGATGTTATTTTTGATAACATTGACCATGTTGTTTTTGTTACCAATGTTGATGGAATGGATTTGAAAATCTTACACATCAATGATACTTATGAGACCTTTGGCGTACATAAAGAATTTCTGTCATCAGATCCATATTTGTTTTTTAAAAAGGTAATCCATCCCAAAGATAAGAGGATGCTTATTAGAGCATTTGTAACCTCATTAAATAAAAAAATCCCCACAGATTTTGATTTTAGAATTCTCAAGTCGAATGAGCACATTTGTTGGTTGTATGGGAAATTTATTCCAGTAATCAATAATGATGGTGTCGTTACTCACATGGTAGGGATCTCTGCTGATGTGACTCAGAGAAAGGAGGAGGAATTGAGACTCAATAATTTATATAAAGTTCAAGGTGATGTGGTGAAGATGTTGGCACATGATTTACGAACTCCGATTTCTGGAGTTAAGATTCTTGTGGAGTCTTTTCTCAGATCTAAGAAAAAGGAACTACCTGTTATGGATATGAATCGAATCGTTAGCCATTGTCAAGAAACATTAATACTTATGGAGGATTTGTTGTCTTATATCCAAACAGATGTGGCATATATTAAGCTTCATATTACCGAGTTTATTGTAGAGGAGCGCGTGCATTTTGTTGCCGAATCATTTTCTACCGAAATAGCAATTAAAAATATCACGATTCAGACACCCCATACACAGACTTTATTTTCAATGGATTCGTTGAGGTTTTCTCAAATTCTAACGAACCTCATATCGAATTCAATAAAGTTCAGTAATTCCGGAGGTAGCATAACGGTCTATCTAGAGAGAACGGATAAGGGCTTGATCATATGCATCTCTGATCAGGGAGTTGGGATTTCTGAAGAATCATTGCCCTTTGTATTTGATGTATTTACCTCATCGAAAAGACCAGGGACTGAAGGGGAGAAATCTACAGGTCTCGGGCTCTCCATATCAAAAAGATTGATAGAGCTTCATAACGGTACAATAGATGTTTTTTCAAAGGAGAACGAGGGGACCCTTGTTCAAATGTTTTTTCCAATCAATTAAACAACCAAGATGATGAATAGAGAAGTTAGTACAAGTAATGAATTGTTAACTTTAGAGGATGATGGAATCTTACACTTAAGATTCCCAGTGAAGACAAGACATACGATAGAAAGTATCATAGAGCATTTAGAAGGGGTGGAGGAGATGAATGTAAGTGGAGAAGGAGTTTTGCTCTTGGTGCATTTTAAAAACTTGGTAGGAATGGATAAGGCTTCAAGAAAATTTGTAAACACAAGTCGTATGGTTGATGCACATAAGGCGTGTGCCATGCTGGTACATAGTTCCTTGTCTCAATTGATAGCAAATTTCTTTTTAGGCATAAATAAACCCAATTTTGAGATCCGTTCATTTGCAGATATTGAGAAAGCTAAACATTGGCTTTTAGAACAGAAGTAGTAAAATCGAATAATGTTGTGTTAATTAAATTCTGATTTAAGGTATCTTATTGTGTGGCTGTTCTTGTTTTCTAGGAGTTCTTCAGGTTTTCCTTCACACAATATCATACCTCCTTTTTTCCCACCCTCTGGTCCTAAATCAATGATGTGATCGGCTAATTTTATTACATCCATATTGTGTTCAATGATGAGTACTGTGTTTCCTTTTTCTACCAGCTTGTTTAGGACTTCCATCAAAACACGAATATCTTCAAAATGAAGCCCTGTAGTAGGCTCATCTAAAATGAAAAGCGTATTTCCGGTATCTCGTTTACTCAACTCAGTAGCGAGTTTTACGCGTTGTGCTTCACCACCAGATAAAGTTGTGGATTGTTGTCCCAAAGTAATGTAGCCAAGACCAACATCTTGAAGAGTTTTAATCTTTCTGAAGATTTTAGGTATGGGTTCAAAAAAAACAACAGCTTGATTGATGGTCATCATAAGAACGTCAGAGATAGACTTCCCTTTGTATCGGATTTCTAGTGTTTCTCTATTGAAACGTTTTCCATTACACGTTTCACATAACACGTGAACGTCGGGTAAGAAATTCATTTCGATTACACGCATACCACCACCTTCACAAGTTTCACAGCGTCCTCCTTTTACATTGAAAGAAAACCTACCCGGTTTGTAAGCTCTTATCTTAGCTTCAGGAACTTCGGAAAATATTTTACGAATTTCACTCAACACCCCAGTGTAGGTGGCTGGGTTAGATCTGGGTGTTCGTCCAATTGGTGATTGATCAATGTCAATCACTTTGTCAATGTGCTCAAGACCGCTTACGCTCTTATAGGGTAAAGGTTTTTTTAAAGCCCTAAAAAAATGAGTATTTAAAATAGGGTAGAGGGTTTCGTTAATTAAAGTTGATTTACCACTCCCCGAAACTCCCGTAACACAAACCAGTTTACCCAGAGGGAGGACTAAGTCTACATTTTTAAGATTGTTGCCTTCCGCTCCTTTTAAAAGAATGGATTTCCCGTTTCCTTCTCTTCGTATTTTTGGAATGCTAATTTCTTTTTCGCCATTGAGGTATTGGGTGGTAAGTGTTTGTTTTTTCATAATTTCAAGGGGTGTTCCCTCACAAACAACTTCTCCTCCGTACCTACCAGCGCCTGGGCCAATGTCAAGGACGTGATCGGCACATTCAATCATTTCTTTATCGTGTTCTACCACCAAAACAGAGTTTCCGATATCTCGTAAGTTTTGGAGTGATTTAATAAGTCGAGTATTGTCTTTTTGATGAAGGCCAATACTAGGTTCATCCAAGATGTAGAGAACACCAACCAATTGTGAACCAATTTGAGTAGCCAAACGAATTCTTTGCGCTTCTCCCCCTGATAATGATTTTGAGCTCCTATTGAGGTTAAGATAGTCTAGGCCAACATCAAGAAGAAATTTCAATCGCGTCTTTAGTTCTTTTATAATTTCATGGCCAATGGTTCTTTGACGTTCGTCCAATGTGTTTTCAAAACGATCGAAAAACTCATAGAGTTCCGAAACGTCCATGTGAGCTAAATCAGAAATATTTTTACCATCGATTTTAAAATGAAGAGACTCCTTTTTTAATCGATTCCCAGAACATTTCGAGCATTTCTTCTGAAGCATGTAATTTTTAGCCCACCGTTTCAGGCTGTTCGAATCTGCATGGTGGTATTGGTAGCTGATGAAGTTTGATATGCCCTCGAAATTAATTTTATAGTCTTGAGTAATTCCAAGTGTTTTGTTTGAGATCTTGAAACTCTCTTCAGATCCGTTTAAGATGACATCCATTGCTGTGGATGGAATAGATTTTATAGGGTCTTTCAGGTCAAACTTATACCGCTTTGAAATCAGTGTGAGTTGTTTGTGAATCCAAGGACTTTTGCGGTCTGCTAAAGGTGCCAAACCTCCTCTTTCAATAGATAGATTTCGATCTGGAAATATTTTGTCTTCATCAATTTTCATTTCGATTCCCAGGCCATTACACGTTTTACATGCTCCCTTTGGAGAATTGAATGAGAAGTTATTCGGTTCAGGGTCATCGTATGCAATCCCACTTGTAGGGCACATTAAATTTTTACTGAAGTATCTAATTTCATCTTGTTCAGGAGCGAATACTTGCATAATGCCCTTGCCATATTTTAAGGCTACCTCCAGAGATTCTTTGAGTCTTTTTTCGACATCTCCTTTGATGTGTAAACGATCAATTACAATTTCTATATCGTGATTTTTGTATCGGTCTAGCTTCATGTTCGGCATGATGTTTTGGATTTCTCCATCAATTCGAACTTTAATGAACCCTTGTTTTTGGATTTGTTCCAACAAATCTCTGTAATGACCTTTTCGTGCTTTTACGACTGGAGCCAAAAGAAGAATTTTTTGGTTGGAGTAGGATTCAAGAATGAGGTTTTTAATTTGCTCTAGGGTATAACTGATCATTTTTTCTCCTGACTTATAGGAGTATGCATAAGATATGCGAGCAAACAGTAGGCGAAGAAAGTCGTAAATTTCAGTGATTGTGCCTACGGTGGAACGTGGGTTTTTATTTGTGGTTTTCTGTTCTATGGAGATGACTGGGCTAAGTCCATCAATCTTATCTACATCAGGTCGTTCTAGGCCCCCAAGAAATTGTCGAGCATACGCAGAGAAGGTTTCTATGTATCTGCGCTGCCCTTCTGCGTAAATAGTGTCAAATGCAAGAGATGATTTACCACTACCACTGAGTCCAGTGATGACTACAAGTTTGTCTCTAGGTATTTTGACATCAATGTTTTTAAGGTTGTGAACTTTTGCTCCTTCAACTTTAATGTACTCTTGCTGGTTTGACATTTACGATGTACTTTCTATTAAGGTTACTTAAAATATTGAAGCATCTATATACTGAGGTGTTGGAATAATTTGCCCTGTAAATCCTTTGAAGAAACCATTGGATTTTTCACTCCCCAATCAATTTTTAATTTCGGATCATTCCATAGGAGGCACTCTTCAGATTTAGGATGGTACAAAGCGTCACATTTGTATTGAAATACGGTTTGATTTTCGAGGGATAAAAACCCATGTGCAAACCCTGCGGGTATCCAGAGCATGTTGCCTTGCTCGCTACTGAGTTTTAGTTTGAAATGCTTACCGAAAGTTTTCGATTGTGATCGCAAGTCAACAACGACATCCAATGCACTCCCTCGTGTAACTCGAACAAGCTTGCCCTGACCGTGTGGATCTCTCTGAAAATGCAAGCCTCTGAGCACATTTTCATGAGAAACGGATTGATTATCTTGAACAAATGAAATGTCAAGGTTCAATCTTTTGAATGCATCTTGATTCCAGCTTTCTAAGAAAGTACCCCTTTCATCCTTGTAAAGCTTGGGTTGAAGAACGATTAATCCTTCAAATCCTGTTTCTTGTATTTGCATATTTTGATAAATGTTGCAAGTTACAGATTATAACTCAAGGATTAAAAACAAAATGGGTCCTTATTGTGCTTCGAGAAGAAAGATGCAAGGTCTTTTATGTAGGTCTGGTTTTTTGCTTTTTCTCCATTCGTCAATTGTCTTTGTTTTGATGTACTCAGAATTTAGACTCATGTCACAAGCGATGCAGAGTTTGGTTTGATTGTGGAGGTTTTGAAGGAGTGCTTCTAGGAGTTTATTATTCCTGTATGGAGTTTCAATGAATAGCTGAGTTTGATGATTTATTTTAGAAGTTTGCTCCAGATCCTTAAGTCTTTTTTTAACATCCTGTTTATCTATGGGCAGGTAGCCATGAAACGTAAATGATTGCCCATTCATTCCGCTTGCCATCAAAGATAAAAGGATTGATGATGGGCCTACCAGTGGAATGATTTGAATATCTTCTTTATGTGCAATATTTGTGATTTCAGCTCCTGGGTCTGCAATACCTGGGCATCCAGCTTCCGAAATCAGTCCAATATCTTTACCATCTCTGCAACTGTTTAAAAATCCAAAAAGTTCATGAACATCAGTATGTTTATTCAACACATGAATTTTTAAGGAGCTTTGTGGCGTGGGAATTTCCATTAACTTTAAAAAAGCTCTTGCTGTTTTGCTGTTCTCAACGATAAACTCATCCAGCATGCCGATCGTTTCTTTTACGGATTTTGGTAAAACTTTTAGAGGGTCGCAGTCTCCTAGGGTTGTGGGAATCATGTACAATCTACCTTGTGCCATTTAATTCTAATTCAAGTTGATTCTTAATGATTTCACAAGCTTCGTTTAGCAGGTCAAATACTTGCTTAAACCCATCATCTCCTCCGTAGTATGGGTCGGGAACATCTTTGTTGCTTCCGGGCTTGGATGCATTTAATATCATTTTAACCTTACCCCTTTGCGCATCGTTTACGGCCAACTTTAGCGTGTTTTCGTAGTTGGATTGATCCATGACGTAAATCGTGTCAAATTCAATCAAATCACTTTGCTTTAGAGCTCTAGCTTTTTGATTTTTAATTTCTATTCGATTAATACTTGCGATATTTTGTGACCTTGGGTCAGGGGCTTTGCCTATATGGTATGCAGCAGTTCCTGCTGAATCTACATCTACTGCTAAGGATTTACATTTGTTGGATAGTATTCCTTCGGCCAACGGAGATCTGCATATGTTCCCGAGGCATACCATTAAGATTTTCTTTTTTTTCATGAAAAAAAAGCAGGAATAAATTCCTGCTTGTATGTATTAGAGTTGTTGTAGTTCTAATTTTTTACTAAGATCGTCAACGTAGGATCGAAATTGTTTATCAGTGTCTACAAGATTGTTTACCGTTTTACAGGCATGAAGTACTGTAGCGTGATCTTTTCCTCCACACTGAGCTCCTATGCTAGCCAATGAAGATTTGGTTAGTTTCTTAGAGAAGAACATAGCCAGTTGTCTTGCTTGAACGATACGTCTCTTTCTTGTTTTCGAGTTTAAAACTTCTAAGCTTAGGTCAAAGTAATCGCAAATAACTTTCTGAATGTAGTCTATAGAAACTTCTCGAGTTGTGTTTTTCACAAAGCGGTCAATCATTTCTTTTGCAAGACTCAAATTAATATCTCTCTTGTTCAATGAAGATTGAGCTAGAAGAGATATTAGAGCGCCCTCTAGTTCGCGAACATTTGATGTAATGCTATACGCAAGATACTCAATAACATCTTCTGGCATTTCAATGCCGTCAGTGTATAGTTTTTTCTTTAGAATGGTTATTCTTGTTTGCAGACTTGGTGTTTGTAGGTCTGCTGAGAGGCCCCATTTAAATCGAGAAAGCAACCTTTGCTCCATACCTTGAAGGTCAACAGGCGCTCTGTCCGATGTAAGAATAAGCTGCTTGCCTTGCTGATGAAGGTGATTGAATATGTGGAAGAAAACGTCTTGTGTTTTTTCTTTTCCAGCAAAAAATTGGACATCATCAATAATCAAGACATCAATCATTTGATAGAAATGAACAAAGTCATTTCTGGTGTTGTTTCTTATAGAGTCAATAAATTGTTGTGTAAATTTTTCGGCAGAAACATAAAGCACCGTTTTGTCAGGGTAACTGTCTTTAATTTCAATACCTATCGCATGGGCCAAGTGAGTTTTTCCCAGTCCAACTCCTCCATATAATAGCAATGGATTGAAGGAGGTACCTCCAGGATTGTTACCTACAGCGTAACTTGCTGAGCGAGCCAATCGATTGCAATCTCCCTCAATAAAGTTTTCAAAGCTGTAATTAGGGTTTAATTGCGATTCTATATTAACCTTCTTTAGCCCAGGAATTACAAATGGGTTTTTCACACCGGCAGCTGCAATTTCAACTGGAACTGCTACTTTGGGGTTGTTTATAGGAGGTCTGTTGTTGCTGGGTATCTTTACTGTATAAGGATTGCTATTTCCGTACGTGTTTTCCATTACGATGGTGTACACTAATTTAGCTTCTTCTCCAAGCTCTTTTCCTACTGCAGTTTTTAGTAATTTGATGTAGTGTTCCTCAATCCATTCGTAGAAAAATTTACTTGGAACTTGGATGTTGAGCGTACGCCCTTTAAGTTTGATCGGCTGAATTGGTAAAAACCAAGTTTTAAAACTTTGTTCAGAGATGTTATCCTTTATAAAAGTCAAGCAATTTCCCCATACGAGTTCAGGTGTATTTTTCATTTATGAGTTGACAATTTAAAGGGTTTCGTACCGTGTTTAATTTGGTCCTATTTTTAGTGCTTTACGCTGAGACAAATGTGTGAACAAAAAAGTTAAGAAAAAAATGAAATTGCTATTGATAATTAACTTTCTTTTTCATAACTAGAGTTTGTTGTTGTATTAAAGAAGTTAGATAATTTGAGATTTTTACTTTTTGAATTTGATGCCTTATTTTTGAATCTTTTACGACTTCATTTTTGTTTGTTAAATTAAATCATCATGCCAGTTTAAATTATGTTAGAACATGAATTAACCTTTAGAGTTTTGTATTCAGATACAGATAAGATGGGGTATATGTATTACGGCAGGTACGCTAAGTACTTGGAAATGGGTAGAGTAGAGCTCTTAAGAACTTTGGGCTTATCTTACAAGCTTATGGAAGATAACGGTTTGATAATGCCTGTGTTAGACTTAAAGTTAAAGTACATTAAGCCGCTGTATTACGATGAGGAAATAATCCTAAAGACCAAAGTAACGAAAAGACCAAGCTCCAGAATTCACTTTGAATATGAGTTGATTAACCCTGAAGGAATGTTAACCACTAAGGCTGAAACAACTTTGGTTTTTGTTGATAGAGACACTAGAAAACCTTGTTTAATTCCCGATGATTTCAATCAAAAAGTTACTCTTTATTTTGACGAACATTTAGGTGAGAATTAGGGGGTGTAAACTTTGATATTACTTCGCTTTAAAAGTGGTTGTTTGTAAAAAAAAAGAGAGGCTAGAACCTCTCTTTTTTTTGAAATCTTTTAATGCAATGTTTTACTTACGTTTGATTACTTTTTCAACGGATTTAACAATGTCTGTACGAGTTAATCCGTACTTCTCCATAAGAAGCGCAGGAATACCTGATTCACCAAAGCTGTCGTTTACTGCAACCATTTCCAGAGGGGTAGGGTTTTTGCGAGCCAATAATTGAGCCACACCATCACCTAACCCGCCATTCATTTGGTGTTCCTCAGCAGTTACCACGCACCCTGTCTTTTCTGCAGATTTTAAAATAGCTTCTGCATCTAAAGGTTTAATGGTATGAATGTTAATTATTTCTGCATCAATACCCATGTCAGCAAGGATATGGCCTGCTTCAATAGCTTCCCAAACTAGGTGACCAGTGGCAATGATGGTTACATCTGCACCTTCATTAAGCATTACTGCTTCACCAATTTTAAATTCTTGATCAGCAGGAGTGAAGACCGGCATTTTAGGACGTCCAAAACGTAGGTAAACTGGCCCTTCATATTCTGCTATGGCCAAAGTAGCAGCCTTTGTTTGATTGTAGTCACATGGATTGATAACAACCATTCCAGGTAACATTTTCATCATACCGATATCTTCCAGTACTTGATGTGTAGCACCATCTTCACCAAGAGTTAACCCGGCATGAGAAGCACATATTTTAACATTCTTATTGGAGTATGCTATCGATTGCCTTACTTGATCATAAACTCTTGATGTTGCAAAATTTGCAAAGGTTCCAGTAAAAGGAATCTTTCCACCAATTGTCATACCCGCAGCCATACTCATCATATTGGCTTCGGAAATTCCAACTTGGAAAAATCGCTCTGGGAATTCATTTTCGAAAGCATTCATCTTTAATGAACCCGTAAGATCGGCACATAAGCCAATTACATTTTCATTTTTTTGAGCAGCTTCTAGGAGTCCAGCGCCAAATCCCGAACGCGTATCTTTTGTTTCTGTGTATGTATATTTTTTCATCTGAGGGGCTTTTTAGTAGTCTCCTAATGTTTCTTTATTTTGTGCTAATGCAACAGCTAGTTCTTCGTCATTAGGAGCTACACCGTGCCATTTGTGTGAGCCCATCATATAATCGACTCCATTTCCCATTTCGGTATGAAGTAAAATACAAACGGGTTTTCCTTTCCCAGTTCTAGATTTTGCTTCTTCTAAAGCGGCAACAACCTTTGTCATGTTGTTTCCTTCTTTTACAATCAATACGTCGAAGCCAAATGCTAAAAATTTAGCTTCTAGACTCCCCATATTCAATACTTCATCAGTACTTCCATCTATTTGTTGTCCATTAAGATCAATCGTACAAATTAAGTTGTCAACTTTTTTTGCAGAAGCGTACATAGCTGCTTCCCAAATTTGACCTTCTTGCAATTCACCATCTCCATGAAGAGAGTAAACAATACGGTCATCGTCATTCAACTTTTTGGTTACCGCTGCACCTGCAGCAACAGACATACCTTGTCCAAGAGAACCGGAAGCTATTCGCACCCCCGGAAGTCCCTCATGAGTCGTAGGATGACCTTGCAGTCGGGAGTCGATTTTTCGGAATGTAGCTAACTCAGAGACATTAAAATATCCTGAATGTGCCAAAACACTATAAAATACAGGGGATATGTGACCGTTAGACAAGAAAAATAAATCTTCGCCTTTTCCATCCATGTTGAAGGAGGAATCGTGTTTCATAATTTCGAAGTACAGAGCGACTAGAAATTCAGTACAACCTAATGATCCACCAGGATGTCCGGAATTATTTGCATGAACCATGCGTACAATGTCTCTGCGGACTTGACTTACAGTTTGTTCGAGTTTTTGGATGTTTGCCATGAGCTTTTTAGAAAATTTTCGAACCAAAAATACAATAAAAAAGAAGATATGGAAGTTTTAGATAATACGATTTTGTGCCCTCCACCAATCAAATCTAAAACTTGCCTAAAAAGGCTTGTGTTGTTTGATTTAATTTACCTTATTATTTGCTTTAGAGAGCGTCTATTATTTCTGTACTCAAGAGCGCCCATACGAAGTATCTAATGAGTCGCCCAACAAACATGAAAATGCCTGTTTTTAAGATGGAACTCCTCATAATACCTAAACTAATCAATATGATTGACCCTAAAATAGGGATCCAACAAAACAGTGCCAGTAGTTCACTTGGGAGTTTATCTTTCCATGCAAATTTTTTGAATTTGACGGGGTTTATCTTCAGGTATTTCTCAATCAAGTCCCATCTTGTATAATAGCCCATGAAGAAAGCCGTATAACCTCCAAGCCAATTTCCGAACGTAGCAACAAGGACCAAAGGAATGAGAGGGAAACCCTGGTATAAGAGAATGCCAAGTAATATTTCGGCTCCAAAAGGGATGACCGAACCGGCTAAAAAAGCTGCAGTAAACAACCCCCAATACCCATATGAAGCCCATGATTCCATGCGCACAAAGGTATACAATTTTGTAAATTGCTTTTCATTTCTATTTTGTATTTTTACATGGATTATAATATACATATAATAAAATAATTTTTCAATTATGGAGACAATACGCGCCTATACATCAAAAAATAAAATTAGAATTGTTACTGCTGCTTCCTTGTTTGATGGTCACGATGCGGCGATCAACATCATGCGTAGAATCATTCAAGCTACTGGTGTTGAAGTTATTCACCTTGGTCATGATCGTTCTGTTGAAGAAGTAGTTAATACAGCCATTCAGGAAGATGTTAATTCGATAGCGATGACCTCCTATCAGGGAGGGCATATTGAATATTTCAAGTACATGTATGAATTACTTCAGGAAAAAGGTGCTGGACACATTCGCATATTTGCCGGCGGTGGGGGTGTGATTCTACCGAATGAGATTAAAGACTTAATGGATTATGGCATCACAAGAATATATTCTCCAGATGATGGACGTGAGATGGGATTACAAGGTATGATTAATGATCTTGTAAAAAAGAGTGACTTTGCAACCGGAGAGTTTCTTCCTAAGGAGTCTATCAAAATGATACGTAAAAAGGACAAAAGAACGATAGCACAGACCATATCAGCAGCAGAAAATTTTCCGGATAAACATCACGATATATTAAGTCAAATTCGAAAACTTTCTACAAAAAATAGTGTTCCTGTTTTGGGAATTACCGGAACGGGAGGCGCCGGAAAATCTTCTCTTGTTGATGAGTTGGTTCGTCGTTTTTTAATTGACTTTAGGGATAAACAAATTGCCATCATATCAATAGATCCATCTAAAAGAAAGACTGGGGGTGCATTGTTGGGTGATCGTATTCGCATGAATGCCATTAATGACGATCGTGTTTACATGCGTTCTTTGGCAACACGTCAATCTAATTTGTCACTGTCAAAGCATGTATCTGAAGCTTTAGAAGTTTTAAAAGCTGCGAATTTTGATATGATTATTCTTGAGACTTCAGGTATTGGTCAGTCCGACACAGAAATTGAAGAGTTTTCGGATGTGAGTTTGTATGTAATGACTCCTGAATACGGAGCAGCAACTCAGTTGGAGAAGATCGATATGTTAGATTTTGCTGACGTAATCGCTTTGAATAAATTTGATAAACGTGGCGCTTTAGATGCCCTTCGTGATGTAAAGAAACAATACAAGCGCAATCATAATTTATGGGAAACGGATGATGCAAGTCTCCCGGTGTATGGTACCATAGCATCTCAGTTTAATGATCCGGGCATGAATTCTCTATATCGCGCTCTTATTGTTAAGTTACAGGAGAAGACTGGTGCACATTTGAGTTCCAATTTTTCACCAACGAAAGAAGTTTCTGAGAAAATGTTTATTATCCCACCCCAACGAGTACGCTATCTTTCTGAAATCGCAGATAACAATCGAGCATATGATACGTGGGTTGATCAGCAAGTTGAAGTAGCTCAAAAATTATACGCACTCAATGAGTCTTTGGTGACGATTAGAAATACGGATTCAAAAAATCAAGATTTACTTGTTGATGGTCTACAAGAAGCATTCGATAAACTCGTCTTGAATTTGGACCCTAAGAATATGCTCACCATAAAAAGGTGGAAGGATAAGGTTGAAAAATACAAAGCTCCAGTTTATTCCTTCAACGTAAGAAATAAAGTATTGAATGTTAACACACACACAGAATCATTGTCTCATATTCAAATCCCTAAAATTTCATTACCTAAGTACAGCGGATGGGGTGATATCCTTCGTTGGTCACTTCAGGAAAATGTACCTGGAGAATTTCCGTTTACTTCGGGCTTGTTTCCTTTCAAAAGGGAAGGAGAAGATCCAACTCGAATGTTTGCGGGCGAAGGGGGCCCTGAAAGAACCAATCGTCGATTTCATTACGTCAGTTTAGGATTGCCAGCAAAGCGTCTTTCTACAGCTTTTGATTCGGTTACTTTGTATGGTAATGATCCTGACTATCGTCCTGATATTTATGGGAAGATTGGTAATGCTGGAGTTTCTATTTGTTGTTTGGATGATGCTAAAAAATTGTATTCCGGTTTTGACTTGTGTGCTTCAAGTACTTCAGTTTCGATGACCATCAACGGTCCCGCACCGATGCTGTTGGCTTTTTTTATGAATGCTGCCATTGATCAGCAATGTGAGCTGTATATTAAGGCAGAGGGCTTAGATGAAGATGTTGAAACTAAAATAGGTGAGATATTCAAAAATAGAGGTGTTTCAAGGCCCGTCTATCAAGGAGATTTACCGGAAGGTAATGATGGGTTAGGTTTAATGTTACTGGGAGTTACGGGAGATTTAGTTCTTCCGAAGAATGTGTACAATGACATCAAGAAACGTACTTTGTCTCAGGTTAGAGGTACCGTTCAAGCTGATATATTAAAAGAGGATCAGGCACAAAACACCTGTATATTTTCAACAGAATTCGCATTGCGTTTGATGGGAGATGTTCAAGAGTATTTTATTCAGCATGCCATTCGTAATTTTTATTCAGTATCTATCTCTGGTTACCACATTGCAGAAGCAGGTGCAAACCCCATAACGCAATTAGCCTTTACATTGAGTAATGGTTTTACTTATGTTGAGTATTATTTGAGCCGTGGGATGGATATTGATGACTTTGGGCCCAATTTATCTTTCTTTTTCTCCAACGGTATCGATCCAGAATATTCTGTCATCGGAAGGGTTGCTCGAAAAATTTGGTCAAAAGCAATGAAGAATAAATATGGAGCAGGACCTCGAGCTCAAAAATTAAAGTACCACATACAAACCTCAGGCCGATCTTTACATGCACAAGAAATTGATTTTAACGACATACGTACCACGCTACAGGCTTTGTACGCGATTTACGACAATTGCAACTCTCTTCATACCAATGCATATGATGAGGCGATTACAACACCTACAGAAGATTCTGTGCGTAGAGCGATGGCCATACAGTTGATCATCAATCGGGAGTTGGGACTTGCAAAAAATGAAAATCCAATTCAGGGTTCTTTTATTATAGAGGAGCTTACAGATCTTGTAGAGGCCTCGGTATTAGAAGAGTTCGATCGTATAAACGAAAGAGGCGGTGTTTTGGGGTCTATGGAGACGATGTATCAGCGAGGAAAAATTCAAGAAGAGAGTCTTCACTACGAGACTTTAAAACATTCTGGAGCCTACCCAATTATTGGAGTAAACACCTTTTTAAGTTCCAAGGGTTCGCCGACAATAATACCTACAGAAGTAATTCGAGCAACCAAGCAGGAAAAGGAGTATCAGATCGACATGCTTAATGATCTATTGAGTGCTCACCAAACATCGAGTTCCAAATCACTCAAAAACCTACAAGCTAATGCCTTACAAAATAAAAATATATTTTCTGAAATGATGGAAGTTGCTAAATCTTGTTCTTTAGGACAGATGACTTCAGCCTTATTTGATGTGGGAGGGCAGTATCGCCGTAATATGTAATTGTATTCTAGACTTTCCTAAACCACCTTTTTTAAGGTGGTTTTTTTTATACTAAACCAATCATATAATTTATACAACATAATTAAGTATCTAGAAAAGTATTTTAGTATATTGCAATGTATTTAATGTTTAAATGCAAGAACTAATTCCCCCCTCGAATGAAATACTTAATCCCCCAGATGCTTTTGTGGTTGTCTTTTGCTGTAAACGCTCAAATACGAACAGCATATAGCAGTTCGTTCAATTCGCCTGATGATATCGTAGAAATGATTTTGGGAGAAGGTGTTGAGTTTTCAAACGTAATTTACCATGGAAATGAGTATTCAATGGGTCTATTCAATGGGACTTTCAATCGTGGATTTGATTCCGGATTGGTCTTGTGTACAGGGGGTATTTCTTCTGTGATTCCTGGGAATGATGTCCATTCTTACAGAATTCCTGGTGAGGAATCGGATTTGTCTAAACAACTAGAGATGATTGGTGCAAAAACGATCAATTTGTTCAATGTAATCACTCTAGAGTTCGACTTCATACCAAAATCAAATCAACTTCAGTTTGATTATATTTTCGCATCCAATGAGTATGGCAGTTTTACTTGCTCAAGATACAATGACATTTTTGGGTTTTTTCTTTCGGGTCCCGGAATTGATGGACCATTTGAAAATAAAGCAAAAAATATAGCTTTGGTTCCGAACCCAAACGATTCCACACTATTTACGAACAGCCCTGTAATTATAAACACCATCAATTCCGGAAGACCATCTAGTTTTGATGCATCACTTTGTGATAGTATTGATATAAATTGGAGATCGTATTCTAAGTTTTATGTAGATAATTCAGCGATGACTTCAATTTCATTTTTTGGTCACACTACACCTATAGCTTCTATTGCAAACTTAATCCCATGTAAGACGTATCACATTAAAATAGCTCTGGCAGATTGTGGAGATGGCTTGCTTAATTCTGCCGTTTTTTTGAAAAAAAACTCGTTCAATTCAAGCGCCAAGATTAACTACACCATAAAATCAAATATGTTTGATGTATTTGAAACGCCCTGGGAGAATCCAAAACACTTATATGAAGGTTGTGGGAATGCATCGATTACTTTTAAAAGGCCCGACTCCATTAGCGGTTCACTAGCTCGAAAAATTTTAGTTAGTGGAGCTGCAACCAATAAGCTCGATTTTAATTTAACAAACATTACAAATGGTGTTGTTACTATTCCCGAAGAGGATTCAATCTCGACGGTCATGATTTCTGTTCTAAACGATTCAATCAAAGAGGGAGTTGAAGAGTTTACCCTAAAGATTTATCCTTCAATAGATGATTGCTTTGAGATTTCGTACGATTCGATTACGTTTAAAATTTATGATCAACCGGATTTATTTATCAATACATTAGAAGATACCTTACTTGAATGTTCGGATGATTCGGTTAATCTTTGGGTAAATGCTAAAGGAGGTATGTCCGGACTTCTAGCTTCTTCGGAGTCATACTCAGGCTACGAATATCAATGGTTGGGAGAAGAAGAGTCGGGTTCCAGTCAGATGGTAAGTGTACATGAACCAAAAACATATTACGTACGTGTCAGCGATTTGTGCAATCAAAACGTATTAGATTCTACTTTTATTGATGTCCTCCCTGCTAGAGAATTAAGATTAACTTCTGAACGTAAAACTATTTGCTCTGATCATAAGGATGTTTTGTGTGTTAACATACTTTCAGGTAGTGGCGATTATACTTACAAATGGCCTACTGGTTATTTGGATTCATGTACACAGGTATATCCGGGTCTTTACCCTGTTGTTGTGCAAGATAAGTGTGGTCATGTAGACACTGCTTATGCTCAACTTGTCATCGATAGTATTCCGGATCCAAATTTCGTAATCTCGAAGGTTATTTCTGACAGTTTGGGAGTCCGTTTGATTAACCTTACACCAAAATTGAAAGATTTGCAATATTCATGGGATTTTGGTGATTCAAATGGTTCAGAGGACCATCAACCCTCAACACATTATTTTGATGATGCAGGTGCTTATTTCATTCGGTTGAATGTGAATAACATTACGAATTCGTGTGATCAAGAATCAGGGAAGTGGGTGCGTGTAGCTCCATCATATCAATTTTATGCGCCACAATCTTTTACGCCCAATGGAGATGGATTAAACGACACATTTAATCCTTACATGATTGGTCATAAGGATTATGAATTATTTATTTACGATCGTTGGGGAAGACAAGTTTTTTATTCCAATCAACTGGATGTTGTTTGGGACGGTAGGGCAGGGTCAAAGTACTTAAAATCTGGCATTTACGTGTATATGATTTATGCTTCTGAGTTTGCTACAGGTCTCCGTTTTCAGGAGTCAGGAACGATTAATTTATTTCGTTAAAGGAGTTTTACGCACAAAAAAAAACCTCTTTAAAGAGGTTTTTTTTTGATGTTTATATCAAGATTACATATGAATTACTTCGTCATATGCATCAGCAACAGCTTCCATGACAGCTTCACTCATAGTTGGGTGAGGATGGACAGATTTCAAGATCTCATGTCCTGTAGTTTCAAGTTTTCGAGCAACAACAGCTTCGGCAATCATTTCAGTAACGTTCGCACCAATCATGTGGCAACCGAGCCACTCACCGTACTTTGCATCAAAAATAACTTTCACAAAACCATCCTTGTGCCCTGCAGCACTAGCTTTTCCTGAAGCTGAGAATGGAAATTTACCAACTTTCACTTCAAATCCAGCATCTTTTGCTGCTTGTTCGGTATATCCTACAGATGATATTTCTGGAGAAGCATATGTACAGCCAGGAATGTTATTCATATCCATAGGCTCTACGTGTAATCCAGCAATTTTCTCTACACAGTTAATTCCTTCAGCTGAAGCAACGTGTGCTAGAGCTGGGCCCGGAATTACATCTCCAATGGCATGGTATCCGGGTATGTTTGTTTGATAGTAGTCGTTGACTAGAATTCTTCCTTTATCGGTAGCTATTCCTACATCCTCAAGACCTATGTTTTCAATATTAGCCGTAATTCCTACAGCAGAAAGAACGATGTCTGCTTCTATAATTTCTTCGCCTTTTTTTGTCTTTATGGTAGCCTTACAAGTTTTACCAGAGGTATCTACCTTTTCTACCGAAGCATTGGTCATCACCTTGATTCCACTTTTCTTGAACGAACGTTCAAGTTGTTTGGAGATGTCTACATCTTCAACAGGTACAATGTTTGGCATGTATTCAACAACAGTTACTTCAGCACCCATGGCATTGTAGAAGTAGGCAAACTCAACACCGATAGCTCCAGAACCAACAACAAGTAGCTTCTTAGGCATTTTCTTGAGCGTCATAGCGTCTCGGTAGCCAATGATTTTCTCACCGTCTTGAGGGAGGTTAGGTAAACTTCTAGAACGTGCCCCCGTAGCAATAATGATGTTTTTGGCAGTATGTTCCGTATCTGTTCCTTTTTCGTCGGTTACGATGACTTTTTTACCAGGGGCAACTTTTCCCATACCAGTAAGTACTTCGATTTTATTCTTTTTCATCAGAAATTCGATACCCTTACTCATTCCACCAGCGACATCTCGACTTCTTTTGACAACAGCAGAGAAATCAGTTTTAGCATCAGAAACTTTGATGCCGTAATCATCGGCATGGTTGATGTATTCAAACACTTGTGCACTTTTAAGAAGCGCTTTTGTAGGGATACATCCCCAATTTAAACATACACCACCTAGGTTTTCTTTTTCAACAATGGCTGTTTTTAAGCCCAATTGAGAAGCCCGTATCGCGGTTACGTACCCTCCAGGGCCACTTCCTACTACAATAAGATCAAAATTCATATTTTAATAATTTTCTGTGGTATTAAATAGATTGCGAATTTAAGAATTTGTTTTCTACTTTTCGCTCTGCTCGGTTAATACTTTGGCTGGTTCGATCTAAAGCATTTTGAAAGTTTCTAAATGTGTTGAACTATAATGGGCAACAAGTTATTTTTTGAGTTACTTCTACTGAGCTTTTTTACAATTTATTCTTAGAGTTTGGAAATCATTTTTTGAGAGGGACTTTTTTTAAATGCGTGTTAAAATCGTCTTATAATTGGTATTTTTGCATTAGTGAAAAGTAGACAATCAAATATAAGCGAATCCGTTCGCAGAGAATTAGAGTTTGGAAAGGTTATCGACTTGTTAGAGAATTTTGCTCAAAGCACTTCCAACAAGGAGCGTATTCGTCATTTGTCTATTTTGCATAACCCCAAAGTTTTGAACGAGTATCTAGATCGCTTGCAAGAATTTCAGATGCTCCAGTCCGATTCGGATTTCCCTAGATTCGAATACTTAGACTTGAGAGAGGTAATACAATACTTGAATATTCAAAATTCAGTACTCACTGAGGATCAGTTTTTCGATATTTACCATGCCTCCATCTGGGTTAATTCTTTGATACATTTTATTACCAATAACGAATATGTTATTCCCAGGATAGCTGGATTTTTAGGTGACTTGAAAAAGAGCCAGACGATAAAAAAAAGGATTGAAAAGGTTTTCTCTCCTCGACGTTTTATTCGGCCCAATGCTTCAAAAAACCTTACTGAAATTCGTGAAAATATCCATAGAAAAAGAGCACATGTAGATAAATCATTTCAAGATTCCAAGAGCCACTATTTACAACTGGGATATCTAGCTGATATCAAAGAATCTTTTGAAGATGAAGTATCACTATTAGCTGTTGCGTCTGAATTTAAACGTAAAGTTAAAGGACAAGTTCGAGGGCAATCCAAAACAAAGAGTATTACTTTTATAGAACCTGAGAGATGCATATCTCTTAATCGTGAATTGAGACATTTGTATCAAGACGAAAAAGAAGAGGTTCGAAGAATACTGAAGGAACTTACATCAGAACTAGCTGAACACATAGATCTTATAAAAGTTTACAAGGATTTAATTGAAGAGTTCGATTTTTTAAATGCCAAGATTAAGTTGGCAGAATTGATGGGTGCCAACCGGCCAAAAGTTTCAAAATCACAAGCTATAAATATTAAAAAGGCTTACCATCCTTTGCTATTTATTGAAAATAACAACAAAGGAATAAAAACGATACCGCAAGACATCTACTTTGATGATGCTCATCGTGTTTTGGTGATTTCTGGACCCAATGCAGGGGGTAAGTCAATCACGCTGAAAACGTTTGGTTTAAATCAGTTGATGTTGCAAGCAGGTTTATTTATTCCCGTTCATCCGAATTCAACCTTGAGTGTTTTTCATGATATTTTTACAGATATTGGTGACAACCAGTCTATCGAGAACGAGTTGAGCACCTATTCCTATCGACTAACACGTATGAAAGAAATTCTTACTCATTCTGGCAAGTCATCCTTCATATTAATTGATGAATTTGGTTCGGGATCAGATCCTGCGTTAGGGGGTGAGTTAGCGGGTGTGTTTTTTAAAGAAATTGTTAAAAGTGGCTCTATAGGTGTTTTGACTACGCATTACGGAAATATCAAAGTATTGGCCGATCAAACAGATTATGCTGAAAATGCATGTATGTTGTTTGACGATGACCAACTGAAACCCTTGTACAAATTAAAAGTGGGTCAACCAGGAAGTTCCTACACCTTTGAAGTCGCTAAAAATGTTGGATTACCTAAATCCTTAATTGATAAGGCTCGTGCAGGTTTGAAAAATGGCACGGTTCGTTTTGAAGACACAATTCACCACTACCAACGATTAACGACCGAGTTGCAGTTAAGTCAAGAAGCAATGATGGAAAAGTCATCAGTGGTGGATGCCCAAAAAGAAGCGTATGAGCTTAAGCTTAAATCTGTCGAGGAAAAGTTAGAGTCTCAAAGATTTATCATGGATTTTCAATCCAAATACTTACAATTGGGTAAGCGTATTAATAAGATTATAGAATTGTATCGTGACGGTTCAACGATGAAATCAATTTTACCGAAAATCAGAAAAATCATTGAAAAGGAATCTAACAGGAAAGAGGAGATACACGTAAATCGGCTCAAAGCCACACGAAAAAACTCCCCGATCAAAATAGACTTTATTATTGGTGAGCAGGTCCGTATTTTAGGAACCAATCAAGAAGGAGAAATCTTAGAGCTTAAATCTCATGCAGCATTGTTACAAATCGGTTTCGCAAAATTAGAAGTCAATTTCGAAAAGTTGGAGAAAGTAACCCAGGGTTAATAATAAAAGTCTTTAAGTTCTCGTTTACAGAATATAAATAATTCTTGTTTTGCCAGTTGTGTGATTTTTTTTCACTTTTCTCGCATTACTTAATAGTTAATATATATTTGCAAAAAAGATACTATAAATGAGAAAACAAATGGTTGTAGCAAACTGGAAAATGAACAACAGCCCTGAACAGTCTAGGCAACTATGTTCTTCCATTCTCAGTAAAATGAGTGCTACAGATAAAGAAGTTATTTTAGCTCCTTCTCACTTATGCTTGAGTACTGTTGTGGAATCGACAGGGGATAGTATCATTAAGGTTGCCGCACAAAATTGTCACCAGGAACTTTCAGGAGCATTCACTGGAGAGGTCTCAGCTTCTATGCTTGCTGATTTGGGCTTGGATTATGTCATATTGGGTCATTCAGAACGAAGACTTTACAATGCTGAAGACAATGATTTGTTAGCAAAGAAGGTCATTTCAGTACTCTCTCAAGGATTAAAGGTTATTTATTGTTGTGGAGAAACGCTAGAGCAAAGAAGTTCGGGAGCACATCTTACACGAATAACCAAACAACTTACCGAAGGATTATTTCACCTTCCCGTTAAGGACTTGAAAAACATAGTTATTGGTTATGAACCTATTTGGGCTGTAGGTACCGGTGTGACTGCCACAAGTATTCAGGCTCAAGAAATGCATGCTCACATTAGAAGTGTTGTCTCCAATAAATATGGGGATGTCATTGCCAATCAAATTTCTATTTTATATGGGGGTTCCTGCACACCATCAAATGCAAAAGAATTGTTTGTACAAAAAGACGTCGATGGAGGTTTGATCGGTGGCGCATCTCTTAATGCTGATGACTTTATTGCCATCATAAATGCATAAATCATGAACTATATTGAAGTTTGTTTTGTTATTAAGACACTGAAGTCTGCTGAAATAAATGCGGATATGGTGAGAGAAATTCTGATTGCAGAACTAGGTGCTTTAGATTTTGAAAGTTTCGTTAATACCAAAGACGGTCTTGAGGCATACGTTCAACAAGGTTCTTTTGATGAAGAATCCCTGAGAGATCTTTACATTTTAGACAATCCTGATTTTGATATCAAGATGGAAGTTAAAACCATTGAACAACAAAATTGGAATGCTGAATGGGAGAAAAATTTCACTCCTATTGAAGTGGATGGACGTTGTATGGTTAGAGCCCCTTTTCATGAGAATAAACAAGTAGAATATGACATTGTCATTGAACCTAAAATGTCTTTTGGTACCGGACATCACGAAACCACTCATCAAATGATTTCACACTTATTGAACATTGACGTTCGGGGTAAGCGTGTTTTAGATATGGGATGTGGTACCGGCATATTAGCCATATTGGCATGTATGAAAGGTGCATCTATGATTACAGGCATTGATATTGATGATTGGGCCTTTCAAAATACCTTAGAAAATGTCAGAAACAATCAATGTTCGCAAATCATTGTTAAAAAGGGTGGGGCAGAACTTCTAAACAAACATGAGTATGACCTTATTTTAGCCAACATCAATCGCAATATATTACTCAATGATATGTCGATCTACTGCGATTCGATGCGTTCTGGTTCTGTTATTGTGTTCAGTGGCTTCTACAGCTCCGACATCAATCATATAGATCAGAAAGCACGATCTATGGGCATGCGTTTGTTGCGTCAAAGTGAAAGAAACAGTTGGGTAGCTCTCGTTTACCAAATGGCATAAGATACTTCAGATTTTGAGTGATTTCTTCTTCACTTCTAGGATCTTATTTATTGCACATTTGTTAACTGTTAAACCAGATATTGAAACAAATCAGGTTTGTCGTTCAAATATTCACCAAAGAATTTACGATCAATCATTCGTTGTTTGAGTTCTTCCAATGAATCTGCATGTTTCAGTTCAATACCAATTACAGCAGGACCTTGATTACGGTTGTGTTTCTTGGAATATTCAAAATGAGTGATATCATCTTCAGGCCCTAGCACTTCCGAGATAAACTCTTTCAGCGCTCCAGCTCTTTGAGGGAAACGTATGATGAAGTAATGCTTTAGTCCAGCATGCAACAATGCAAGTTCTTTAATTTCCTCGGTACGTGTAATGTCATTATTACTACCACTGATGATACAAACGACATTTTTACCTTTTATTTCATCTCTAAATTGATCTAGAACAGCAATAGATAGGGCCCCAGCAGGCTCAACAACAATTGCATCCTTGTTGTATAAATCCAATATGGATTGACATACTTTACCTTCAGGTACAGTTGTCATTCGATCGATTTTATCGTGACAGATTTGAAAATTTAACGCACCTACTTTTTGAACGGAAGCACCGTCAATAAACTTATTGATATGTTCGAGTCGTGTTGGTTGCCCTTCTTCCAATGCTTTTGTCATGGATGCAGCGCCTAAAGGTTCAACTCCAATTATTTTCGTTTTTGGAGACAGTTGTTTGAAAACACCTGAAATACCCGATATGAGTCCTCCTCCTCCAACAGGTAGAAAGATGTAGTCAATCGGTTCAGAAGACTGCTCTAACAATTCCAACCCTACAGTTGCTTGACCTTCAATAACTTTCATGTCGTCAAAAGGAGGGATGAAGCACATTTTATTCTTCTCGCAGAAGGTTATGGATTCATTGTATGCATCATCAAAGGTGTCTCCGGTAAGAACAATCTCAATGAATTCACCACCAAACATTTTTACTTGTTCAATTTTTTGTTTTGGCGTAGGAGTAGGCATGAATATAACTCCTTTAATATTTTCTTTGTAGCAGGAATATGCAACTCCTTGCGCATGATTTCCTGCACTTGCACACACCACACCATTCACCAACTCATCTGCACTGAGTGATGATATTTTGTTGTATGCACCTCGAATTTTGTATGATCGCACTTGTTGAAGGTCTTCACGCTTGAAATAAATCTTAGCGTCAAATTCCTTCGTTTTGTTAAAATTTAAAGTAAGCGGTGTCAAGGAAGCAACATCACTCAATCGTGATGCTGCTTCTTTAACCTTACTTATGTCTACATTGTTCATTTTAGTGAACGATTTTTTTCATGCTTGTCATTTCAGTACGTAATTTAGCACCTACTTCTTCAATCGGATGGTTTCTGATGGCTTTGTTTATTTCGATTAGCTCTTTGTTATCTACTTGATTTGAAGTTGAGAAAGCTGCACCGATTACGCTTGTATCCTTGCTGTTTACGAAATCTTTTACCAACGGACGACATGCGTGGTCGAATAAATAACATCCGTATTCAGCCGTATCAGAAATGATTCTGTTCATTTCAAATAATTTCTTGCGCGCAATGGTATTTGCGATAAGTGGCGTTTCATGTAACGATTCGTAGTATGCTGATTCAGCTTTGATACCAGAAGCCGTCATGGTTTCGTAGGCTAATTCTACACCGGACTTAACAAAGGCAACCATCAACGTCCCGTGGTCGAAGAATTCTTGCTCTGTAATTTCTTGTTCTGTAGCATTAGTTTTTTCAAAGGCTGTTTCGCCTGTTTGTTGTCTCCATGTTAACAAGTTGACATCGTCATTAGACCAGTCCGTCATCATGTCTGAAGAAAATTTACCAGACATGATATCATCCATATGCTTTCTAAACAATGGTCTCATGATTGTTTTCAATTCTTCAGATAATTTAAAAGCTTCAACTTTTGCTGGATTTGACAAACGATCCATCATGTTGGTTAGTCCACCATACTTCATGGCTTCTGTTATAACCTCCCATCCGTATTGTATTAATTTTGAAGCGTATTTTGCATCAATTCCAGAAGCAACCATTTTATCGAATCCTAGGATAGAAGCAGTTTGTAACACACCACATAAAATGGTTTGCTCTCCCATTAGATCTGATTTCACTTCGGCAACAAAGGATGAATTCAACACTCCTGCTTTGTGACCTCCCGTAGCTACAGCATAAGCTTTAGCATAAGCAGCACCTTTTCCTTCAGGATCATTTTCAGCGTGAACAGCAATTAAGGTAGGAACACCAAATCCTCGTTTGTATTCTTCACGAACCTCTGAACCTGGTGACTTAGGAGCCATCATGATAACAGTAAGATCTTTTCTAATCTCCATTCCTTCCTCAACAACATTGAATCCGTGAGAGTAGGATAGTGTCGCACCTTTTTTCATCAAAGGCATTACTTTAGATACTACATCTGTATGTTGCTTATCTGGTGTAAGGTTGATCACTAGATCAGCGTCTGGAATCATTTCATTATAGTCACCTACCTTGAAATTATTTTCAGCTGCATTCAAGTAAGACTGTCTTTTTTCAGTTATGGCAGATGTTCTCAAGGCAAAAGAAACATCCAACTTTGAATCGCGCATGTTTAGACCTTGATTTAATCCTTGAGCTCCACACCCAACGATAACTACTTTTTTACCAAGCAATACGTCTACGCCACCATCGAATTCGGAAGGGTTCATTAGATCACATTTACCTAATTGGTCTAGTTGGGATCTTAGAGATAGTGTGTTAAAGTAATTTGTCATGTTTTCTACTGTTTTCTTCTGTTTGAGTTTATTCTAGTTCTTAAGTATATTTTCCAATGTATCCATTGGTTTGGTGATGGCAATTCTGCCAGATCTAACGAATTCTAAAACACCATAGGGTTTTAATTCGTTAAACAATTTTTGTGTTTCTTCTTTATGTCCTGTTTTTTCAAGAATAATGAATTCTTTTTCAACAGAAATGATTCTTGCAAAGTGATTTCGAACAATTTTTTCGGCCTCTCCACCTTTAGAAAGTACATCAGTTGGCATCTTAAAAAGTGCGATTTCTTGATAAATAACATCTTTATCTTCGTGAAATAGTGCTTTGATGATGTCTACTTGTTTTTCCAGTTGTAATACAAGTTTCCTCACAACTTCTTCAGTTTCTGAGATAACAAGTGTATAGCGGTGTATACCATCTATTTCACTTTCAGAGACTACAATACTTTCGATATTGATGTGTCTACGTGTAAAAATGATGGTTACTTGATTTAGTATACCTACGATATTTTCTGTGAAAATAGAGAGTGTAAATCTTTTTTTCATTTTTTTTTATTTTAATCGTATGTCTGATACAGCCACACCTGATGGAATCATAGGAAATACATTGTTTTCTTTTCCTACACGAACTTCTAAAAAGTATGCTCCATCGTGGTCTAACATATCTTGTACGCCTTGTTTTAAGTCTTTTCGATCTTGTACTAAGCACGTTTCAATGCTGTAGCTTTTTGCAATCATCTGGAAATCGGGATTTACCATGATTGTGGAAGCATATCTTTTCTCGAAAAACAATTCTTGCCATTGACGTACCATGCCTAAAAATTCATTGTTTAATAACAAGATTTTTACGGGAGCCTTTGTTTCCAATATGGTTCCTAATTCTTGGATTGTCATTTGAAAACCACCATCTCCGATAACCGCAATTACTTGTTTGTCAGGCACACCCATTTTAGCTCCAATTGCAGCAGGTAAGCAGAAACCCATTGTCCCTAAGCCTCCGGATGTAATCATGGACTTTGTTTGTTTAAAATGCGCATAACGACAAGCGACCATCTGGTGTTGGCCTACATCGGTTACAATTACGTTATCTCCATTCGATAGATCGTTGATTTGTGAGATTACCTCACCCATACTGATGATGTCCTTAGATGGATTTAGCTCTTCCTTGATGACTTCATCAATCTCTTCTTTTTCGAAAGCTTTGAAACGCTCTAACCAAGTCTCATGAGACTTCTCATCAACTAGGGGAGTAAGTTTAGTTAAAACTTCTTTTGCATCTCCAAGAACGGGTATGTTGGCTGTTACATTTTTGTTTATTTCAGCTGCATCAATTTCAATATGTATGACTTTGGCTTGTTTTGCGTATTTTGATAAATCACCGGTAACTCGGTCATCAAAACGCATTCCTATAGCGATAAGTACATCACATTCATTCGTTAATTTATTAGGTGCATAGTTTCCATGCATCCCCAACATACCTACATTCAATTCGTGGTCTGTATCTAGTGCAGACAGTCCCATGATGGTCCAAGCAGAAGGAATTCCGGTTTTTTCGATGAACGTTTTGAATTCTTCCTCTGCTTGAGATAAAATAATACCTTGACCAAAAAGTATAAATGGACGTTTGGCAGTATTGATTAGTTCAGCAGCTTCTTTAATCTTATCGATAGGAGCAACAGGTACGGGTTTATAACTTCGCATTCCTTGAAAAGGAACGTAGTTAAAATCCACTTGATCAAATTGCGCATTTTTGGTGATGTCAACCAGTACAGGTCCTGGTTTTCCTGATCGAGCTATGTAGAATGCTTTAGCAATTGCTCCTGGAATGTCTTCTGCTCTTGTAACTTGAACATTCCATTTGGTTACGGGCATAGAGATTCCGATGATGTCTGTTTCTTGGAAAGCATCAGTACCTAAAAGCGAACTCATCACTTGACCGGTAATACATACCATGGGTGTAGAGTCAATCTGTGCATCGGCAATACCTGTAATTAGGTTGGTGGCTCCGGGGCCAGAAGTAGCAATACATACTCCAACTTTACCTGTTGCTCTTGCGTATCCCTGAGCTGCGTGAGTAGCACCCTGCTCGTGTCGAGTCAGTACATGTTGAAGTTGATCTTCTACATCATAAAGAGCATCATAAACAGGCATGATTGCGCCACCTGGATAGCCGAATAATAATTCTACATTCTCGGCTATCAATGACTGAACTACTGCTTCGGCACCTGTCATCAAACCCTTTTGTTTAGTCGGTTTGTTTTGATTTGTTTCCATAATCAGTATTGATTTTTATGATTTATCAGTAACACATCCTTCAGAAGCACATGATACATTTCTAGCGTATTTATATAAGATACCTTTTTTGAATTTCAAGTCCGGTTTCTTCCAATCGGCTTTTCGTAATGTTATTTCTTTCTCAGAGAGATCTGCGTTTATCGTGTTTGTGTTTGCATCTATGGTAATTATATCACCGTCTTTGATTAACGCTATCAGTCCACCTTCGTGAGCTTCCGGAGAAATGTGTCCAACCACGAATCCGTGAGTACCTCCTGAGAATCGCCCATCTGTAATTAATGCGACATCTTTACCAAGTCCTGCACCAATGATGGCAGCAGTAGGTTTGAGCATTTCAGGCATTCCAGGACCTCCTTTTGGACCTTCGTATCGTATGACAACGACATCACCTTTTTTGACCAAACCGTCTCGTATTCCGTCGTTTGCATCATATTCTGAATCAAAGACTTTTGCAGTACCGACAAACTTTAAACCTTCTTTTCCCGTGATTTTAGCAACGGCACCATTTTCAGAAAGGTTACCGTACAATATTCTTAGATGTCCTGTTGGTTTTATCGGAGCTGA
>DLQO01000007.1 GCA_002478765.1 Flavobacteriales bacterium UBA7430
CATGTACCCGTTTTGATTCACGTAGAAGAACTAACCCAGCCTCAAGGTCACTCTACCTCAGGATCGCATCAACGCTATAAGTCTGATGCTCGTTTAACTTGGGAAAAAGAAAACGATTGTAATCTTAAAATGCGGGATTGGATTCTCAGTAATGGTATTGCAAATGAAGAAGAGCTCGTTGCAATTGAAGACAATAATAAAAAAATCGCTCGTCAAGCTAAAGTTGATGCATGGAAAGCATATCAGGATCCAATTCTTGAACATAGAAATGATTTAGTAAAACTCATAGAAAAAGCAACTCAGGCAACAAACAACGACACGAATTTTCAAATGATTCGCTCGGAACTTATCAATGTTGCCGAGCCAACCTATAAAGATTTATTACACGCAGCTAGAAAAGGGCTTCGAATTTTAACACAATACGAACATCCAGTAAAAAATGAAATTCGAACTTGGAAAGATTCGCTTACCGAGCAACTCAATCCAAAATTCAGCTCTCACCTGTACAGTCAGTCGGATGATCGTTTAGAAAACATAGAATCTGTATCCGCACAATACGCTGATAAAGAAGAATGGGTAGACGGGCGTATCATCATCCGAGATAATTTTGATGCACTCCTTGAAAGCAATGATAAACTTTTACTTTTTGGCGAGGATGTAGGTAAAATTGGGGATGTAAACCAAGGTTTAGAAGGTATGCAAGTCAAATACGGTGCTATCCGAGTTGCTGACACTGGGATTCGTGAAGCAACCATTATGGGGCAAGGAATTGGGATGGCCTTAAGAGGCCTAAGACCGATTGCTGAAATACAATATTTAGATTATATACTCTACTGTTTACCAACCTTGAGTGATGATCTCGCTTCATATCATTACCGAACAGTAGGAAAACAAGCTGTTCCGCTTATCATTCGAACCCGAGGTCATCGTTTAGAAGGAATCTGGCACAGTGGATCGCCAATGGGTGGCATTGTCAACCTATTAAGAGGTATCAACATTGCAGTGCCGCGAAACATGACACAGGCAGCTGGAATTTACAACACCCTATTAGAAGCCAATGAACCTGCAATTGTGGTGGAATCTCTTAATGGATACCGTCTAAAAGAAAGAAAACCCACAAACCTTGGGCAATTTAAAGTACCCTTGGGTAAAATTGAAATTTTAAAAGAAGGTACAGACATTACGCTAGTTTCTTACGGATCTACGCTACGCATGGTCGAAGCTGTAGCGAAAGAGTTGTTGTATTTTGACATTGATGCAGAGGTGATCGACATCCAAACCCTACTCCCCTTCGATCTGGAACAGGGCATCCAAAAAAGTATTGCAAAGACAAATCGTGTTTTGATTATTGATGAAGATGTTCCCGGTGGAGCTGGAGCTTATATACTACAACAGTTGATTGATGTTCAAGATGTTTTTCCAATGTTAGACAGTACACCGCAAACACTGAGTGCAAAGCCGCATCGACCAGCATATGGAAGCGATGGGGATTATTTCTCAAAACCGTCTGAAGATGATATTTTTGAAAAGGTATACGCTATCATGCACGAATTCAATCCTGAAGCCTTTCCGAAAATTTAACTCGAAACAATTTTAAGAATCAATTCTTTCAAAAGCTCATCAGTTGGGAGGTTTTGTGCCCCAACACCCTTGCTTTTTAGATCAGCATCCTTTATATGACCAATTACATTGGCTATTTGTTTCATCGAATAAAAACGAGAAGCAGCTTCATAGTCTTTAACAAAATATGGCGATACACCTAGTACTGCGGGAGCCTTTGAAGGTGATGAAAGGCCTTGAAACAACAATAACTTTTGGAAAAAATTAAAAAGAACCGTGATCGTAAGCGTAACTGGGTGCTTCTTGGCATTGGATGCCATATAGCGAATGATCCGAAATGAGTGCTCCAAATCGCGTTTGCCTAGTGATTTTTGAAGTTCAAATCCGTTGAAATCTTTACTGTAGCCAATGTGCTTTTCAATTATCGCAGGAGTAATTTCTTCTCCCGCTTCTACCCGATTGCCTAACTTTTCGAGCTCCTTGTCAATTTTACTTAAATCCGTTCCTAAAAATGACACCAATAAAGGGGGTGCATGTGGATGAAAATTAAATCCATAACGCAATCCACGATCTTTAATCCAATCGGCTACTTGATTGTCGTAAAGGGGTTTGGTTTCCAAAACTACACCTGATTTAGCAATGGCCTTGTAGGACTTTTTGCGTTTATCCAGTTTTTTATGTTTATAACAGAGCACCAAAACTGTTTGACTCTGAGGGCTTTCTAGATAGGGTACTAAAGAATCAACAGTCTTGTCTAAATATTGTGCTTCACGAATAACAACCAATTGATGAGATCCCATCATTGGGAAGCGCTTTGCCGTTTCAATGATTTGTTCCGGCAGCGTTTCTTTTCCATAAAAAATGATGGAGTCAAAATCTCGGGCGTGTTCTTCTACGACATGAGACGATAAAGCCTTTGTTACCTGGTCTATAAAGAAGGGTTCTGTTCCCATTAAAAGGTACACAGGAGCATAATCTCCCTTTTTAATCGAACTCAGTATTTGATTTATGTCTTTCAAAGCTAAAAAATCCTCACTTTTGTATTATGGAACAACTCAATTTTCCCAACTATGCGTTTACCTTCAAAAATAGGGAAAATAAGACGTATATCGTAGATTTGATCCGTAAAAAGAATCTGCTGTTGACCCCAGAAGAATGGGTACGTCAGAACTGCCTATATTTTTTAATTAGTGAATTAGGATATCCCAAGAGTCTGATCAATGTAGAAAAACAAATAAAGATCAACGGACAACTCAAACGCTATGATATCGTGGTCTATAGCTCGCAAGGAGATGTTCATATCTTGGTAGAATGCAAAGCCCCTTCAATAGCCATTTCACAAAATACTTTCGACCAAATAGCCCAGTANNAGTACAACATGACATTAAACAGTAGCTTTTTAATGCTGTCAAACGGGAAAGAACACTATTTTTGTGTAATGGATTTTGAGAAGAAATCGTATAAATTCATCAAAGAACTCCCGAAATACAAAGTATGACAGTCGCATTAGTAGTTTTAAATTGGAATGGGAAGGAGCTTCTTAAACGCTTTTTACCCGAAATGCTTCGGTATAGTAAAGAAGCAACGATTTATGTCATTGACAACGACTCGACTGACGATTCGATTGATTTTCTCAGCACGGAATTTCCTGAGGTAAACCCCATTATAAATACAGAAAATCTAGGTTATGCAGGAGGATACAACGCTGGTTTAAATGGAATTAAAGAAGAGCTTATTTGTCTTATTAATAATGATATTCGAGTTACCAAAAACTGGCTCCCACCCATAATAAATTTCTTTAAAAACAATTCCAATACCGGAATTGTGCAACCGCATATTTTAGACGAGAAAGATCCAAGTTCATTTGAATATGCAGGGGCAGCTGGTGGATATATTGACCGTTTTGGGTACCCATTTTGTAGGGGTCGAATTTTTGATCAAATTGAACAAGACCAAGGACAGTATGATGGAAATCAAAATATATTTTGGGCCTCAGGTGCTTGTCTTTTTATTCGAAATGCACTTTTTCAAAAACTTGACGGTTTTGATGAAGATTTTTTTATGCACCAAGAAGAAATCGATCTCTGTTGGAGAGCAAATAATGCAGGAAGTGAGGTGTATTGTGTTGGAGATTCGAAAGTGTATCATTTGGGTGGAGCAAGCCTTCCAAATTCGCCTTTAAAAGTTTTTT
>DLQO01000047.1 GCA_002478765.1 Flavobacteriales bacterium UBA7430
TCTGATCCATCTTAAAAAAAACCAATTAAAACATTGATATCGAAGGATTGAAAGTCTAACGTGAACTGGATAAAAGAGAAAAATGTGAGATAAAAAAAACTCCCCCGGATGAACGGAGGAGTTTTCATTTTTGCTGCGGTCTGGACGAGACTCGAACTCGCGACCCCCTGCGTGACAGGCAGGTATTCTAACCAACTGAACTACCAGACCAAGTTTACTAAAGAACTTGTCTTTAACAGCGAGGCAAATATAGATGATTTTTCAAGGCCTACAAACAGTTCACAAAAAAAAATCACTTTTTTTTAACTTGAATTTATACTCAGTTGGAAGACAGCCAAATAGTAACCACATCCTGCTTAATCTGGGTTAGATCTAGGGGTCTGTAATGCCTTACAAAGCCAACAAAGATTAAAACTTAAGCCTGAAGTAGTTCCAGTTCTTGCTTTACAAAATCCGCCAGTTCTTTTACGTACGCCGCTGAGAAATCAAACTTGATGTCGGCAGCAGTGTAGATTTCTCCGATGGTTTTAGTGTATCCCAAGCTTAGGGCTTTATCGTAAGCGTCTAAGGCCTTTTCAGCATTTTGTTTGTAATTGCGCCAAACTGCAATGGCGCCTAACTGAGCCATTCCGTATTCTATATAGTAAAACGGTACTTCGTATATGTGAAGTTGCCTTTGCCAAGCCGTTTTGTGTTCCTCATCATATCCCGACCAATCCACCCGTCCGGTACCGTAACGTTTGGAAATGGACAGCCATTGGTTGTGACGATCTTCATGACTGTGCCCTGCATTTTCATACAACCAGTGCTGAAACTCGTCCACCATGGCAACCCAAGGCAGGGTGGCTAAAACACCTTGCAATTGTTCTTTACGAGCACGACGCCATTGCTCTTTATCGGTAAAGAATACGTTCCAGTGCTCCATGGAAATAAGCTCCATACTCATGGAGGCCAATTCGGCGACTTCTGAAGGTGTACTTTTAAAGTCGGTAAGCTCTAAATCTTTGGTTTTAAAGGAATGAATGGCATGACCACCCTCGTGAACCATGGTCACAGCATCTCTGAGTAAGCCCACCGCATTCATATAAATAAAAGGAACGCCTGTTTCGTATAGCGGGTACATAAATCCGCCGGGTGCTTTTCCTTTTCGGGAGACCAAATCCAGATGGCCCATTTTTTTCATTTCACGCAAACAAGCCCCGTAAAATGGTCGAATTCGATCAAAGCATTCGATGCATTTATCTAAAAGCTCCTCCCCGCCTTCAAAAGGTTTTAGGGGTTCGTTACCGTTCGGATCCACTTGCATGTCCCAGGGCTTTAATTGATCCAAGCCTAAGCTTGCTTGACGTTCTTTATGTATTTCGCGAATGAGGGGTACAATTTCTTTTTCAATGGATTCGTGGAACTTAAAACAATCTTCCTTGGAGTAATCAAAGCGACCCATCGCCTGAAACTTGTAATCTCTAAAGTTTTCGAAGTCGGCGTTTTTAGCCACTTGTTGACGCTCCTCAATCAAGGTATCCAAAAGCGCATCCAAAGCTGTTTTATCTTCAAGCCTACGGGCGTTGATTTTGTCAAAAGCCTCTTTACGTTGGCCTCTGTCGGTATTTTTAAGAAGCACTCCGGCTTGCTGAAGCGTCATTTCTTTTCCTTCAACATTCACCGTCATCTGCGCCGATATCTCTCCAAACTTCTGTGCTTTGTTGGCTAAAGAAGTAAACAAGGGTATGTTCTCTTCTCGATAGAGTTGTATGGAGTTTTTCACACTTCTGAGGTAAATGAAATAACCCTCAGCATCCAATTCTTGTAAATAAGGTGACGCTACCAATTTATTGTTAAAACCATCGTCGTAAGGCGCGGTGTTGGGACTGATTTCTTCCACAAAAAAACGAAAGGACTTTTGCAAATTCTCATCCGTCGTATCGATGTTCATTTTAATGTAACGCCAGGCCATATCTTCCGACAATACGGCATCCAACTCGCTTCGGTCTTGCATCCAAGTTTTAAGAGCTGCTACCGAGTGAATTTCTCTTTCTTTTAAGTCTTCAAAATAACTTTGAATTTGTTCCCAACTGTTTATGGTTAAATCTTTAGGTAAAAAATTTCTCATCGGTTTGTTAAATCATATTAAAAAAGGCTCCATCTGGAGCCTTCAAAAATACCTATTTTTTAAAATAAATTGCCTTTTAAAGCGAATCGTATGGGCAATACATTACTTTTTACTTGACTTCGCTATGGTCTTGGGCTTTGCTGCAGTCTTTGGTTTCGATTTTGCTTTAGGCATCGTCTTGGCTTTGACTTTGGCTTTTGGCTTTTTGACGGCCTTCTTCTCCTCTACGACTTCCTCTGCTTCGTCGACAGTCTCAACAGCCAAGCCTTCTTTTTGCAAGCTGTTGTACCATGAAATAACTTTTTTAATATCGGACGGATAAACACGATCCTCATCGTAATCGTCTAAAATGGTTCTAAAATAATCAGACAAAACCGCCGCAGAAGACTTATGTCCTATGGCTGCTTTCCCTTCTTGTTTGATTCGTATTTTTTCAAGAACATCCACCAAAGGAATTTCTTCCGAATACGTATAAATCGCGATGTCTTGTAGAGCACTCATCTTTGAGCTTGTCGACATGGCCAACTTTTTACCGTCAGACAAGCTGGTTACAATCACACCATTTTTTGTTTGACCAATAACTTTGTAAAGTCCTGGCTTTCCTGAAACTGCGATGATTCCGTCAATATTCATTTCTGATTATTTTAGTTTAACACTCACTCTAGGACGACAAACAAGATACTCGATTTAACGCTAGCGTTGGAAACTTGTACCGTGTAACAACCCTGATTTAAGTATTCTAAGGTTAAAAGCTTTTCAATAAAATTGGTGTCCGCACCAAAATCTTCGCGATAATACAACTTTCCGTAGACATCGAAAACAGATACTTGATAATTTCCAAGCTCTTGAACGTACAAATCCAAATTAAAAACTCCGATATTCGGGTTTGGTCGAACCTTTATCAGCATGGATTCTTCAGAAATGGGAGGCGAATGCAAAACGGCTCTGAACAGGTTGAGACGACCTGCCCCCATTTTTTGCGCGTAAGGAAAATTGTAGGCATCAACATCGTCTGCTGAATTGAGTATTCTACTTCGAATCTGAAAAACCGTTTCATCAGGAAAATGCGAGCGCAACAGAATTGCTGCACTTGATACGATTGCCGATGAAATTGAGGTTCCGTTGCTGTACGCATATTGATTGCTGGAATACGGTCCGTAAATCGCCGAACCAGGAGCCATGACATCGACGCTAGATCCGTAATTTGAAATGTCTGTTTTGCAATCATTTTCATCCGTAGCTCCCACACCGATAACCAAATCTAAAGCGGCAGGATAAAAATCAACATCTGCTCCCCGATTACCTGCCGATGCTACAACCAAAACATCCATAACGTTGGTCACATATTCAATCACATCCGCCTCAGATTGTCGATACTGCAAACTACCAAAGGAACAATTAATTACTTGGGCTCCCATTTGAGCCGCGTAAAAGATGGCTTCGTTGGTATGAACAATTTGCCCCTGAGTATTTGTAACTTTTACCGGTAAATATCGACAGCGATACCCGGGTGATGCACTTCCCAATTCATTGGCTGTGCTTGCCGATGCGACTCCAGCAATTACGTGACCGTGCGCACCGCCCTCATCAACCATTGGGTTGCTATCGTCGGAACCAAAATCCCAGCCGTAATAATTATCAACATATCCATCTCCATCATCATCCACCCCATTCAACGGGTCATCGTGATTGTAAGCTAAATTCGCTTTAAGATCTTCATGGGTATAATCGACTCCGGAATCTACAATACCCAATACATACGTGGAGTCTCCTTGGGCGATGTCCCAAGCAAGTCCTGCCTGAATCTTTTCCAAATGCCACTGTTTTGAGAGGTGTATGTCTGAGGGTTCAAATTCTAAGGTTCTGTGGAGAGGTCGCTCCCAATACATAATCTCTCCCGAGGCAAGCATTTCAACCAAAACCGTTGTGTCAGATACTACCAAATAAAGAAAATCACTAAAAAAAGAAGCGTGCTTGTCGGCAGATGGGTAGGCAAAAGTACTGCCGATTATCTTGTGCTGTATGTCGGCATGACTGAGCTTAGGATTTAAACGAACCAAATACCGATGCGTTACCTGAGCTTGCACCAAACAAGAAAACATAAACATCAATAAAAGCGTTCGAAAAAGCATCATTCTTGAAATTGTTGCATGAGTTCTTGATCGGAATACTGCAGCAAGGCAATCATTCCCTTTGCTTGTTCTATATAGGGATGCTCAGGATAACGCCTGATGAATTCTTGGTAGGTGTTTTTAGCAGTAAGTCGCTGTTCAAGTTTCTCAAAACAATGGGCTTGTTGAAACAAAGCCAAGGGTGCTAGAGGCGAATCTGCGTGTTTGTCATGGACTTGATGAAAGATTTCGACCGCATTCAACCACCTGGATTGCCCTTTTAAAACCTCGGCGTATTTGAATAAAAGTTCTGGTTTTTTTGACGATTGAGGATGAGAACTCAAAAAAATACGGTATGCCTGTAAAAGTTGTTCTGCAAAAACAGAGTCGTTGGATAAATCTTGTTGGGTTCTCAACTTAGATTCGATAGTTTCAATGGTTTTGTAATCGTTTTTTTCTCGATCCACACACGAGGTGAATATCGATAAAAAAAGAAGACAAAGAAAAAAACACCTCATCGTTTTCGCCTTTTGGATTTGTAAAATCGCATGCGGTATTCTGACTTGATCTTACCGTCACGAATGTCTTCCAAGCGTCTTTTTATCATCCGTTTGCGAAGCGGAGATAAATAGTCGGTGAATAAAACACCTTCGATGTGATCGTACTCATGTTGGATAACCCGAGCAGCAAGGCCCTCATAAGACTCTGTGTGCTCCACAAAATCTTCATCGCAATAGCGAATGGTGATTTTAGGATGACGAGAAACTTCTTCTCGAACTTCCGGAATGCTCAAACAACCTTCTTTAAAAAGCCACGCATCGCCTTCTTCTTCCAAAATTTCTGCATTGATGAAGGTCTTTTTAAACCCTGACAATTCAGGTTCATCTTCTTCAAAAGTCGAACAATCAATAACGAATACTCGGATGGACTTCCCAATTTGTGGTGCCGCCAATCCAACCCCATGAGATGCGTACATCGTTTCGTACATGTTCTCAATAAGTTCTTTTAGATTTGGATGATCCGAAGAAATGTCATCAGCGACTTCTTTTAAAACAGGGTCTCCGTATGCTACGATGGGTAAAAACATAGTTAAATTTTAAAATTTCTTTGTTCCATAAATGATTGTAAAATGAGGGTCGCACTCACCTCATCCACCAAGGCTTTATTTTGTCGATCTTTCTTTTTCACACCCCCGTCAATCATTGATTGGAAAGCCATTTTAGAGGTGAAACGCTCGTCTACAAAGTGCACCTCCAAATCCGGGAACTGCTTTCTCAATTGTTTGGCAAAACCTTTAACGTAGGGTGTCGCATCTGTTTTCTGGTTGTTCAAGTCTTTAGGAAGACCCACAACAATCGATGACACGGATTCTTTAGAGATGTAATCTTTCAAAAAATCCATGCAATCATGAGCTCTAACAGTGCATAACCCAGAAGCAATTATCTGAAGTTCGTCGGTAATTGCGATGCCCACACGTTTCGTTCCGTAATCCAATGCCAATAATCTAGCCATAAATCAAATATTAAAGCAAATATAAGGATTGCAGTAGAATAACGTATGATGATTTATCTTGTATAAAATGAAAAGTATGCATGAGGAGATTTACCCATACTTTTGCTCACAATAATTCCTTACTTTAGCCAAGTAAAATCGAAACTACAACATGAAGAAACTAATTTTCACAACCTTCATTCTACTTGCTGTTTCTTGTCAGATGAATTCCGCCAATTCTGAGACCAAAGAAAACTTTGCTGCAGAAAACATCCAAAGAACAGATAAACTCTGGTTTACGGATGTTGATCGGGCACTCATGGCTTCAAAAAATACGGGTAAATCTATTTTTGTCTTTTTTACAGGCAAGGATTGGTGTAGTTGGTGTCGTAAACTAGATCGTCAAATATTAGTCGAAAAAGATTTTATCGATTATGCCAATGAAAATCTAATTTTACTCGAACTAGATTTCCCCAAAGGGAAACGCGATTTACCACAAAGGCAAATAGAACTGGCTCGAAAGTTTCAAATACGATCTTATCCCACTGTCATTCTAATGGATGCTTACAAAAATGAAATCGGTCGAACCGGCTATCAGGCCATGTCGCCAATTCAGTACACAGAACATATTAACTCAATCATCAAATAAAGTACCCCATAACATGCAATTACTTCAAGGAAAAACAGCTATTGTAACCGGAGCCACGCGTGGCATCGGTAGAGGAGTCGCAATAAAACTAGCCGAGCAAGGTGCTGACGTAGCTTTTACATACGTCTCTTCCCAAGATAAAGCTCTGGCTCTAGAAAAGGAACTTCAAGACCTCGGTGTTAAAGCGAAAGCATACAAATCAGATGCTTCCATCCTGTTAGAGGCTGAATCGTTCGTAAAAGATGTCCTCGAAAACTTCAGTTCTATTGATGTCTTGGTAAACAATGCCGGAATTACAAAAGATAATTTACTAATGCGCATGAGCGAAGAAGACTTTGATCGTGTTTTAGAAGTTAATTTAAAGTCCATCTTCAACATGACCAAAGCGGTACAGAGAACCATGCTCAAACAAAGAGCCGGATCTATTGTAAACATGACTTCCGTAGTAGGTGTTAAAGGCAATGCAGGACAGTCAAATTACGCAGCATCCAAAGCTGGAGTTATTGGTTTTACAAAATCTGTTGCACTGGAATTAGGATCACGTAACATTCGTTGTAATGCAATTGCTCCTGGATTTATTGAAACTGAGATGACCGAGAAACTCGGTGAAGAAGTGATTGCCAACTGGAGAAATTCCATCCCGCTAAAAAGAGGGGGCTCCCCAGAGGATGTTGCAAATGCAACTTTATTTTTAGCTTCTGACTTGTCTGGCTATGTTACCGGTCAAACCCTTCATGTTTGTGGCGGAATGCTAACCTAGAGCCCCTTCTCGCCGATGATTCTCTTTGAACATCCCATTTTAATCGCAGTAGCAGTGATCTTTTCATTGCTACTTGCGGTATTTGTATACCGAAAGGACGACCGCTTCTCAAATGCACCAAAATCCTCAAGGATCCTTCTATTTTCCTTGAGGTTTATTTCTTTATTGATCGTATCACTTTTGGTTCTCAAACCAAAATGGCTGCAGAATTCTAAGGACGTTGAAAAACCAATTCTTGTGTTTTTACAAGATGCTTCTACTTCCATTCTAAACCATGCGGATTCGACCTACTACAAAACAGAATTTAAAAACACGGTTTTCGAAAACAATCGCCAGCTATCAGACGATTATGAAGTCTATACTTATCATTTTGGAAGAGATCTTAAAAACGGTCTGGTCGATAAATTCACAGAAAATAGCACCGACATTTCAAATGCTCTGCAAGGTATTCATGATCGGTTTCACAACAGAAATCTCGCAGGAGTACTCATGGCCTCGGATGGAAATTACAATCGAGGCATTCATCCTTACTACCAAATCTCTAAACTCAACACACCTCTGTACACTTTAGCCCTTGGCGATACGGCGCGTGTCCCTGACCTAAGTGTCACATCAATTCGACATAACGAAATTGCTTATTTCGAAAATGAATTTCCTATCGAATTTGACCTTAAAAGTAATTTTAGTTCAGACCGGAAATATCAAATCGTTGTAGAACATGATGATGAAGCTGTTTACGAAGAATGGGTAAAACTTAAACCGGATGTTCCCCTGACAAAAAAGATCTACTTACAAGCAAAGAACAAAGGCATTCAATATTACAACATTCGCATCGTTCCTTTTGACGGGGAAGAAAATAAGCTGAACAATCAACAGCAGATTGCTCTAGACGTATTGAATGACCTACAAAAAATCCTTGTACTCTCATCAGCGCCACATCCCGATGTTTCTGCGCTAAGATCGGCTTTGCAAGTGGGACAAAATTATGAGGTGAAAAGTGCCTTGTTTCATGAGTTCAAGGACGATATAGAACCTTACAACCTCATCGTACTTCATCAAATACCAGATTTCACGAATAGAAACAAACAACTTTTAAATCGTATTTTCAATAGTAAAACTGCGCTATTTATAATTGGAGCATCGGCGAGTAATTGGACGGGGTTTAAAGAAATAGAAAACAACGTCCAACTAAAAAGATCGGGAAACTTGAAAGAAGTCTTTCCGCTCCTGAATGAAAATTTTGCTGCTTTTGAATTGTCAGAAAATTGTAAAGAGTTTATTCAAAACACGCCGCCACTCCTATCTCCTTTTGAAGACATTAAAATTTCTCAACCTAAAAGATCTTTACTGAAACGAAAAACAGCAGACGGAGAAAATATGCAAGAGCTTCTCTGTTTTAAAGAAATAAACGGCAAAGATGTGGCCATACTTCTTGCAGAGGGACTTTGGAAATGGCGACTGTTTGATTACCAAAAGAATAAAGCTCACGATAATTTTAATGAGTACATACAAGCGATAAGTCAGTACTTGACGGTAAACAAAGACAAACGAAAACTTCGTTTGCAATACGACAAACTGATCACGGAAGGTGAACCCTTTGAAATTGATGCACAACTGTATGACGATCGTTACAACCTTGTGAAAAAAGCAAGCATGGATATGCTTTTGTCAGATAAAAATGACAACGACTACAGGTTCACCCTGATTCCTGAAGGAACAACCTACAAAGCCAAAATAGAGTCCTTAGGAGAAGGTAAGTATTCGTTCATCATAAATTCTGATTACAAAGGAAACACTCAAAGTCAAAAAGGAGTTCTTACCGTTTTGTCCTCACAACTGGAAAGTCAAGATGAAACAGCCAACTGGGAATTGCTTGAAAAACTGAGTAACCAAAGCGGTGGAGCAATGATGACCAAAGATTCTTTTGGAGAATATGCAGCCTACATCAAAAAAAATGTAAAACAAAAACCACGCATTCATTACCTACAATACTTGAGTGATTTAATCAAACAAAAAGGAATATTTTTAGTACTTTTGCTATGCTTATTCTTTGAATGGGCGATTCGCAAAAGATTGGGTACTCATTAACTTAAAATTAAAAAATGAATCAAAAATTAAATCCTTTATTAGTAATTGCTGGGGGGGTATTTTTCTTCCTAATGTTGTTAAGCTCACAAATAACTGTGACTATCAAACCGGGTGAAAGAGCCATCATCTTTAGAAAGTTTACAACCGGTTTGGATAAAGAGCATATCATGCCTCCAGGTTTTCACTTTATTGCTCCATGGAATGAAGTTTTCATCTATGAGGTTAAAGAGCAAAAAGTTGAAGAGAGTATGGACATACTCGACAAGAATGGTCTTTCAATGAACATTGAAATTACCGTTCGTTTTAATCCAAAATACGATCAAATAGGTTTCTTGCACGAGGAATTTGGTAAATCTTACATCGATCGACTGGTTATTCCTGAAGTTCGTTCTTCCGCTCGGAAAGTTATGGGACGATATGAAGCTGAAGAAATCTACTCCACAAAACGTAACGAAGTAGAATCAGCCATCATCGAAGAAACTAAAGCTGTTCTAGCTGGAAACAATGTTGATGTAAAAGCACTTTTAATTCGATCGATACGTCTTCCGGAAAAAATCCGACAAGCCATTGATGACAAGTTAAAGCAAGAACAAGAAGCTAATGCTTACCGCTACAGGCTAGATAAAGAATCTTCTGAAGCAGAGCGAAAGCGTATTGCTGCTGTGGGAGAAGCTGCTGCCAACAAAATTATAAACAGCTCTTTAACAGAGAGCCTGCTTAAAATGCGTGGTATTGAAGCAACCATTGAGCTTTCTAAATCTAACAACTCAAAAGTTGTAATCATTGGAAGCGGTGAAGATGGAATGCCTTTAATTCTAAACGACTAATTACAATTTATTTTATTTAAAAAAGCGACCCGTAACGGGTCGCTTTTTTTTTGTGATCTATAAGGGCACCGACCAAGTTTGACGATCCAAACTTCTAAAATGAATGGCTTCTGCTACGTGAATGCTTTGAATGCGTTCACAAGATGCTAAATCCGCAATCGTTCTTGAAACTTTCAAAATACGATCATAGGCACGGGCACTCAAATCCAATTGCTCCATAGCCAATTTTAAGATCTTCATAGCCTGCTCGTCAATCAACCCATGTTTCTTAAGGTCAACCGAATTCATTTGCGCATTGCAATGGATGTTTTTTTTGGAAAATCGGTTTTCTTGTTTCTCTCTTGCTTTCATGACCCTCTGACGAATTTCTTCACTTGATACGGACGTAGATTTTGTGGTCAATTGATCAAAGTTTACAGGCGTCACCTCTACATGCAAATCAATACGATCCAGAAGAGGTCCTGAAATACGATTTAAATATTTCTGAACAACGCCCGGAGCACAAACACAAGGTTTTGCCGGATGATTGAAATAACCACAAGGACAGGGGTTCATAGAAGCAACTAAAGTAAAACTAGCCGGAAATTCTACACAGTATTTTGATCTTGAAATTGAAATAACGCGATCTTCCAAAGGTTGTCTTAGGACCTCCAAAACAGATCTTTTATATTCGGGCAACTCATCTAAAAATAAAACGCCATTATGAGCAAGAGATATCTCTCCAGGATGAGGGCTGGAACCCCCTCCAACTAGAGCAACGTCAGAGATTGTATGATGTGGCGCTCGAAAAGGCCTGTGAGCGATTAAAGATGTACTTCCTTTCATCTTCCCTGCAACGGAATGAATTTTTGTTGTTTCTAATGCTTCACCCAATGAGAGGGGTGGTAGAATGCTTGGAAAACGTTTTGCCAACATCGTTTTACCTGCACCAGGAGGGCCAATTAAAACGATATTGTGACCACCTGCTGCTGCAATTTCTAGGGCTCTTTTAACCGTTTGTTGACCTTTTACATCAGAAAAATCATTCATTATAAATCTTTGTTCGCTTTTGAAAAGTGATCGAGTATCTATGGTTACAGGCTCTAATTCGTTTGGATTCCTGAAGAAATCACAAACCTCTTCAATGGTTGACATTCCATAGACGTCAAGTCCATTAACTATTGCAGCCTCTTTTGCATTTTGAGCAGGGACTAACAAACCTTTAAAACCATCCTTACGCGCCTGAACAGCCATTGGTAAGACTCCTTTTATAGGTAAAATTGTTCCGTCTAGAGACAGTTCTCCCATGATAACATATCTTGGTAAATATTTAGCAATGAGTTGCTTAGAGCCCACCAAAACTCCAATAGCGATTGGTAAATCATAAGCTGAACCCTCTTTCCGAAGATCCGCTGGGGACATATTTACAACCACTTTAAATCCTGGCCACCGAAACCCTTGATTGTACAGCGCAACGTGAATTCGTTCCTTAGACTCTTTAATAGCGCTATCGGGAAGACCTACTAGAATGAATTTTGCTCCACGAGAAACATTCACTTCAATGGTAATTAGTGTAGAATCTATTCCATAAACGGCACTTCCATATATTTTAACTAACATTATTTATGTATTTATCATTTGAACTATAAAATTATTCAAGACTCTATTCCGGAACTAAAAAGCTAATGTGATGGTGGACATCGATATTGTGAATAAAATCAACCTAAATATTTTACAAATCGGATCATTTTAATGGTAGTACTATGGTAAATATAGAACCGCCTCCCTCCATACTCTTGACTAAAATATCTCCACCATGATCTCTAACTATTGTGTATGCCATGGACAAACCCAAACCTTTATTTCCGACGATTCTATTCAATTGAAACGGTTTAAACACATTTTTAACCACTTCTTGATCCATCGGTACTCCGTCGTCTTCAAAAGATATTAAAATACAATCATTTTCGAGTTGAGTTTTTACCTTGATTACACCCTTGTTGGGAAGAGGTTTATCGCGAATAGCACTCACTGCTGTTTCAAAAACAGACAAAAAAGATTGATTCAAATCTTTCGCTTTGCAATGTATTACTGGAAGTTTACCTAAATCTAAATCTACCTTGATACTTCCAGGCAAAAGGGTTCTCTGAAGAAGTATCATAGAGCTTATATCTCTATTTATTTGGGTACGCATGACAGATCTGTCTGCATCTGATTTTGAAAAGTACTTCAATCCATTCGTGATTTCTGCAGTTCTGTTTATTCCCTCTTGAACTTTCAATAAAGAATTAGAAAGTTCTTTGAAAATTTCATTCTTTTCGATTTCCAATCGATAGGTAATTAATTTTTTCAACGTATCATTTGCATTATCAAATTTCAAGTCAATAGAATCAAAATATTTTTTCAAAAAACTAAGATTTCGATCTATAATTGAAATGTTTCCTCCTGAAATTTGAATGCTATTATTAATCTTATGACAAATGCCTGCAGACATCTTACCTAAAGAGTTCATGATTTCAGATTGCTCCAATTCACTTTGATATATTTTTAATTTTGATAAAGCTTCGTCCTTTTCTATACGAGAAATTTTAAGTCGATAAGCTGAAACAAAAGACAGGGAAATGGCTTCAACAAAAGAACCATAGATGATCGCATTACGAGTAAATTCATTGGAAACAATTAGCCCGTTGTGGTGAATGATGAAAATAATCAAACATGACAAATACAAGCTCCATGAACATAAGAAGAATTTTGCCACCATGTTACCCTTTCTATGAGATTGTATACCAACTAAAATTAAATAACCCGTGAATATTAATGAGAAATATTGAATGATTGCTGAGCTTACTGCATAACTATAAAAATTACTCATGATACCCACAATAAATATGAGTATAAATAAATAGACCCCTCTGGTAAGTCTGGGAAGTATTGTTTTTGTTTTCAATAATGACAGGACAAATAGAGCTATTGATATCGGAATTAAAGCGCCATATGACGGAAAAAAAATATTGTAAACAGGTTTGTTTGGCCAAAGACACTCAAAGCTGTAACCTCCATAGCTGGCTGTAAAAAACAAGATCGAGCTTAAATAAAAAATATAGTTCAACAAGAACTTTTCTTTGACATAGAGGTAAACAAAATAATTGAAGAAAATCAAGACAAACAAAACACCAAAATAGATGCCAAAAAATAGGCTGTTGTGATGCCTTTCTTCCGTGAGATATTTCAAGGAGGCAATTTTCAAATTAAATGAAAAATTAGAATCCTTTGTTATTCTAAAGTAGCAGGTGTAATTGTCTTGAGGAAGTGAGAAATAATAATTGGGAATTTTGATTTCTCTTTTATCAAACACCAATGCATCTCCTGACCTAACATGTTTAATGAGCTTCGAATCTTTCACAAAATAGACATCAACCAAATCAATTTGTGGATTGTCAAATACTAAATATTGATTTTCTGCAAAGTTTTTTAAGTCAATCTTATACCAATAAGCCAAGGCGGTAAACCTACCATTTAATAGTGCACTATTTAATGGGGTCCAGACATCATCTTCATGCGGCCATTCTCGACATTCAGATACGTCATTTGGGTTTGAGTGTACATAGATGGATTCCTTAAGGTCAACCAAACCATAACTATTTTCACGAATGACAAGCTCACTCCCACGCATGGGGTAAGTAAACAATGCAATCGTAACCACAAAATAACTGTAAATCTTATTGGTGAAAAAAGTCCCAATAAATCTTATCAAACAATAAATATATAGCAATTATTTAATTATAAAAATACTAATATAGATATTATTATTCATATAATTAAGGTGCTGTTTTCGTGTTTTTGAAAAACAACAAGTTTATCAGTTTGATCTAGTCTTTTACAAAAAAAGAATTTATTTGATCGGGAACTCAATCATAAATTCAGTGCCTATTCCAAGCTCGGATTTAAAATAAATGAAACCATCATGATCTTCAATAATACGTTTGCTTATGGCCATGCCCAAGCCATGCCCATTCTCCTTTGTTGTATAGCAGTCAACAAATAAATTCTTTTGAACGAAAGCATTCATCCCTGTGCCCGTATCAGAAATTTTCACTTGTACTTTGTTGTTTGTATTTATAGTACGTATTCGAATACACTCATGATGAAGTGTCTCTTTTTGTTGGATTGATTCAACGGCATTTTTGAGAACATTCATGAATACTTGTTCAATCTGCCCTTTTGATCCCTGAATCATTGGTTTGTCATCAAGTTCTTTATCAACTGAAATTGTATCGATCAAATCGATGTGAATGATCGACAGCGTATCATTGAGACAGTCATTGATGTTTACCATTTCTTCTGCCTTACTGTGCGTCAAAAAATTTTTTGAAATATTTTCAACTTGATTCATCGCAAGTTGAACCGAATTCAAGCCATCAAATAATTCTCTCCTGACGGTCTTTATATCTATCCGATCTTCTAAAGTTTGAATTTCTTGCTCTTTTAAATGCACGTCTGTTTTACCCGCTCTTAAATCTCTGTAAAGCAGTACTAATTTGTCCATGTATGAAAAGTTTCGATCCAAGACACCTATATAATTTGAAACAAAATAAATAGGACTTTGAATTTCATGAGCTTGCTCTCTCAAAAATTTCCGTTGTTCCTCTTGCTTTAAAATCCGATTATTTTCGGCAGCCTCCTTCTGTAAGCGAAGCGTTTTAATTTTATATCCAATAACCATAGATAAAAGAGTTGATTCCAAAGCGGAACCAAAAAACAAACCATTGATGAGAAAAGAATTGTAGTGGATAAGGCCTTTTATCTGAAACACAAAGAGTACAATTAAAACTAGGTGTAAAGACCACGTCATTAGAAAATATTTAGCAACACCGTGTCCTTTAAAATGAATTTTAAGAGCTAAAAAAAACAAATATACAGACAATAGAACTGAAGACCCTTGAATGATTACCCATACCTGGGTAAAACTCATAAAATTTAAAACTATCGTTAATATGCAGAGAATTATAAAACCTCTAAGTATTAAAAAAGCTTTGTAATCATACTTTTTTATTTGCAGTAATGAGACTACAAATAAAATCATGAAAATTAAATACATGCATGTAATTGATGGTAGATAAGAATTGAAGTGAGGTTTGTTGTGCCAAAAATATTGAAAACTATAACCTATTAAACCGCTTGACGAAAGAATCAAAAAAACCAAGTAAAAGACATACCATAATATGGCTTTCTCTTTGGTGGACAGATATATAAAAAAATTGTAAAAAATAAGAACAAAAAGAATCCCCAAGTAGGCACCCCACAATAGGTTTGAATCTTGAATACCCTCAATGATAAAATCAACCGAACTAATGGATAAACAACTTTTAAAATCTACGCTATTGTTTAGCATAAAATAACATTCAAAAGAACCCTGAGGAAGTAAATAAACAAAATCATGAACTTGTATTTCTCTTGTATCAAATGGTCTTTGATCCCCAGAAAAAATTTGATGTACAACAACAGAATCTTTAACAAAATAGACGTCTAAATAGTCAATACTTCCGTCTTTTATTTGAAGATATTGATTGGGTGAGTCATTCTTAATTTTAATTTTAAACCAATAGTTCAACCCCAATCTACCGCTCAAGACAGAATCTACTATGGGCACCCAATCTTCAGACTCATACATTATGAAATTAGCACTAACATCATCGCTAAGTACTTCGCTCATGAATATATAATTCATGACTTTTACCTCTCCTGTGAAATTTTTTTCGATAATCAATTCATCTGCAATCAAACCAGAATAGGATATGAGGAAAAATACAGCTAAATGAAAGTAACATCTGATGTCTAACATTATTCTTTTATTTATAAAACATATATAATAACCCTCTAACTATTGGCGTCATCAGATAAGTGATATAATAAATCAAATATATGAATATATTACCGAAATTAAAACGCACAACAATCGATAATAATTCTAGATAAGAAACTGCTCGATGACATGAATTCGAGACTTTATGAATTAGTAGGAGTACTTATCCTTCCAACGTGTTTTTAGAAATTCACGCATGTGTGCTTCACGTGAATTATTGGCAGGATCAAAAAGTTTTGTACCAATGAGTTCATCAGGAAGAAACTCCTGGTTAATAAAGTTGTTGGCATAGTCGTGAGAATACTTGTAACCATTACCGTAATTTAAATCTTTCATTAATTGTGTAGGAGCATTTCTCAAATGCAAAGGGACCGGTAATGAACCCGTTTGCTTCACTATTATTTGTGCTTTATTGATTGCACTGTAAGCCGAATTACTCTTCTCTGAGCTTGCCAAATAAGTAACACATTGAGAAAGGACAATCCTACCCTCAGGCATCCCTATAGTACGCACTGCCTGAAAGCAATTATTTGCCATAATCAATGCCGTAGGATTGGCATTACCTATATCCTCACTTGCTAAAATCAATAATCGTCTTGCAATAAACTTAACGTCTTCCCCCCCATCAATCATTCGGGCCAACCAGTATATAGCACCGTTCGGGTCGCTACCTCGAATAGATTTTATAAGTGCCGATGCAACATCATAATGTTGTTCTCCACCCTTGTCATAAGAAGCAATTACCTGTTGTGCATGTCGATTTACCAAAGCATCGTCTACGATCACTTTATTCGCGACTTCTGCATTTACGATAAGTTCAAAAACATTTAACAATTTACGTGCATCGCCTCCTGAAAGTCTTAATAAGGCCGTATCTTCTTTTATCGTAATCTCTTTCTTAGCTAATTTCTCATCCTCAGAAACAGCTCTTTTCAATAAGTTTTGTAGATCTACTTTAGAGAAGTGTTCCAAGGTATAAACCTGACATCTAGAAAGCAAGGCGGGAATTACTTCAAAAGACGGGTTTTCTGTCGTGGCACCAATAAGCGTCACCACACCTGTTTCTACTGCACCCAGGAGAGAATCCTGCTGTGACTTACTAAAGCGATGGATCTCATCAATAAAGAGCACGGGACTTTCTGTTCCGAACAGACCTCTACTCTTTGCTTTTTCTATGACTTCACGGACATCCTTAACACCAGAATTTATAGCACTTAATGTGTGTATTTCCCTGTTTAATTGCTGAGCAATGATTTGTGCTAAAGTGGTTTTACCAACTCCTGGAGGGCCCCATAAAATCAAGGAAGGTAAAACTCCCGACTCCATAGCCTGACGAAAAACAGTTTCCTTTCCCACCAGGTGAGTCTGCCCGATGTATTCATCGAGATTTGTAGGTCGTAATCGTTCAGCTAAGGGCTTATTCATAAGTATTTGTTATATAAAATCAAATATAAATTAAAAAACAAAAGCCGCTCAGAATTGAGCGGCTTTTGTCATCTATATTTAATTTTAAGAACGTTTATTTTACTTCTTCAAAATCAACATCCGTTACATCATCTGTAGCCGGCTCAGCCTCTTGGCTTGCTGCTTGCGCATCAGGTCCTGCTTCATTGGATTGAGCGTACATTTCCTGAGAAGCTGCTTGGAAGATTTGATTTAATGCCTCCATAGATGTATCAATGGCTGCAATATCTTGAGCTTCATGAGCCTTTTTCAATTCTGCTATTGCATCTTCAATAGGTTGCTTTTTGTCTGCCGGTAATTTATCCCCAAACTCAGCAATTTGCTTTTCAGTTTGGAAAATCATTTGATCAGCAGCATTCAATTTATCTACCTTCTCTTTAACTTCTTTATCAGAATCTTCGTTGGCTTTTGCCTCATCACGCATCTTTTGAATTTCTTCATCGGTTAGTCCTGATGAAGATTCAATCTTGATGTGCTGCTCTTTACCTGTAGATTTATCTTTTGCAGAAACCTTCATGATACCGTTTGCATCAATGTCAAAAGACACTTCAATTTGCGGAACACCTCTTTGAGCGGGTGGAATATCTGCCAACTGGAATCGACCGATTGTTTTGTTATCCGCGGCCATTGGTCGCTCTCCTTGAAGTACATGAATGTCTACAGCCGGTTGATTATCTGCTGCCGTAGAGAACACTTGAGACTTGTTGGTAGGAATTGTTGTATTCGCATCAATAAGCTTTGTGAAAACAGCACCCATAGTCTCAATACCTAAAGACAACGGTGTAACATCCAGTAAAAGAACGTCTTTCACCTCACCCGTTAGAACACCACCTTGAATAGCTGCTCCAACAGCAACGACCTCGTCAGGATTAACTCCTTTTGATGGTTTCTTCCCAAAGAACTCTTCAACGATAGCTTGTATGGCAGGAATACGTGTAGAACCACCAACCAAAATCACTTCATCGATTTCGTTTTTATCAAGTCCCGAATCAGCCAATGCTTTTTTACAAGGCGCAAGAGATCGCTGAATTAATGTATCAGCAATTTGTTCAAATTTAGAACGCGTTAGGGTTCTTACCAAGTGCTTAGGTCCCGAAGCAGTAGCTGTAACATAAGGTAAGTTGATTTCGGTTTGTGTCGAAGAAGATAATTCAACTTTAGCTTTTTCAGCTGCTTCTTTCAAACGTTGAAGTGCCATCGCATCATCTCGAAGATCTATCGACTCTTCAGCTTTGAACTCTTCAGCAAGCCAATCAATAATAACTTGATCAAAATCATCACCACCAAGGTGTGTATCACCGTTGGTAGATTTTACTTCAAAAACACCATCTCCTAATTCAAGAATAGAAATATCGAAAGTACCACCCCCAAGGTCAAATACTGCAATGTTTACATCTTTATCTTTTTTATCCAATCCATAAGCTAAAGCTGCAGCCGTAGGCTCATTTATGATACGTCGAACTTTTAATCCAGCAACCTCACCTGCTTCTTTCGTAGCATGTCTCTGAGAATCGTTAAAATAAGCAGGAACCGTAATTACAGCCTCGGTAACTTCTTGACCTAAATATTCTTCAGCTGTTTTTTTCATTTTCTGAAGAACCATAGCAGAAATTTCTTGAGGTGTATACAAACGACCATCAATATCTACTCTAGGCGTGTTGTTATCGCCTTTTGCAACTGAATAAGGCACATTTTTTATTTCCTTAGCACAATTGTCAAAGGATTCACCCATAAAACGTTTAATCGAATAAATCGTTTTTTGAGGGTTTGTAATTGCCTGACGTTTGGCTGGATCACCAACCTTACGCTCACCACCTTCTACAAAAGCTACAATAGATGGTGTTGTTCTTTTCCCTTCAGCGTTAGCGATAACTACAGGCTCATTACCTTCCATTACCGATACACATGAGTTCGTTGTTCCCAAGTCAATTCCGATAATCTTACTCATATCTTTACGTTTAATTAATTTGTTGTTATTTTCAATCAGCTTAAGTCAATCATTGTGCCATCAGAAAATTTCATACTTGAGATTACAAAAAAGTCATAATTTGACAGAATTTTGATGAAACATGACAAATTAAGTGACAGTATGTCTGACATGAACATGTAAATTATAATGAATTTCATGGTTAGCCCCATGGTTTTAATCATCATTTCCAAGTAGGTCTAATATTTTCTTACTTTTGTTAACTCTTACTATAACCAGATTGAAAATCGTATGAAACAATTGTTGTGCCTATTATTACTCATGATAAGCTTTTCGGTCACTGCTCAACAAACCGTTCACATCAAACTGAACCAAATGATTTTAGAGGAGTCGTTCAATGAGCTGAATGACATCTGGCCTGTCATCACCAACAATGACAACTTTTTTGTTTTTGATAAAGGCGAGTACTTTATGAATAGAACAAAAGCCGAAAGTCCTTACGCAATTATGGCTAATTGGGAAAACGACTTGAATACCTTCAGCATGCGAGCATCTTTGATGTTGGGACCGGTTGAAGGTGTAAATCAAAGTTTAGGATTGGTTTTACGAGCAAGTAATGACGGTCAAACAGCTGTAATTTGTGACATCAACAAACTTCACCGGTTTAGAATACGAAAGTTGGTTGATGGACGCTATCAAACAATTACCTCGGAAGGGAAAAATGGTTGGATAAAAAACAATGCAGTCAAAGGGATCAACGAGTATAACGAGATTAACATTCGCACGAACGGAACCGACCATGATCTTTTCATCAACGGTATTCTGGTATACAGTTTCCGTATTGAAGATCTTCAAGAAGGTAGTTTTGGCTTATTTATTGGACCTGAAACCAAAGGACGCGTAGACTATATTAATATCTATGCCGATGAGTTGTATCGTGATAAATCAAAAATTTATCTAACTGACGATGAAGTAAGAACTCTCATTAAAGAAAATGAAAGTTTAAAATACGATCTTGAACAATCGCTCGATGCAAGGGCTTTGGAATTACAAAATGCCATTCGAATACTTGAAAATCAGCTGAAAGCAGTACGTCTCATTAATCTTCAATTGGATGAGGAAAACACTCAATATGCGGTCATCAAGTCAGCCGTAGACACACAACAAATTGATCTTCTGGTAGACCTTAGTCATAAGTTGATTGAAAACATCACTAGAAATAGACAACTAAAAATAGAGAACCAATTGTTAACGGATTCTATCCAGAGTGTAAAAACAAACTTTGAAAATTTAGAATTGGAATTATTTCAAAAGATTATTGATCAGCATACGGAAGAGCAATTATTTATTGATTCGATCCTCTCAACCTTTTGTTTGAAAGATACCGTATTTTTGCTTGAAGACTCAACATTATTTCCTGGATTAAAAATTGATTCGCTCAGAATGGATACAGTCACTTTCGACTCTTTAAATACCCATTCTTTCAGTTTAAATAAAATAGGTAACGATTCTTTATTGTTAGATACCTTGCGAATAAAGGAAATTACAAAATTAGATTCAATTATTGACAAAAAACGCATCCCTGAATCGGAATAAATATGTCAGAAGATAAGAGAAGTTTTAAACGGATCACCACAAATGTGCTTCAACAAATGAAGCGAGATGGTGAAAAAATAAGCATGCTTACAGCCTATGATTTCACCATGGCTAAAATGGTAGATGCTGCAGGTATTGACGTAATCCTTGTTGGAGATTCTGCATCAAATGTCATGGCAGGACACGAAACAACACTCCCCATCACATTAGATCAAATGATCTATCATGCTTCTTCTGTAATACGTGCAGTAGATCGCTCTCTGGTTGTCGTTGACTTGCCCTTTGGAGCTTATCAAGGTAACTCGATAGAAGCACTCAATTCTGCCATTAAAGTAATGAAAGAATCGGGAGCACATTCTGTCAAATTGGAAGGGGGAGCTGAAATTATCGATTCGATACGTCGAATACTAACTGCGGGAATTCCTGTTATGGGGCACTTAGGATTAACTCCACAATCTATCTATAAATTTGGAACGTATACTGTCCGTGCGAACGATGAGGCTGAGGCAAATAAGCTTATTGAAGATGCAAAGCTACTTGAAGAAACAGGATGTTTTGCCATTGTCTTAGAAAAGATACCCGCGAATCTGGCTAAAAAAATTGCAGAAACTATAAAAATCCCAGTTATAGGAATCGGTGCTGGGCCTGATGTAGATGGTCAAGTTCTGGTAACTCATGATTTACTAGGAATGACCCATGAATTTAGCCCACGTTTCTTACGAAGATACTTATCCCTGTATCAAGACATTACTGAAGCTATTAAATCTTATGTGAAAGATGTTAAAAGTTTAAACTTCCCAAGCGACAAGGAAAAATATTAATGATTGAAATTTTATATGAAGACAATCACTTGATTGTTATTAATAAGAAGTCCGGTGATATCGTACAGGGAGATAAAACAGGTGACAAACCTCTTCCCGACTATGTAAAAGACTATCTGAGGGACAAGTATAAAAAAACAGGCAATATATTTTGCGGAGTCATTCATCGATTGGATAGACCCGTAAGTGGTATTGTCATCTTTGCCAAAACAAGCAAAGCTTTATCTCGAATGAACGAGCTTTTCAGAGATAAAGACATACAAAAAACATATTGGGCCATCGTTGAAAACAAACCAATCAAGCAAAGTAATCGATTGGAGAATTATTTACTCAAAAATCAACAAAAAAATAAATCAAGAGCCTTTTTAAAACCGCATAACGGAGCCCTAAAAGCTATTCTTGATTACCAAGTTGTAAAAAACTTAAATCGTTACACACTTTTAGAGGTTAAACCTATTACCGGAAGGCATCACCAAATCAGAGTGCAATTATCTCAAATGGGAAGCGTGATCAAAGGGGATTTAAAATACGGAGCCAAACGATCTAACAAAGATGCTTCAATATGTCTACATGCTCGTGAGATTAGCTTCATACATCCCGTAAAAAAAGAATCGATTAAGGTAGTCGCTCCAGTTCCAAATGAGCCTTTATGGAGCGCTTGCGAGTAACTATTTTAGGATTATGACTACGGTTTCCGTACCGTTCAGCTTGCTTACATCATCAATTTTTCATATATTAGGGAATAACCAATATGAAAATTACATGCATTTAAGCTCAAAAGAATTGACCATTTTATACAACAAGGATAATGAAAGAGATCGAAAAACATTGTCGTATGCGCATACCATTACCCAAAAAATAAACAAGCAAGAATTAAACTCAGTAAGGATATCCGGAACCCTATTCCAGGTATTTGTAAACACCTTAGAAAAAGATCCGAAAAAGTTAATCAATAAAGCTGACCCCTATTACCAAAAAAATATTAGGGGAAGAAATTTCAGTGTAAATGCCTGGTTCAAAATGCTCAGGAAAAACCCAAACTTATTGAAAGCTCCATTGGCAATGTATGAGAACAAAGCCGTTGTTTGCCATACGCCTACTGACATCCTAAAACTTGCTTAAAAGTCAAGGGTCTTTGAGGATGGTTTTAATTCCGAAAAAAGCTACAAATCTAACAGCTACCTCCAGGTTGTTTTACTCTGGATACTCGAGAAACGTTTACCCGGTTTGTTTATTTTCTGATCACACTTTCCAAAGTATAGGAATCCCAAAAGAACATCAATTGACTTACAACCAACAAAAGTCTTCATAGCATCGGATTCTGGCATGAATCCTGATGACCAATGGACCGCAATTTCCTTTGAAGCCGATGAAAGTAAGATGTTTTGAACCGCACACGAAACCGCCATAATTTCTTCCACAAAAGGAACCTTAGGAGTCTGAGTGTTTTTGGCAATAACGGCTACGATGTGAGAGGCTAAACAAGGAGTCTTCAACAACTTATCGCGTTTACCTTGATCCTGGTTTTCTAAAGAAATTGTTTCATCATAAAGAGTTGATTGAAACACTCCCAAAGAAGACCTTGAAACTCCAGAAAAAACAACAAACCTCCAGGGCTCCGTATATCTATGTGAGGGAGCCCAATTTGCAGATGCTAGTATCTGTTTTATCTGATCATCGGGTATGGTTTCCCCAGAAAAAAACTGAGGTTTTATATTTCTTCTGTTGTTAATTATCTGTTCTAATTTCATAGGCCTTTTTTTTTAATCAAAAAATGATACAGCATTACTCCCGAAGCATAAGCAAGTAAATCATAGGCATCTGCTACATAACGATCTGATAAATTTGGTAACAAGTATTCAAAAATTATAGAGATGTATGAAAAAAAGAACACCAATTGTTTGGTGGAAAATTCATAAATCCTTTTGGAGTAAAATGACAATAAAAACTTCGTTAAAGTTAAGATGATCAGTGGAGCAATCAGATCATTCAAATATGACTTTGCAAAAAAATCACCGACAAAAAATACTCCGAACTCATTCATAAGAAATATGAGAACTGAAAGTAAGAAAATAGTATTGCCAAGGGTTATCCGGGTAATATACTTGCAATCCATAATAACAGAGATAATATTCCAAAAAAAACAATTTGAACCAATTGAATGATTCTTTTACCAAAAACGATCAGATAACCATCTTTATCCCCAATTTTTATTAGGGGCACTTTAAATGGGTCAGGATTTGCTTCTAAACTCTCTTTAACGCGTCGCTCCTTTTCAAACAACTCAGAACCACAAAAAACACAAAAGGCGTCTTTGGCATCATTCCACTGTTTACAATTTGGACATGACTTTTCTCCGATCATTTAAAGATAAGATTGATTGTTTTATACAAATTTAGGGCAGAAAATAATTATATGAATCAACCAAAAGGATTTATTTTAGTAGAATTACAAAAAGGCTAAAAAGGATCAACATCAATTCGAACTCTAAGACCTCTAAAACTTTCGTGACTTAAGATACCATTGACAAACCTTCTTAACTTTTTCTTTGAATCAGGGTACGACAAAGTTCTTTCTAGTTTTAGAAGAATCTGTTTTTGATAATAGCCTTTCAAACGCTCAAAAGCAGGGTATTCTGGGCCTAAAACTCGGTGTTCAAAAACCGTTCTAAGTGAATTGGCTAATACAGACGAGGCTTGCTCAACAACTCTTCTATTGCGATGACGAACACTAAGATGTATTAGTTTATAATAAGGAGGGTACCGAAATGCTTGACGCTCCATCAACTGACCTTTTAACAAGTCGGAATAATTGTGATTTTTTACAAATTTTAAAATCTCATGATCGGGTTGAAACGTCTGAATAATGACCTCACTATCTGACTTTTTACGACCTGCTCTACCTGAAACTTGAGAAAGCATTTGAAAAGACCTTTCAAAAGCCCTGAAATCAGGAAAATTTAACATTTGATCTGCACTAAGCACACCAACTAAGCCAACAGAAGAAAAGTCTAAACCCTTGGAAATCATTTGTGTACCAACAAGTATATCTATTTCCTGATCCTCAAAGGCATTCAATATATTCTCATAAGAATCTTTCTTCCTTGTGGTGTCTAAATCCATTCTCCGTATCACTCGATTTGGAAATAAATCTTGCAATTCATCTTCTATTTTCTCTGTACCAAAGCCCTTCAATTTTACATCCTGCTTGTTACAGGATTTACAATGATTTGAATTTTTTTCTGAATATCCACAGTAATGACACCTCAGCATGGAACTACTCATATGAAAGGTTAAACTAACATCACAATGCTTGCACTGGGGAACATGACCGCAAGACTGACACTCTTGTTGAGGAGCAAAGCCTCTTCTATTCTGAAACAATAAGACTTGCTCTCCACGATCCAAAGTATTTTCAACAGCCATCAACAAAGCGTTGGAAAAATGACCATTCATTCGTTTGCGTTTGTATGCATGAGCGACATCAACAAGATGAACTTCTGGTAATTTAAAGCCTCCAAATCGTTGTTTTAGTGAACATAAACCGTATTTGCCATTGTTCACGTTGAAAGCTGTTTCTAATGATGGGGTGGCTGTTCCTAAAACTACTTGACAGTCGAAATGGTGACCCATGTATACCGCAACATCTCTAGCTTGATAACGCGGAGCCGGATCCTGTTGCTTAAAAGAGCTTTCATGCTCTTCATCAACGATAATCAGACCTAAATCCTCAAAAGGTAAAAATACACAAGAGCGAGCGCCTATAACAATTGGAAAACGAAGATTATTTTTTACATCACGCCACAACTCAGCACGTTCATGCATTCCAAAACGAGAATGATAGACCCCTACTTTATCACCAAAAGCATGCTTAAGACGTGAAACCAATTGAGTGGTCAAAGCTATTTCAGGAACCATGTACAACACCTGTTTTCCGGAGTCAATATATTTTTTGATGAGATGAATGTATACTTCCGTTTTTCCACTAGAAGTTACACCATGCAAAAGATTTACCTTTTTTACATTCGATTCAAGCAGCTCTAATGCAGACACTTGTTCGGTATTTAAATCTAATAGTGGTGTGCCCTGTAATTGCTCTTGTTCAATACGGTTTACTTCCAATTCGTAAAGCTCAACAATCTCTTTCTGAACAAGGGCTTTAACATAGGAAGTTTTAAACCCTTGACGTTTGCAAAACGGATGAAAAGGTACATCCTCACTTTTTTCTGATAAGAACTTAAGGAGAAACTCCTCTTGTTTCGGAGAACGTCTGTGTGACTTCAACCTTTCGATGGCAGATTCCGGATTCAACAATGGATTCAAGCGCATCATCTTACGAATCTTAGGCTTGAAGCGTTCAGACACTTCATCCTCAATTTGAACGATATTTAATTCTTGCATCTTTTTCACAAATGGCAAGACAATTTTGCGACGCAAGATTTGACCTATTTCCTGAATCTTTAAGCGTTTTTGAAGCTGAAGAGCATCTGTAACTAAAAATTCAGCATCGGTAAGTTTCGATGTGTCATGATTCCATTCCGGATGCAAAACAATGTAGGTTTCATTGGCTAATTTAAAAGACGAAGGTAATGCCGCATTCATCACCTCTCCTATAGAGCACATGTAGTACTCGGCAATCCAATGCCAGAGATCTATATGCTTTCTGGAAACAATGGGAGCATCATCTAAAACATCAAGAACAAATTTAGTTTCGTAATCTGGAGTGTTGTGATGAATAGAATCTATGATTCCGGCGTATATTTTTGTTCGTCCAAAAGGTACCGCAACCCTACATCCTATTTGAGCTTTTGAAACCTGCTCATGATCTAACTGATAGGTGAACTTTTGCTGCAGTGGTAGAGGGAGAATAACATCAACATATGTTACTTCCGAAAACATCAATTCTGCTTATTTTTCATTTTTTTTGTACCCAAATACATTTCATACTTCACAAAACGACACTCTAGCTTTGCTTGATAAATTTCTATCTTTCTAGAGGCTCTCAATCCAACATGATTTAATCCTTCCAAATGAGAAGTCAAAAACCAAGCTTCTGATCCTGAATAGTTCTTTTTTAAGGTATCACCGATACTCTTATACATTTCAGGTATATCTCCCTGTATTCGAACCCCGTATGGTGGATTAAACACCAAATGTGTGGGTCCTTCAGGTTTTTTTGTTTCAAAGAAATCAGCACAATGTATTTCAATGTAATCTTGTAGTCCTGAATTTTCAATATTGATTTTTGCAGAGGCTACAGTCTCCGGATTTAAATCGTAACCAATTATTTTACCGTAACAATCCTCGGCTCTCTTTAATTTACTACTTCTGATTAACTCCCAGAGTCCTGAGTCGAAATCAGGCCAATCTTGAAAAGCAAAATGGTCTCGATTTATGTTCGCAGGAATGTTAGCTCCAATCATGGCTGCTTCAACTAAAAAAGTACCCGAACCACACATACCATCCACAAAGTTTGATTTCCGATCCCAACCGCTCAACAAGATGAGTCCTGCTGCTAAAGCTTCTGAAATTGGAGCCTCATTAGTTTCAAGTCGATATCCCCTTTTGTGTAAAGACTTCCCAGAACTATCAATAGATAAAGTACAGGTTTCATCTGTAATATGAATATTTATTCTAAGATTAGGTTGGTCGAGGTCAACGTCCGGTCGCATACCACACTTATCTCTAAATTGATCAACTATAGCATCTTTGGTTTTTAATGCGACATACAGGGAATGATTGAAGTGAGGTGAATTCACAAAAGAGTCAACGGCAAACTTATCATCAATTGTCATGTATTGCTCCCAATCTATATCACGGAGTTCTGCATACAACTGATCCTCATTGCGTACTTTAAAAGTTTTGATGGGCTTGATGATTCTCACTGCAGTTCTGAGAGAAAGATTGGCTTTGTACATAAAACCTAAATCTCCTTTAAACTTCACCGCTCTTCGAAGTGTTTTTATTTCCTGCGCTCCCAACTGGAGTAACTCCTTGGCCAGCACATCTTCCAGACCATGATAGGTTTTAGCAATCATTTCGAAATTGCTGTCATCCTGCTTATTTTTCTTTGGCATACCCTTAAACCATTTAAATGAAGGACAAATATAAAAGTATTTTACAATTATTGAAGCTGAAATAAATGCGCAAATTCACTTTTTATCAATATTTCATTCAGAATTAGATTCAAGTTTACCGGCAATGAATCCAGTAGTCCAAGCAGCTTGAAAATTAAAACCTCCTGTAATACCATCAATATCCATAACTTCACCAGCAAAATATAGACCATTACAGACATTACTTTGTAGAGTTTTGAAATTAATATCGTCGAGACTTAGTCCTCCACAAGTAACAAACTCTTCTTTAAATGTGGTTTTTCCAGAAACCGCGTAAATATCATTTAAAAGTGTATTGATGAGCTTATTTTTATTTTTATTTGACAAATCTAACCACAAGATATCCATCTCTATGTCTGCTTTATCTAATAAATAATACCACATTCTATTAGGCAAATTAAAGGGGTTGAGATTTGAAATTTTTTTCTTGGGAGCCTTACCAAAGGACGTATTCAATATTTCATGAGCTTGAGACTCGCTTTTAACCGACAACCAATTGATTTGAACCTGAAACTGGTAATTTTTCTCATGAAGAAATCGAGCGCCCCAAGCAGATAATTTAAGTATTGCAGGACCACTCATCCCCCAGTGGGTCATAAGAACAGGCCCCTTATATTCCAGTTTTGTACCTTGAATTCTGACCGTGGCTTCTTGAACGACTAGTCCCATAAGCTCCTTAACCGACTCCTTGGGCATATTAAAGGTGAATAAAGAAGGAATCGGGCTTATGATTGAATGACCGAGCTCACGTAACCAATCAAAACCACTATTTTTATGACTCCCTCCAGTAGCAATAATGACTTTATCAAAAAAGTATTGTGAGTCCCTGAGGTGAAGTGTATAACCTGAGGTTTCTTTATTCAATTTCTCAATAGGAGCTTTCTTATGTATTTGAATGTTCTTGGACCTAGCTTCGAATAAAAAACAATCTATAATCGTTTGGGAATCATCAGTGACAGGAAACATTCGTCCATCAGATTCCGTTTTAAGAACAACTCCCCTTTTGGAAAACCAAGCTACAGTGTCCTTGGGCTGAAATTGATGAAAAGCTTTTTTTAACTGCCTTGAACCTCTAGGGTACGATTTTGAAAGTTGACTTACCTGAAAACATGCATGCGTAACATTACACCGTCCACCGCCAGAAATTTTGACCTTAGACAACAACTTATCAGTCTTTTCAAAGATAATGACCTCTGCATTTGGGTGGTGTTCTTTAACGGAAAATGCAGAAAAAAAACCTGCTGCTCCGCCTCCAATTATGGCTACCTTCATAGAGCTAAGATAAAGATATGAAATAAAAAAACGACCACATATGTGGTCGTTTTGATTCAGAAATATGTAAGTACTATGATTTTATCTTTCTCATTCTGAGACTTGCTGGAGTAATCTCTAGGTATTCATCTTCACTTATATACTCCATTGATTCTTCCAAAGAAAATACAATTTTTGGTGCAATTTTCATTGCATCATCAGATCCTGACTTCCTCATGTTAGTCAATTGCTTACCTTTTACTAAATTGACTTCCAAATCGTTGTCTCTAGAATGCTCTCCTACAACTTGTCCTTTATAAATAATGTCTGTTGGTGCAACGAAAAACCGCCCTCTATCCTGCAATCTATTGATGGCAAAACCGGTTGAAGCTCCTTGTTCCATAGATATTAATGACCCCTTCATTCTCGACGGGATTTCACCTTTGTATGCTAGAAACTCTCTGAAACGGTGCGTCATAATTGCCTGTCCAGAAGTTGCTGTTAACATATTATTTCTCAAACCTATCAAACCTCTTGATGGAATATCAAACTCAAGGTGTTGTAGATCTCCTTTTGGCTCCATTACAAGTAAATCACCTTTACGTTGAGTGACCAATTCGATAGCCTTACCTGAAAAATCTTCAGGAACATCAATCACCAAAGTTTCGTAGGGCTCACATTTAACACCATCAATCACTTTTTCAATAACCTGAGGTTTCCCAACCTGCAATTCATACCCTTCTCTTCGCATGGTCTCAATGAGAACTGACAAGTGAAGAATACCTCTACCGAAAACATTAAATTTATCTTCAGAATCAGTTGTTTCAACTCGTAGAGCTAGATTTTTTTCTGTCTCTTTAAACAATCTATCCCTAAGGTGTCTAGAAGTCACAAACTTTCCTTCTTTACCAAAGAAGGGAGAATTATTGATGGTAAACAACATACTCATCGTTGGCTCATCTACTGATATCCTTGGCATAGCATCCGGATTTTCTAAATCAGCGAGTGTGTCTCCAATTTCAAAATCATCCAAACCAATAACTGCACAAAGGTCTCCACTTCTGACTTTATCAACTTCAGTCCTTCCTAAACCTTCAAAAACGAACAACTCCTTAATTCGCACTTTTTTAGTAGCACCGTCTTTACACAGCATGTAATCTTTACCTTTCTCTAAGTCACCTCGGAACACACGACCGATAGCTATTCTACCTTTAAAACTCGAAAAGTCTAAAGACGTAATTTGCATTTGCGGTGTACCCTCATGGTAAGGAGCCTCAGGTATTGTTTCTAAGACTGCATCCAGCAGAGGGATAATATTCTCGGTTGGTTTATGCCAATCAGTACTCATCCAACCCTGCTTAGAAGAGCCATAAATGGTCACAAAATCCAATTGATCTTCTGTTGCATCTAAGTTGAACATCAAATCAAATACTTGTTCTTGAACAATATCAGGCGTACAATTTTCTTTATCTACCTTATTCACGACTACAATAGGCTTGAGTCCTAGTGAAATCGCTTTACTTAAAACAAAACGTGTTTGAGGCATAGCTCCTTCAAAAGCATCAACTAAAAGAAGAACTCCATCTGCCATTTTCAAAACACGCTCAACTTCCCCACCAAAATCGGCGTGACCGGGAGTATCCAAAATGTTAATTTTAACACCTTTGTAATTGGCAGCAACATTCTTAGATAGAATGGTTATTCCACGTTCCCTTTCTAAATCATTATTATCAAGAATGAGTTCACCGGTATCTTTTCTGGGATCCATGATTTGACATTCGTGAATGATTTTGTCAACTAAAGTAGTTTTACCGTGGTCAACGTGAGCTATAATAGCTATGTTACGTATTGATTTCATCGTCAAAATTTAAGGTGCGAAATTACACAGAATAAATGACTAGCAGACATTAAATAGTACTTATTTGTAAGAATAACAACTTAAGGATAAAACAGGATCTCTTTTGTTAGAATAAGTGTAGGGTTAAAGGTCGCTGTTCGTTCACAATCAATAAGACTCTTGGGCCAAAATCAAGTCAATGATGTACTTGTTTTGTAGCGAAAAACTTAGAAGAGAATTAACGCCCTCCAACTCCATTTTTCTACAAATACTAAAACGGTGATTCTGAACTGTTTTACCACTTAAAAAAAGTTTTTCAGCAATCTCATTTGTACTCTTATTGTCTGAGATGTATCTTAAGACCTTTTTTTCAGCATCTGTAAGCATATTAATGTACTTGATTATATTGCTTCTCAAGCCATCTTTTCTGTTGTTGTAAAAACCCATTATATGGGGTGATACAAACAACTCACCTCGAATAACGGCTTTGATACAATTAACGATATCTGTAGATGCGTTATCTTTTAAAACATAACCTGAAACACCGTAATCGAGAGCTAGGTTAAATATGGCTTCATTTTTATACATGGTAAGTACAATCACCTTAGTCTCTAAATTTAATTCTTTGATTTTACGTGTCACTTTAATGCCGTCTAATCCGGGCATAGCAATATCTAAAATCGAAATATGAGGTTTGTTGATGGAAATCATTTCTAGGGCTTGTTCGCCATTGGAAGCTACATAATCAACTCGCATTCCCTCACTAGATTCTATAATAGAAACCAAACCTAATAAGAATATGGGATGATCATCGGCTATCAATATTTTTATTTCATTCATAATTTATCATATTATTATTATTAAAGATAAAATACTGCTATACTATCACAAAAATGATTCTTCTATTAGAATAAAAATAACAAAAGTGTTGGGAAAATCACAAAAACAATCCATTTATATTAAACAGATGAACAACTATTTTTGTAATTGGAAAAAATAAGCAAGGAACGACTACGAAAATAATGTCCATTTAAAGTGTTTCTAACTCAGTTACATAATGAATTCGGTATCTTAAAAGGATAAATAACTGATCAAAGAAAATAAAAAAACCTATAAATATCAGAATTTCAAGCAAATAGAATCAACCCACTAAAAAAGGACGAAAAACTGCAGTTTGTGAAAAAAATCTTTAATATATTCGCAGCCGAAATTAATTAAGCCGATGTAGCTCAGCTGGCTAGAGCAGCTGATTTGTAATCAGCAGGTCGTGGGTTCGAGTCCCTCCATCGGCTCTTAGTTCTTTTTAGAATTTTTATTGTTTTGAGGTGGGATACTCAAGCGGTCAACG
>DLQO01000065.1 GCA_002478765.1 Flavobacteriales bacterium UBA7430
GGTTGACCATTTATCAATGAATTGGTGTAACTCAAGATCAATAGCTGCCTGCATGTCTTTTGTCAAAGACTGATTGGATTGAAAAACCCAAACCCTACTTGTTGACGACAAATCCTCAAAATTCACCCACATATTATAAGTCGTTTGCTTGAGCGATCATTTCAGCTAAATCTAAAACTTTCACTTGTTCTTCCTTTTCTTTATTTTTCACACCGTCTGTCATCATGGTATTGCAAAACGGACATCCCGTAGCAATAATTTCTGCGCTGGTCTCTATAGCATCCTCAGTTCGCTCTATGTTCACATCTTTAGCCCCCTTTTCAGGTTCTTTAAACATTTGCGCTCCTCCTGCACCACAACATAAACCTTTCGACTTACATCGCTTCATCTCAACCAATTCGGCATCTAATTTCTCAATCAAGGTTCGAGGTGCATCGTAAACCTCATTAGCTCTCCCTAAATAACAAGGGTCATGAAATGTAATTTTTTTCCCTTTGTAGGCTCCACCTTCAACCGTCAATCGCCCCTCATCTATTAAGGACTGCAGCAACTGCGTGTGATGAACTACTTCATAATGACCACCCAAATCAGGATATTCATTTTTGAGCGTATTGAAACAATGCGGACACGTAGTCACAATCCGCTTTACTTCATAAGCATTCATGACTTCAATGTTTGCCATAGCCTGCATTTGGAACAAGAACTCGTTACCCGCTCTTTTCGCTGGATCACCACTACAAGACTCCTCCGTTCCAAGAACAGCAAACTTGTAATTTATATGATTTAAAATTTTAACGAATGCCTTGGTGATTTTTTTTGCTCTGTCGTCAAAACTTCCTGCACAACCTACCCAAAATAAAACATCTGGCTGTTCTCCTTTAGCCATCAACTCGGCCATTGTGGGAACATGTATCTTTTTAACATCATTCATATCATAATTCATCTTTCCATTTTAAACGATCCGCAGCTGAAAATTGCCAGGGAGCTCCATTATTCTCTATATTGGTGAATACCATATTCAATTCATTAGGAGCCGCTGACTCCTCCATAACCAAGTACCTCCTCATATCCAAAATTATCGAAAGTGGATCTATATTTATTGGACATGCATCGGTACAGGCATTGCAAGTCGTACAAGCCCACAACTCCTCTCTAGAAATGTATCCGTCCAATAAAGGTCGTTGATTCTCTTGATCATCCCCAGCATCTATTTCAGCACCATAGGTTTCGAGTCGATCACGAGTATCCATCATAATTTTCCTCGGAGAAAGCAATTTACCTGTCTGATTGGCTGGGCACTCTGAAGTACATCGACCACACTCTGTACAGGAGTAAGCATTCATCAATTGAACCCAATTTAAATCCGTCACATCTTTTGCGCCAAAACGTTGTATATCATCGGATGAATCCGGATCAGGAGTTGCGTAGGGGTCTGCATCAGGGTCCAACATAAGCTTTACTTCTTGTGTAACAGAATCCATATTGGTAAAGGCACCCTTAGCTTTTAAGTTGGAATAGTAGGTGTTGGGGAACGCCAAAACAATATGCAGGTGTTTTGAATAGGGTAAATAATTTAAAAAAGCGAATATCCCTAAAATATGAACCCACCAGAAAAAACGTTCAAAAAGAATCACGCTTGACTCACTCATTCCCTCAAATAGAAACAGCAAGTATGAGCTAACTGGGTAGGAACCCGCTTCGACATAATATGCAGTTCCCATTTTCTGCAAGGCAAGGTCAGCGCCTTGCATCAGTAAAAAGGCACCCATCAACAAAACTTCAAAAACTAAAATAAGATTGGCATCTGTTTTTGGCCAACCCGATACCTCTTTTGCCGCAAAACGCTTCAACCGAAGTCCGTTTCTTCGAATAAAAAACAACACGCAAGCTAAAAGGACCAAAAGAGCAAGGATCTCAAATGAGGCTATTAGGAAATCATAAAACACGCCTAAAAATGAAAAGACTCGGTGGGTACCAAAAAGCCCATCAATAATGATTTCCAGGACCTCAATGTTGATGATGACAAATCCAGCATATACGATCACATGAAGGAATCCAGCAATAGGCTTAACCATCATCTTAGTTTGACCTAAAGCAACTCGAGCCATCGTTTTCCATCTGAGAAAAGATTGATCTGATCGATTTACATCTCGGCCCAAAAATATATTCCGCTTGATTTTGAGGACATTTCTTCTAAATAAGAAAATAGCCGTAACAAGGGAGAGGGCAAAAATGAGATTCGATATTCCCATAGGCTCGAATTAGTTTAATGAATCAGAATGCACAGCATTATCTTTACGACCAAAAAGTGAAAAGTGAACATAGCGTTTCGGGTGTTCACGTAAATCTTCCAACAACAACTCCAGCTGAGACATCGAAGCACTCATGTCTGTGTACAATTGACCGTCTTTTACGAGTTTACCAAGACTACCTTGTCCGGAATTGATGTCCGTAAGCACCAAGTCTAGACTGTTCATCGTCTCGTCTATCTGAGATATTGCCTCTGAAACATCAGAGGCTGCTAGATCTTCGCTAAACATCCTAAAATTATTAAGTATGACTTCAAAGTCTTCACGCTGCGCACTTAGTGTCTGCGACAACGTATCGATATGCTCTGCTGCACTGGAAATGCTATTATGATTCACTTCTATTAAAAGACTAGCTTTCTGAGTAAGAAGTGTAATCGATCTGAGGGTAGAATCTAAAACGTTAATGAGGCGCTCAGTACCATCCTTGATAGGGACGAACTGTTTGGTCACTTGTTCGGTTAATGAAATTTGAATGTCACCTTGAAGTGTATCACCAGTAACCGCCATTTGAGAAGAAGTTCCAAGTTCTAATTGAAGCCCTTTGGCTCCCATAATATCCATATCGTAAATCTTAACCTTAGTATCACTGTTGATTTCTAGCGGTTTTGAAATATGAAACCCAACCAACAAGGCCCCTCCAAACGAAACATCCAAAGTAATTTCGGTCACCTGACCTATCTTGTATCCACTAATGGTTACTGGCTGCCCTACCTCTAAACCGTGGACATGATCATAAAAGGCATAATAATCACGTTTGGCTTTAAAAACATTTTTGCCTTTCAAAAAGTTATAACCCCATGCGAAACAAATGATTGTTGCCAGAGTCGTTAAGCCTATAACCAGTTCTTTACTATATCTCATCTACTATTATTATCTAATCAAAAATACAATTATTTAAGGAGTTCTAGGGCTTCACTGACACCAACCTTAACCTTGTTGTGAACTCCAACCACAAAACAATCATTAAGCCCTTGATTTACAAGCTCTTTTTGGTGTAACTTAACTTCATCAATGTGATGATAATGTCCACTAAAGTATCTGTAAACATCCGCATCAACAAGGTAAAAAACATCCTCTAAACCTTTGAGAGACTCTGCATCTAACTTGGTTGACGAAGTGAATACTTGAACCGTTAAGTAGGTCGAATCATCTGTTCTTTCGTCAACAAGAGGCGACGCGCCCGAAATAACCTCCCGAACTTGCTTCACATCTTTAATGACACCCTCTTGTTCATTTTTATAATCTTTAAAGGCTCTAAAGATCGCCGAAGCCATGTAAGTCTTTCCTTGGGATGTATTCAAAAAATCTTCCTCCTTAGGATTGGTTAAAAAGCCCAACTCAACAAGCACAGATGGCATTGCTACGCGACTGGTCACATACAAAGGTTCTCGCTTGATCCCACGATCTCTTCGATTCACTCGCTCTCTAAATTGCGTCTGAATTTTATCAGCAAGAAGAAGGCTGTTTTTCTCGTACATTTTCTGATACAAAGAAACCTCAATCTGGTATTCCGGACTATTTATATTAAAATTCCCGTAATTCAACTTATCCTCTTCCGTAACAATAACAGGATTTTCTTTAATCGCAACGCGGGATTGCTTCCCGTGATTCATACCCACTACGAAAGAAGAACATCCGTGAGCTCTTGAATCCGTAAACGCATCGCAATGGATAGAAATAAATAGGTCGGCTTTTTCTCTATTGGCTAAGGCCGTTCTTTCATAAAGTTGAGGAAAAGCATCATTGTCACGAGTATATACGACCTCTACATCTGGCATGCTTTCTTCAATATAAGCTCCCAACTTCATCGCAACATCAAGTGTTATATCTTTTTCTTTAGTCGGGTACCTTCCCGTACCTAGATTTCCTGGATCTTTTCCC
>DLQO01000074.1 GCA_002478765.1 Flavobacteriales bacterium UBA7430
GAGTTCGAGTCTCGTCTCTCGCTCAAGTCCCACAAAAATGTGGGACTTTTTTTTTGACCTTTTTTAAAATATTCTGAGTTTTAAAAATGCTGACCGAAATAGTCTACTCACTCTTTTTAGAAAACATTGAAAGAACTTTCCACTTTGAATTTTCTCTAAACTTTGATGAAGGTAACTTGACGGCTTTTACTCGAACTACATCGCCTAAGTTATACCCTTTAGATTCTGCAAAACTAAAATTGATGGGGACAGAGCCAACGTAGTGTCCGTCGCTATCTTCTCTGATGTGATCTTCTACAACCTTGTATATCGTTCTTTTAGGTCGTTTATCTGATTTCTCAAAATGAAGTGCTTTATACCTAACACCTTCATGGTTTGCAACCCTTTGAAGTTTTAAACTTACAAAGTCACCAACTTTAAGATTCTTATCTCCAAAAAACTTAAATGCACCATGAATATCATCCGCAACAACGAACTCGGCTAGATCTTTGGCTAGATTCAACCCATAAATGATTCCATTCTGTGCTTTCCAATCCTCAAAAACGTAAGCAACAATCTCTTTAGACCTTCGATAACAATAGGTGAAAAAACTCAAATCGCGTTTTGCATTCTTGAACCAGGGCTCATTTGTAAAAGACAACCATTCTTCAGAGCTTTTCTTACCAAGTTCTCTGTGAGTATTCGTGATCGATTGATGTAATGATTTGGCTACAACAAATTCTTTCTCTTTGATTAGCAAGTAAAAGAGTTTGGTTTGCGAACGCAATAATTGGCCAGGGTTAGAATGACAAATAACCGTTTTGCATAATGCCTGTATTTTTCGATCCTGATCATCAATAATATCAGAAAGTAGCTCCCAGGCCAAATGCTCTTTACTCCTTTTTTTAAGGTAAGAAAGGATCGCTTTTTCGGCACTTTTAAAATCTTTCAATGTCAAATAAGACTTTGCCTTGTAGTAATCAATGTAAGGGATATTGGTGTAGTGTTCTCCGACATAATCCAATTCCTCGAGCAATACATGAATGTCAGAAGAATTAGCCTCTTTTTGATTGGTGAGATTCTTCGCAATTGTAAGAAGGAGTAACTCTCCCAGAGATGGCTTTTTCTCTCCCCCTTCATTTATCGCTTCAAAATGATTTGCCGGTAGGTGACGTACTCGATTCTTGATAAGAATTTTGATGTATGAATCATTAAATTCTTTGGACTCAAGTACAGAGCTTACTATAAATGTAAATAGGCTGGTGCCGGCAGGTAAATTAACATGATTAATTAAATTATAGAGCTGATCAAAAACTTCGGAAGGTGCTTCAGAACGAGTTAACTCTTTGATGAACTTCCCGACTTGCCACATGATATTTTCATGAATAACAGAATGCCGATCAGGAATATTTAATGCATAAAACTCATTCAAATAGTTGAAAAAGGACTCCGATTGCACCAGGTAACAATTCTTTTGTAGAAGATCTGTGAGGACACGTGCTAAATCGTGCTTTACTAGACTTTGGTCCGGTTTAGCTTTCAAACGCACTTTCGCCATTTCATAGGCTTGAAAAATATCTCCCTCTCTTCTCAGTTCGTCAATCACAGACATAAAAACATCATTTAAGTCAGCAAATCTACGAAAAGCATTTGTACGGCAACTTAATGAAGAAACTATCTTTCACAAGAGACCTTAACAAACAGACAAACAACTGACTTACATAATGTTGAAAAAACAATAGAGATTTATAAGCACGAAAAATCAAAGTTATTTGAATATGTTTAATTCATATATTTGCTATTCGTAAAATTAGATTAGTACCATGGATACAGAAGAAACAATGATTACAGAGCCAATCGATGTTAAAAAAACCATCGAAATTGAAAAAAACGATGAGTCTTCGATAAACAACGAAATTATAGACTCTATTGATTTCACGAAACTTGATACCGAATCGTTAGTCTCTAAATTGAATTCCCTTCTTGATTCAAGCCCAATACAATCGATGAAGGCCCAAATAGATGAGGCTAAAAAAGTGTTTTACGATCGAAGTAACGATGCTTACAAAAAAGCCTTAGAAGCGTTTAAAGCTGAGCATGAAATTTCTGAATCAGACGAAGCTGAAAACTTTGAGTTCATTTATCCAGACACCGATTCATTTAAATCGGTTTTAAAAAAATACAAAACCCTAAGAGATGCCTTTTACGGGGATTTAGATAAGCAAATGAAAAGCAATCTCAAGATTAAACTTGAGTTGATTCAAGAATTGAAAGGACTCATCAATACCGATGAAAAAATAAAAGAAACTTTTGAGCATTTCAAAGCGATTCAAGAAAAGTGGAAACTGGTTGGACAAGTTCCAAAGTCTGAACTAGATAATCTTTGGAAAACCTACCACCATCACGTAGAAAACTTTTTTGACTATTTGAGAATTAACAATGATCTAAGAGACATTGAATTCAAAAGAAATTTAGAGAAAAAGAATGCGCTCTGTGAAAAAGCTGAAAGTATTGTTGAAGAAGAAAACCTTGACTTATCTTTCGGTATTTTACAAGAACTGCATGAAGACTGGAAAGAAACTGGTCCGGTTGGCAAAAATGACAGAGAGCCTATTTGGAAACGTTTTCAAGCTGCAACAAAACTAATTCACAAAAAGCGTAATGACTATTTTGAAAAAAGAAAAGAATCATTCGAGGTCCACTACCAATCAAAACTAGTACTTTGCGAAAAAGTAGAAGTCATCGACTACACAGCATTGACGCATCATAATAAGTGGCAAAAAAAATCTGATGAAGTCAAACAGCTAAGAGAAGATTGGAAAAAAATCGGTCCTATAAGTCGTGAACAAAATGATAAATCTTGGACAAGATTCATCTCAGCTATAAAAACATTCAACTCCAACAAAAACGACTTTTACAAACACCTAAAGCAAAATCAAAAAGATAATTTATCTGTAAAAATTGAAATAGTTAACCAAGCTGAAGCATTAACTGACAGCGAGGATTGGAAGGAAACAGCAAACACTTTGAAGAAATTACAAAGCGATTGGAAGAAGTCCGGTATGGCATCAAAAAAGGAATCAGACCTTCTTTGGAACAGACTGAAAACTGCTTGCAATACGTTCTTTGATAACCTCAAGAAACAACAATCCATAGAAGATGAAAAGTTAACATCACACCTAGAAGCAAAAAAAGGTTTTCTAGAAGAAGTGGGGGAATTTAAAAACTCTGGCGACACCAGGAAAGACGTTGAGACCATCAAAGGATTCATTAATTCATGGAAAGACTTGGGGAGAGTTCCTCGGAAAAACATTAAATCTATTGAAGGTTCATTCCGAAAAATGATTGATTCGTATTTTGAACAATTAGACATTGATAAGGCAGAAAAACGAGACATTCAATTCAAAACTAAAATTGAATCTATTCTTGCTGAAGAGGATCCATCTAAATTGAGTGAAGAATTATACAAACTTCAACAAGAGTCTAAAAAGTGTAAAGATGAATTGACACTTCTAGAAAACAACATAAGCTTTTTCAAACATGCTAAAGACGATAACCCATTGCTTTTAGATGTCAAAAAAAATATAGACAAGCAAAAGGAAAAGCTTCTAGAGATTAAATCTAGAATGGATTTTGTAAAAAAATTATAACACATCTAAGCATTCCAAATGGAATGCTTTTTTTTAAGATATGAAAAATTTCGAACTCCGTTCTGAATTTCAGCCTACGGGAGATCAACCCAAAGCCATCAAGGAAATTGTTGATGGACTTAATCAAGGGGTCTCTAACCAAACACTACAAGGGGTAACAGGGTCTGGAAAAACTTTCACGATGGCGAACGTCATCAAAGAAGTAAATCGACCGGCACTTATCTTGTGTCATAACAAAACTCTTGCGGCCCAATTGTACGGAGAATTCAAGCAATTCTTCCCAAACAATGCTGTCGAATATTTTGTGTCGTATTACGACTATTACCAACCCGAAGCATACATACCCCACTCTGGACTCTACATTGAAAAAGATTTATCGATTAATGATGAAATCGAAAAACTCAGACTTAGTGCTTCATCATCATTACTGTCAGGCAGAAGAGACATCATTGTCATCTCCTCTGTATCGTGTATTTATGGAATTGGAAACCCTGATGAGTTTAGTAAAAACGTCATCGAATTGGAAAAAGGGCAAATCCTAAATCGACAGGAATTACTTTTAGCACTTGTAGCATCACTATATTCTAGAACGGAAACTGAATTAGAGCGAGGTCAATTCAGAGTTAAAGGAGATTGTGTGGATATTTTCCCTGCCTATTCTGATTTTGGGTTACGCGTTTTATTTTGGGATGACGAAATAGAGTCTCTTGAGTCGTTTGACCCCGTTAGCGGACAAAGAATTGATCTTTTTGACCAAATCAATGTTTACCCAGCAAACATCTTTGTTACATCGAAAGATCGATTGGATGTTGCTAAACACGACATTCGTACCGATCTGATTAAACAAGTGGATTATTTTAAAGAAATCGGAAAACATCTTGAGGCAAAGCGATTAGAAGAACGTGTTAACTTTGACTTAGAAATGATTCAGGAATTGGGATACTGCTCAGGAATAGAAAACTACTCCCGCTATTTAGATGGACGTAGTCCGGGAACCAGACCCTTTTGTTTGATTGACTATTTCCCAGATGACTTCATGCTCTTTGTCGATGAAAGCCATGTAACACTTCCACAAGTTCGCGCCATGTATGGTGGTGATCGTTCTCGAAAAGAAAATTTGGTTGAGTATGGATTCAGACTTCCATCAGCTATGGACAACAGACCTCTAAAATTTGATGAATTTGAAGGTGTCGTTAGTCAAACAATATATGTGAGTGCTACCCCTGCGGATTATGAGTTAGAAGAATCGGAAGGTGTTATCGTAGAACAAATAATACGCCCTACTGGACTGCTTGATCCTACCATTGAAATTCGTCCTTCACAGAATCAAATTGATGATCTATTAGAAGAGATTACACAACGTGTTGAGGATGACGAACGAATATTGGTGACGACACTTACTAAGAGAATGGCTGAGGAACTCACTCAGTATCTCACTAAATATTCCATCCGATGCCGCTATATACATTCTGATGTTGACACCCTAGAACGTGTGGAAATAATGCGTGATTTACGTTTAGGGAAATTCGATGTCCTCATCGGTGTAAACTTACTTCGAGAAGGCCTGGATTTACCTGAAGTTTCTCTCGTTGCCATCTTAGATGCTGACAAAGAAGGATTCTTACGTTCTCAAAGATCCCTCACGCAAACTGTTGGGAGAGCCGCCAGACATGTAAAAGGAAAAGCTATATTTTATGCGGATAAAATAACCGACTCCATGCAAAGAACAATGGACGACAACGACCGAAAAAGAAATCTACAAATCAAATACAACGAAATACATAACATTACTCCTTTTGCGCTTAAGAAATCTAAAGAAAGTATTTTGAAACAAACGGCCGTGATTGGGAAAAGCTACAATGAGGCTGCGGAGCCCGAATCAAAACTTACGGTCAATGAAAATGATATCAAATACCTCACCGAAGAAAACAAACGTAAAAAAATTAATGAGTTACGAAGAGCCATGGACAAAGCTGCCAAAGATCTAGATTTTATGGAAGCTGCTCGACTTCGAGATTTGATAAAACAATTTAATGATTAAGGCAAAAGAACTGTTACTCTTTGTTAAAGAGTACTAATCCTTACATCCATCAAACTAAAAATTCATATCATTGATAATATTCATTTTATGTAATAAATCATGAAACAATTCTTGAAATTCACATTAGCATCCTCAATAGGTCTAATCATTGGAGTCTTCGCTCTTATCATCATCATCTCAGTTTTAGCAACGAGTGGGGAGTCAAAAAATACAAAACTTAAAGAAGAACATATTCTGTCCTTAAAATTACACGGCAGTATTCAAGACCGCTATGAAGAAAGTCCCTTTGAAATCTATGATCTCATGGGAGAAGAATCCAGTACCTTAGGACTAAACAATATCCTTAAGAATATTAAAAAAGCAAAATCAGACGAAAACATCAAAGGAATCTTCCTTGATATTGGATTCTTAAATGCCGGTTTTGCTACCATAGGTGAGATTCGAAAAGCACTACTTAATTTCAAGGAATCAGGTAAATTTATTGTCAGCTATTCAGAAACATACACCCAAAGAGCATACTATTTAGCTTCAGTAGCTGATGATATTTGTATTTACCCTGAAGGAGCGCTAGAATACAATGGACTTAACAGTTCGACTATTTTCTATACCAATGCACTAAAAAAAATAGGAATAGAACCACAAATCATCAGACACGGTAAATTTAAAAGTGCTGTGGAGCCCTTCATATTAAATGAAATGAGTGATTCAAATCGAGAACAGGTAACAATATTTGTCAATTCCATTTGGGATGAATTCCAAGAAAATGTAGCTCGAGAAAGAAATATTTCCGTTGAAAAACTCAATGAAATCGCTAACAACTTAATGGTTCGAACTCCAAAAGATGCTCTAGACTTAGGTCTGGTTGATCAGCTGCACTACAAAGACGAATTACACGAACATTTCACCGATTTGATGGGAAAAGATAACTTTGATGATGTTACGTTCATCAGCCTCAAAAAATACGACAGCGTTCAAAATGAAAATCTAGTAGAAAAATTAAAAAAAGATAAAATCGCGGTCGTTTACGCACAAGGAGAAATTGTTTCAGGCGCAGGAAGTGAAACCACCATAGGTTCTGATCGAATCTCCAAAGCCATCCGTAAAGCCAGAAAAGATGAAAAAGTAAAAGCTATTGTACTTCGTGTAAATTCACCCGGAGGGAGTGCTTTGGCATCTGATGTCATTTGGAGAGAAATGAAATTAGCTCAAAAGAAAAAGCCTGTAGTCGTTTCTATGGGTGATGTAGCTGCTTCTGGAGGCTACTACATTGCATGTGGAGCTGATAAGATATATGCATCTCCCAATTCAATTACGGGATCTATAGGTGTGTTTGGCATCGTTATGAACGTTGAAGAATTACTTACCGATAAGCTTGGACTTACTTTCGATCAAGTTAAAACCAACAAATTCTCTGATATGGGCAGTATAAATAGGCCACTGAGCAAAGAAGAATATGACATCATTCATGAAAGTGTTGTTCACATCTACGAAGATTTTATCTTAAAAGTTGCTGAGGGGCGTCAAATGAACAAATTGGATGTTGACAACATTGGACAAGGTCGTGTTTGGTCAGGTTCGAGTGCTTTAAAAACCAATTTAATTGATGAATTTGGGGGCTTAGAGGATGCCATAGAAGAGGCTTCCATTTTGGCGAAAATGGAACATTTCCAAATTTATGAATTGCCCAAACAGCAAGATCCTTTTCAAAAACTTTTAAATCAACTAGAGGAGGGCGTAAAAACCTCGTGGATGAAATCACAGCTAGGAAACCAATACAAATATTACAAAACACTGGAAGACCTTAAAAGCTTAAAAGGTGTTCAGGCTAGAATGCCTTACCAATTTGTTATTGACTAAAAATTTCAATTCTATTCAACACCTACAACATGATGAGAAAAACAACTTTAATTGCCTTGGTATCATTTTTTTACATGGTGCTACCTGCACAAGATATCATCACCAACAAAAAAGGAAGTGAATATGACTTTAAGGTTCTGGTGGACCTTGAAGCAACTGAAGTTCAAAGTCAAGGAAGAACGGGTACTTGCTGGAGTTTTTCAGCATTGTCATTCATCGAGTCAGAAATCATGCGTTTGGGTGGGGGTAAACACGAATTGTCGGAAATGTTTATTGTACGAAACACCTACTCTGATAAAGCAGAACAATATGTAAGAATGCATGGACATTTAAATTTTGGTCCTGGTGGAGCATTTCATGATGTGAGTGAAATGATAAAAGAACATGGCATCGTTCCCCTAGAAACATACTCGGGAAACCCCAGCAATGAAGAAAAATTTAACCACGGTGAAATGGATCATATTCTTTTCGGTATGGTAAAAGCCGTTGTTGATGCTGAACAGAAAACCTTAACCCCTTTGTGGAAAACGGCTTACGAAGCTGTTTTAGACACGTATTTGGGTGAAATACCTGAGAAATTCACCTATCAGGAAAAAGAATATACACCAAGGTCTTTTGCCAAATCTTTAAACTTTAATGCGGATGATTACGTCTTCATCGCCTCCTTCACCCACCACCCTTATTATGAAGAATTTGTTCTTGAAGTCCCGGACAACTGGATGATGAAATCTGTTTACAATATTCCTATGGAAGAAATGATGGAAGTTATCGACCATGCTTTAATGAATAAATATTCAATTGCTTGGGCTAGTGACGTATCCGAAAAAGGGTTTTCTTTTAGAGATGGTTTGGCTTTAATCCCTGTGGATGAATCAAAAATTAAAAAATCAGGTAAAGACAATGAAAATTTCTCTGATGCAGGAGCTGAGAAGAAAAGTACTGTTTTTGATGCCCCTTGCGAAGAGCAAAACATTACTCAGGAAATGCGCCAAATTGCTTTCGACAACTACGAAACTACAGACGACCATGGAATGCACGTAACCGGTATTGTAAAAGATCAAGTGGGGAAAAAATATTACATTGTTAAAAACTCTTGGGGACTAAAACACAACGATTGCGATGGATACTTCTATGCGTCAGAAGCATATGTAGAATACAAAACCATGGACATCATGCTGCATAAAGATGCACTGCCAAAAAGAATACGCAAGAAATTAAAAATCAAATAATCTTCAGACAATAAAAAACCCCTTCGATAAGGGGTTTTTTATTTTCAATATTGTCTCAAAAACTACTTAGTAGTTGTCTCTTCCCGAAAAGTGAAAAGCACCCTCAATAGCTGCATTATCATCGGAATCAGAACCGTGAACGGCATTAGCAGCAATAGATTCTGCATACATTTTACGGATGGTACCTTCTGCAGCTTCTGCAGGATTGGTAGCACCAATCAACGTACGGAAATCCTCAACCGCATTGTCTTTTTCTAGAATTGCTGATACAATAGGACCTGAAGTCATGTATTCAACCAATTCACCAAAAAATGGTCTCTCAGAATGAATCGCGTAAAACGCCTCAGCGTCTAACTTTGATAGTTGAGTCATTTTCATTGCTACAATTCTAAATCCTGCAGCATTGATTTTCTCTAAAATAGCACCGATGTGTCCGTTCTCGACTGCATCAGGCTTTAGCATAGTAAATGTTCGGTTCGTTGCCATTGTTTCGTTTTTATTCGCGGCGAAATTAATTAAAATCTTTGAGAAATCACTAATTTTGGCAACTATGAAAAAACAGATCTTCGAATCCATACATAACGAACTCAAAAAGAAACCAAATATTTTAATCACCACACATCGAAGTCCTGATGGTGATGCTATGGGTTCTTCTTTAGCTTTGTATCAAGTCCTTAAAGCTCAAGGCTACAAAGTCTCTCTTGTTGTACCCAACAGTTACCCAAAGTTTTTACATTGGCTACCCAACAACAATGATGTTCTAGAATTTGAGGGTAATGAAGAGCGAGCGAACACATTGATTGATACTTCATCAATGATATTCTGCCTAGACTTCAATGATTTGCAAAGAACGGACATGATGTGTGAATCCTTACAACGTTCTAAGGCAACATTCGTAATGATTGATCATCATCAAGATCCAAGTGACTTTGCAGATATCATGTTTTCGGTACCGGGTATATCTTCTACAGCACAATTGATTTATGAATTTATTGAGGAAATGGGTTGGAACAACTTGATGACTGTAGGTATTGCTCAGTGTATTTATACTGGATTAGTTACAGATACGGGATCATTCCGTTTTTCGTCTGTAGATGCCAGAACACATGAAATAACAGCGAAACTTATAGAACTCGGACTTGAACAAGCCAACATCCACCAAAAGCTTTTCGATAACAATAAAGAAAGTAGACTGAAATTGTTAGGATATTGTTTGAGTGAAAAACTCGAAGTATTGTCTGAATATCAAACTGCAGTGATGAGTCTGAGTCAAAAGGAATTGGACCAATTCAACTTTATAAAAGGAGATACAGAAGGATTTGTTAATTATGCTTTATCCATTGATGGTGTCATTTTCACAGCCTTTTTTGTTCAAAATGAAAACAAAGTGAAAATATCCTTCCGAAGTGTAAATAATTTTCGTGCCAACCTTCTGTCCAAAAAACACTTTAATGGAGGCGGTCACATCAATGCAGCTGGAGGTGTTCATATGGGAACATTGGATGAAGCTATCGATAAGTTCAAAGCAATTTTGCCAGACTACAAAGTTGAACTTACAGGGAATAAATAAACCATATCGTACGCCAAAGAATTAAAGTATATTCGCTACATGAAACAAAACGAAAAAATGAAAAAAATGAAAAAACTAATTTTCGCTTGCGGACTATTAATTGGGTTAGGAGCACAATCTTGTACGTCTGAAACAGATCAGCCTAAAGTCAACAATGATACAGAAGCTTCTGCTGAAATACTGAACCCTAAAACCACAGAGGATCAAGGCTTATTTGCACAAATAAATACAAATAAGGGTACCATCAATTTGGTTCTCGAATTCCAAAGAGCACCCTTAACGGTAGCCAACTTTGTTTCTTTGGCGGAAGGGACAATGGAGAATGATGAAAAAAATATTGGAACACCCTATTACGATGGTTTAATCTTTCATAGAGTCATCAAAGACTTTATGATTCAAGGAGGGTGCCCGCAAGGAACTGGTACAGGGGATCCAGGGTATAAATTTGTAGATGAATTTCACCCTGACTTAAGCCATTCGGAATCAGGTATTTTATCCATGGCAAACTCAGGACCAGGAACAAATGGCTCGCAATTTTTCATAACACACAAGGAAACACCTTGGTTGGACGGAAAACATACCGTCTTTGGTCACGTCATTGACACTGTATCGCAATCTATCGTTGATGAGATTCAAAAAGATGATGCTATTACTTCTGTTAGAATTCTCAGAACAGGTGAGTTGGCGAAAAAATTTGATGCTCAAAAAGTATTTGTAAAAGAGAAAGCAAGGTTAGATCGTATCGCTAAAGAAAAAGAAGCTGAAGAAAAAGCAAGAATTGAAGAACTTACCTCCAAAGCTATAAAAACGGAAAGCGGGCTAATGTACATCATAAATCAAGAAGGGCAAGGAGAACGTCCCAAAACAGGTGAAACTGTAAAAGTTCATTATACGGGAACTCTGATTGATGGAACTGAATTTGATTCATCCGTAAGAAGAGGGGTTCCTATTGAATTCCCTTTAGGAGTCGGCAGAGTTATAAAAGGTTGGGATGAAGGAATTTCACTTTTATCCTCTGGTGGGAAAGCCACCTTAATCATCCCTCCCCATTTAGCCTATGGTCAACAAGGTGCTGGAGGAGTTATCCCTCCGAATGCAACCCTGGAATTTGAAGTAGAATTGATTGAAATCGTTAAATAAAAAAGAAAAAAAATGAAAGACGGATTATACGCCGAAATTCAAACCAACAAAGGAAATATTCTTTTGTCTTTAGAATTCGAAAAGTGTCCTATGACTGTTGCTAATTTTGTGGGCTTAGCTGAAGGAAATATTCCAAACAAAGAAAAAGAGGAAGGCATTCCTTACTACGATGGACTTAAATTTCATCGAGTAATTGACAATTTTATGGTGCAAGGTGGCTGTCCAAAAGGCTCAGGTGTTGGTGGTCCTGGATACAATTTTCCAGACGAATTTCATCCTGAATTGAAACATGAAGGACCTGGAATATTATCCATGGCCAATGCAGGAGCAGGAACTAATGGGTCTCAATTTTTCATTACCCATGTCGCTACAGATTGGTTAGACAACAAGCACACCGTCTTTGGTAAAGTCCTGGAAGGTATGGATATCGTAAACGCAATCGTTCAAGATGATATACTTGAAAAAGTAAACATCAAAAGAATTGGAAATGCTGCCAGTGCGTTTGATGCATCAACAATCTTCGCCAACGAAGTAAAAAACTTCGAAGGGAATTTAAAAGAAAAAGAGAAAAGTGCTTCGCTAGCGCTTAAGAAAGAACTCGATGATAAGTATCCAAATGCTCGAACTACAGCATCTGGATTAATCATCGCAAATGAAGTGGAAGGTACTGGTATGGAAGCAATTGTAGGAAAAACAGTTTCGGTACACTATACAGGTAGACTTATGGACGGCACTGTATTTGACTCCTCCATTGAACGTGGAGATCCTATTGACTTTCCCTTAGGAGCTGGTAGAGTCATCAAAGGATGGGATGAAGGTATAGCTGAACTCAAAGTAGGTGGTAAAGCAACTTTTATCATTCCTTTTCACTTAGCTTATGGAGAAAGAGGTTACCCACCCGTTATCCCCGCTAAAGCTACCTTAGAGTTTGATGTAGAATTAGTTGATGTAAAATAATTCAAGATTTACACCCCATAAAACCCCACATGAATGTGGGGTTTTTCATTAAACACAATTTGCATATATTTACGCTTTGATCGTGAAAAAGAACTACAATGACTAGATATTTACTTTTAATAGCTTCGGCGCTATTACTCAACACGAATTCATCTTTTGCTCAAAAGAATGTGAGAGCTCAAGAATCTTCAAATTTGATTTCGGGCCCTATGCTATCGTACATAGACAACTACCATGCACAAATGTGGATGCTGGTCTCTAAAGAAACGAAAGAGATCATTATCAAATTAGAGAACTTTGACGAAAACAGAAGTCAAGAATTGGTTTACGACATCACGGATCCAAAAAGCTACAACAACTCTGCTTGGTATGACTTTCACATTTCAGATTACAACAATGGTACTGAAATCCCTGTGGTATTAACTCTTGAAGAGCTCATTCCAGACACTGAATATCACGTAGAAGTATATCTAGATTCTGTTTTGGTCGAAGAAGACATGGATATTTATACCCCCCGTAATTACCTAGCGGACACCTACTTTCTTTTAGGACACGGTTTAAATATCTCTGACAAAAATGATGGTGGAGATAAAATCCTCAACACCATGTCTAATATTGAATCCGACTTCATGGTTTGGATGGGTAACAATATTTATCTAGACCGTCAAGATGGAAATTCTTTTAAAAATATTCTTGAAAAGTATAAAAGCATTAGAAAACGAGAAAACGTAAACAACTTTTTGAAATTAACACCTCAAATTGCTACTTGGAATAAAATGGATTTTGGCGTAGAAACCTCAGACACGCGCTTTGCTCTGAAAGACTCTTCATTAATGGCTTTCAATATGTTTTGGCCAAATGCACCCAAGAAAATCTATAATTACACATTTAGAGAATATGGTGTTTACAAGCGCTTTGATTACGAAGACATTGAAATTTTCATGTTAGACAATCGAATGTTCAAAACCTCATTAGACGATCCCAACCCAGAAATGCTTGGAGCAGACCAAATGACCCGGTTTATCAATGAAATTACAGCATCTAACGCTACATTTAAATTCATCGTTACCGGAAATAGTATTTTATCAGACGGAATCGATACTGAGCCTTTCAGTGCATACGCTAAAGAATATGATGAATTGATGCATCGATTGCACCTTTCTAGAATCGATGGTGTCGTATTTGTAACAGGAGACACAGATCAAGCAGAATTGCTTTCTTCAAACAGAGAAAATGCCTATCCTCTTTATGAAATGCAATTTCCAGGACTAAGTGCTGACGGAAAATTTGGAGGAAACTTTGCTCGTATTAAAGTTGAAGGTGATTACAGAAAACGAATTTGTACACTAGAAGTATACAACGAGTTAGGTGAAGAGGTCTTTGAGAAGAAAATTCACCAAACAGAAGTATCCTACTAAATTAAAATTTTATTGATCCTCAAACTCTGAGGTAAAATGAAATTTCACTCGTGGAAATTTTTGCTCAGCCATCTGAATGGTGAAAGCGGAATCGGCTAAAAACACATCCCTGCCAAATTTATCCATTGCCATGGATCTGTATTTTACTTTCTTAAACTCCTCAAGTTGAACAGGGTCACTACAGGAAATCCAGCAAGCCTTATATACATTATGATTTTCATAAGTACATGACGCTCCGTATTCGTGTTTCAAACGATATTGGATTACTTCAAATTGAAGGGCTCCTACAGTACCAATTAACTTTCGTCCTGAAGTCTTCATAACAAACAACTGAGCGACACCTTCATCCATCAACTGATCAACACCCTTAGCCAATTGTTTCGACTTCATAGGGTCAGCATTGTTTACGTAACGAAACATCTCAGGAGAAAAGCTAGGTATTCCCTTATAATGTATGATTTCTCCTTCTGTAAGCGTATCGCCAATTTTAAAATTACCCGTATCATGAAGACCTACAATATCTCCAGGGAAAGCTTCTTCAACAATGGATTTTTTTTCGGCCATAAAAGCCGTTGGACTAGAGAATTTAATATTGCGGTCTAACCGGATGTGTTTGTAATTGGTATTTCTCTGAAACTTTCCAGAAACAATTTTCACAAAAGCCAAACGATCTCTATGTTTAGGATCCATATTGGCATGGATCTTAAAAATAAATCCTGTAAACTTTTCCTCATAGGGATCAACAACGCGCTCTTCAGACTCTTTAGAAAGTGGAGACGGAGCAATATCTAAGAAACAATGCAAAAGTTCTTGGACACCAAAAGTATTGATTGCAGAACCAAAAAAAACAGGAGAGATGTCCCCCTCAAGATATACTGACCTATCGAATACAGGATAAACAGACTCAACAAGCTCCACCTCTTCTCGAAGCATTTCAGCATCTTCTTCACCGATTTGATGATCAAGTTCAGGGTCTGTAATATCGGAAATTGCAACCGTCTCAGAAACGCGTTCCGTTGAATTGGGCGTATACAAAATAAGGCTCTTATCGTATAAATTGTATACACCTTTTAAATCAGGTCCCATCCCAATAGGCCAAGTTAAGGGTCGAACTTTTATACCCAACTTACCTTCTATTTCATCTAAAAGATCAAAAGCATCTTTACCGAAACGATCTAGCTTGTTTATGAACACAATGATCGGTGTTTTCCGCATACGACAAACTTTCACAAGTTTTTCTGTTTGTGGCTCTACCCCTTTCGCAACGTCAATAACAACAATAACAGAATCTGCAGCAGTTAAAGTTCTGAAAGTATCTTCGGCAAAATCTTGGTGACCGGGAGTATCTAGAATGTTTATTTTTTTTCCCAGATACTCAAATCCCATAACCGAAGTTGCAACTGAGATACCTCTTTGACGTTCAATTTCCATGAAGTCTGAAGTCGCGGTTTTCTTAATTTTATTGGATTTAACAGCACCTGCTACATTGATCGCTCCTCCGTACAGAAGCAACTTTTCTGTCAGTGTCGTTTTACCCGCATCTGGGTGTGATATAATGGCAAAGGTTCTCCTTCGCCCAATTTCTTCCTCAAACTTCATCAGCAAATTCTAATCAGTGTATCAGCAAATTCAATAACATCTCCCTTTCTCAACTTCAAGCGCTTTCGTGTATCAATTTCACCATTGTAACGAACAAAACCTTCAGCAATCAAACTATTTGCCTGACCTCCACTCTCAACAAGGGATAATATTTTTAAAAGCTTATTGAGCTCTATAAACTCTTTGGTCAGTGTAAACTCCTGTTCTTGCATACTTTTTGGCTTAGCTTTTGCAAATATATTTAAATTGAGAGTACGGTTGCTTTTTACCATTTATTTTAATGAAAAATTTATATTTGCTAGAATCTAAAACCAAATCATGAAAATCCTTTATTTTATTCTGATCTTTAGTTGTTTTACGACCACCGTTAAGGCTCAAAACTATTCGATTTTTGGAAAGGTAGAAGGTATGCCAGATGGCGAAGTCTTATTGGGCTATTATTATGGCGACAAACAGTATGTAAAAGATACCGTAAAATCACATCACGGGTTTTTCCATTTCGAATCGGATGAAAATCTTGAGAGTGGCGTCTATTTTATTTTACTTCCTGAAAAACAACATTTTCAAATCATACTTGATGAAACAAGAAATTTTAGCTTTGAAACTAAAATAAGCGATTTGGTAGGATTTATGGAAGTTAAAGGTTCTCTTGAAAACCAACTCTTTTATAACTACCAGAAATTCACCCAACAAAAAAGTCTTGAAGCAAATCCAATACGACGTGCTCTAGAAACTATAAAAGAAGGCTCTAAGAAGCACAAAAAGTTAAAAAAGCAGTTAGAATCAATTAATGATGAAGTGACCAATTTTAAAGTGGAATACATCAAAAAAAATCCTTCCACATTTTTTGTGAAACTTCTCAAAGCAATGGAACCCATATTTATTCCTGATACACCTCGCCTGAAAGATGGCGAAAAGGACAAAAAATTCCGGTTTCAATATTACAAGAATCACTTATGGGATCATTTTGATTTAGGAGATGACCGAATGATTCGAACGCCGATATTTCATAACATGATGGAGAAATATTTGCAGGAACATACCTTGCAAATTCCGGACTCAATTAACGCATCATTAGATACCCTAATCAATAAATCTAGAAAAAGTCAAGAACTCTTTAAATACATTATTAATTGGTCAACACACCACTATGAATCCTCGAAGATCATGGGGCAAGATGCCGTTTTTGTTCACTTAGTCTTCACTTATTTTGTAACGGGGCAAACACCTTGGATTGATGAAGTTCAAATGACAAACATCATCAATAAAGCTATGCGAATAAGCCCCAATTTAATCGGGGCAAAGGCTCCATTTATAAGTATCCCTGATGATCATGGAGTAGAACAAGACCTTCATAAAATTGAAGCCCCTTTCACGGTACTCTTTTTTTATGACCCCGATTGTGGGCATTGTAAAACAGAAGCACCAAAAGTGAAAGAAACAGTAGAATCCTACGCGGATAAAGGCGTAAAAGTATATGCTGTTTGTACTGAGTTTGACGAAGATATGTGGAAAAGCTTCATCATAGAACAGGGAACCAATGATTGGATAAATGTGATTGACTTAGAGAACAAATCAAACTTTAGAGGGAAGTACAACGTAATGGGTACACCACGTTTGTATTTATTGGACAGCCAAAAAAAAATCATTGCCAAACAAATTAGCTCTGAGGCTTTAGCCGAAATTCTAGAAAATGAGTTCAAGTTAATCGACTCAAATAGGTGAAATTTTAAATGAAAAAGCCCTCGCAAATGCGAGGGCTTTTTTTATCTGTTTTATTCGACATGAATATTAAGCGTCTGTTCCGGGTGCAGCTGCACTGGTAACAGTCAATTGATTGATATCTCTATCAAACAGGTACAAACCACCTTTATCATCTCCAATGAGTTTTAGCTTGTCTAATATGGTACGTGCTAATGCTTCTTCTTCTATCTGTTCAGAAACATACCATTGTAAGAAATTTTGCGTCGTGTAATCACGGTTTTCATAACAAATATGAACCAACTTGTTGATGTAATCGGTTACTCTAACTTCATGATCTAAAAAATCTTGAAACACATGCGTCAGACAATCAAATATTTTGAGTGGTTCCTTTACCGCAGGTACAAGAGCATGCCCACCTCTCTCATTGACATACTTAACTAACTTAAGCATGTGTTGTCTCTCTTCATCAGATTGGCTATAGAAAAAATTGGAAACACCTTCGTAACCTTTTGAATCAGCCCATGATGCCATCGCTAAATAGAAATGAGATGCACTAGCTTCTGCTGATATTTGCTTATTTAAAGCAGCTTCTATTTGTTTATTGATCATAACCTTGTGTTTTTAATGTTGTACAAATTTACGACTTAACTCATAAAATAATATCTAATAAATAGTGTTTTTAAGTAATTTATATTCGGTCTAACTATTGATTAGAAAGCTAATCGTTCAATATATCTATAATCAGTTTTGAAGCTGTACGAATTTCGTCTTCAGAAATGGTTAGGGGTGGGCTTAGCCTTACGGAGGTTTGCGTAAAAAGGAAGAAAAACATAATTAGACCCTTGTCAAGCCCCTTATGAACTATATCTCTACAAACTTCAACATCATCTAACTCTATAGCTAACATCAGCCCTTTACCTCTAATTTCTTTTATCTTGGGGTGTACCAGAAGCTTCCTAAATAGTTTTTCTTTTTGAGCAACCTGTTCAATAATTTGTGAGTCACACAATTCAATTAAGGTTGCCAAAGATGCGGCACAGGCAATAGGGTGACCACCAAAAGTAGTAATGTGACCCAGAATAGGATTTTCTCTTAAAGAATGCATTTTTTCTGTAGACGTTGTGAAAGAACCAATCGACATACCTCCACCCATACCTTTTGCCATACAGAGAATGTCAGGAACTACTTGAAACGTTTCGAAACCAAACAAGTTCCCCGTCCTTCCGAAACAAGTTTGTATTTCATCGAATATCAATAATGCTCCAACTTCATCACAACGATGTCTAACAGCTTTTAAGAATCCCTTTTTAGGAGTAATAAAGCCGGAGGCGCCCTGGATAGGTTCTATGACAACTGATGCCGTTTTACAAGTAATGTTTTTAAGGCTCGAGAAGTCATTGTAAATAATTTGACCACAATCGGGAAGCAAAGGTCTATATTTTCTCTTGTAGGTCTCAGTCCCCATGATGCTTAAAGCTCCATGTGTGCTTCCATGATAAGAGTTTTTGCAGGAAATTATTTCCGACCTTCCAGTGAATCCTTTAGACAGCTTCATTGATGCTTCAATAGCTTCTACTCCAGAATTTACAAAATAGGTGCAATTTAAAGCTTTCGGCAACAAGGATGCTAGTTTTTCAGCAAGCTGCAACTGAGGGTCCTGAATGAATTCACCATAAACCATAACATGCAAGTATTTTTCAGCTTGCTCCTGTATAGCTTTCACCACTTTGGGATGACAATGACCAATAGAACAGGCGGAAACTCCAGCAACCAAATCCATATAACTCTTGCCTGACTTGTCTGTAACATACATACCTTTTGCTGAGGCTACATCAATAGCCAAAGGAAAGGGTGTTGTTTGTCCTTGATGCTTAATAAAAGATTCCTTTACTCCCATCGTAAAGTTTAAAGAAGAATATTATGTCCTAAAACAAGCCATGAAGCTCAGCATTCACTTTATCAACAATAAAACCTAAATCTTCTTGATTTTGCATAAAATCCAAATCATCAGTGTCTATAATCAATAACTTACCTTTTGTATATTCTGAAATCCATGCTTCATAACGCTCATTCAGACGTGTTAAATAGTCAATCCGGATACTAGACTCATAAGCTCTACCACGTGCTTGAATTTGCCTAACAAGAGTCGGAACAGAAGCTCTAAGGTAAATTAACAAGTCTGGTGGTTTTACAAATGAGGACATCAATTCAAAAAGACGCGCATAGTTTTCAAAATCTCTTGAAGTGATTAACCCCATTGCATGAAGATTGGGCGCGAAAATTTGTGCATCCTCATAGATGGTTCTATCTTGAATGATATTCTTACCACTTTCTTGAATTTCCTTTAACTGCCCGAATCGGCTGTTTAGGAAATAAACCTGAAGATTAAATGCCCAGCGCTGCATATCGGTGTAAAAATCATCCAAATAAGGATTATCATCTACCAATTCGTAATGGGGGTCCCAATCAAAATTTTTGGCTAACAATTCCGTTAAACTTGTTTTTCCTACTCCTATATTTCCAGCAACAGCAATATGCATTTCTCAGTGTTTGAATTAAGGGAATAAAAATACAATTTTAGATGAAATGGACAAGTTAAATTTAGCAGTTCATCGCTAAAAGCTCCTCAATGTATTTTCTGTCATCCGATAAACGAGGCACTTTATTTTGTCCGCCTAACTTACCTCTCTTTTTCATCCATTTAAAAAACAAACCTTGGGAAGCCGTGTGAACTTTTGGCTCTTCAAGGATCATGTTTTTATATCGTTTTGCTTCGTAATCGGAATTCACAGACTTTAGAGCAGCATCAAAGCAAGCAATAAAATGGCTGTAATCTTTAGGAGGAGATTTAAACTCAATGAGCCATTCATGACAAGCCTTTCTGCCTCCTGAAATATGTTTTGGAGCTGCCGTGTAATCTAGTATTTCGGTATTTGTTTTGAGACAAGCAATTTCAAGTGCTTGCTCTGCATTATGTATCATAAGTTCTTCACCAAAAGCATTTATGAAATGTTTTGTTCGCCCTGTTATCAAAAATCTGTAGGGATTTAAATGTGTGAATCTTATCGTATCACCAATCATGTAGCGCCAAAGTCCACCATTGGTTGTTATGACCAAAGCATAGTTTTTATTCAATTCAACCTCTGATAAAGTCAAAGAAGTAGGCTTTTCATCATGAATTAACTCGAGTGGAACAAACTCGTAATAAATACCATAATCCAACATCAAAAGCATATCATCTCTATCAGGATCATCCTGAATTCCGAAGAAACCCTCGGAAGCATTGTACGTTTCTAGATAATTGATTCCGTGAGGAAATAAAGCCTGAAAACTACTTTTGTAGGGTTTAAAGTTTACGCCTCCATGCATGTAAAGCTCAAAGTTTGGCCATAATTCATGAAGATGAGATTTACCTGTTTTCTCCAATACTTTATTCGCAAAAACGAGTGCCCATGAAGGAACTCCAGACAAAGAAGTTATGTTTTCATTTATAGCTTGTTCAGCCATCAAATCAATCTTTTTCTCCCATTCACTCATCAAAGCGATTTCTTTATCAGGAGATTGTTGGAGCTGAACCCAAAAAGGTAAATTTTCTAAAATAATGGCCGACAGATCTCCTTCGTACATGTGATCGGATAAAGATGAAATCTCATGGCTACCACCCAACATGAGACTCTTCCCTTCGAAAATGTTTTTAGCAGTATAGTTATTGCAATAAACGGAAAGTAAATCTTTACCCCCCTTGTAGTGGCAATCCTCAATTGACTCCTTACTAACCGGAATATATTTACTTTTTCCTCCAGTAGTTCCTGATGATTTAGCGAACCATTTTACTTCACTAGGCCACAATACATTTCGAACACCAGAGCGCATTTTATTGATAAAAGGTTCTAGAGCAACATAATCATTTATAGGTACGCGATCGGAAAAGTCTTTTGAATTCTTTATGGAATTAAAATCATAGATTCTACCGAATTCAGTATTTTTGGCTTTGGTAACCAGCGATTTTCTCAGATCTTCCTGAACCTCCTCAGGATAATTTATGAATAAATCAATGTGATGTATTCTCTTTTTTATGATCCAACTAACAATAGAATTATAAATTTTCATTCAAAAAAAGGTTGTAATAATTTCATATTTTTCTTAGACCGAAACTACAAAAAATCCCTTCAATATGCATATGCGAGGTAGAATTCTTAAAATGAAAACCAATCTGGGAAATCCAGTTCAGTATGAATTACCAATGGATGATAATTTCCTTCAAATGAATCAATGGATTGGGAAAGACATTCAATTTCGTTTTGATGGAGAAATTTACTGTCTGGATTGTGGAACGCGAACTAAAAAATCATTCAATCAAGGATTTTGTTATCCTTGTTTTCAAAACAGTCCCATGTCTGCAGAATGCATTATTAAACCTGAATTATGTAGAGCACACCTCGGGGAAGGTAGAGATTTAGAATGGGAACGAGAACATCATCTCAAAGACCACTACGTATATTTAGCCGTTTCAAGCGGAGTAAAAGTCGGTATAACGAGAGATACACAAGTACCCACTCGATGGATAGATCAAGGAGCTAGCTATGCCGTCCCAATAGCTAAAACACCCAATCGATATTTGTGCGGGATGATTGAAGTTGCATTGAAAAAGTATCTTTCTGACAGAACCGCATGGCAACGTATGTTGAAAAATGAAATTGCCCATGTAGATCTGAAAACAAAACGCGAAGAAATTTTAAAGTTGGTTCCGGAAGAATATCAATCCTATTTACTTACGGATGCCGAAATTACCACTATTAAATACCCCGTTAACGAATACCCTAAGAAAGTCAAAAGTCTAAGCTTTGACAAAACTCCGATTATAGAAGGTCGTTTGATGGGGATTAAAGGACAATACCTACTCTTTGAGAATGGTCAGGTACTAAACATGCGAAAACATCAGGCCTATGTTCTTGAGTTTTCAGGCGATGAAAATCAAACAAATACTGAGAAAGAATTGACTCTTGATTTTTAAGCTGAACGATTCTGTCAATTAAAACTTTGCTTGCAACTTGATATTGAGTAGCCGTGAAGTCAAATAATTAGGAACAGCATACTGATTTTGGACAACATCCGAAACCCACAAATATGAAATCGTATTTCGTATTCCCAAAAGATTAAATATTTCTGCGCTCAACCAAACGGATTCAAAATTCTTTAAATACTTAGAATTACTTTCGCTTCCTTTCTCTTTAATCACTTTGGTGAAACCAATGTCTAGTCTTTTGTAAGACGGAATTCTGAATGTTTGCTCATGCCTTTCAGAGTTTAAAGCTCCTACAGGTAAACCCGAACTGTAATGCAATTTTAAATTCATTTTATAACTCGGGTTTCTCGGTAAATAATCTTGAAAAAACATTGAAAACGAAAACCTTTGATCGTTTGGCCGAGGTATAAACCCGTACCCATCTCCTAAAATATCTTCTTGTGATTTCATCAACGACATACTTGCCCAGGACTCAACTCCAGGAACAAATTCACCATTTACTCTGAGGTCTATACCCATTGTATAACCTTTTGCCATTTTTTCAGGCAAATAACGAATCCTTAAATTATCTATTTCGTAAGGTATGATGTTACTTAATGATTTGTAATAAAGTTCTCCAACTAATTTAAAAGGTCGAGACCAAGCTTTAAAAATGTAGTCCGTTGAAAAAACATATTGGAAAGACTTTTGAGATTTTAAATCCTTATACAGAACCCCATTTTTATCTCTGAGTTCTCTATAAAAAGGAGCTTGGTTGTAAGACCCTAATGCAACTTTAAGAAGAACGTCTTTTTCCCAATTAGGTCGATAACTCAAACCCAACCTGGGTGAAATAAAGGACTCTTTGTTCATAGAACGATAAAGTGTTCTGATTCCAAATGTGTAAGTCAGTTTTGTATGATCAAAATTAATCGTTCCATTTTTTTGTAGGTAGGCACTCCACTTGTGTGTATTCAATAGATGTTTTGCTTGAACAAACTCAAACAACTCCAACAATGAATCTGAATGTTGTGGAACAGAAAAACCTGAAGAATCAATAAGTTGCCACTCCTTTAAAAGATCATCAATTAACTCGTTTTGGTATTTAACACCCCAATCCGTCGTCGTTCCATTTTTAAACTGTTTGCCACGATATTCAAAGTTGAAAACTCGTGCAAACAACTCATTTCTTGCATGGCGAAAATATCCTCCTACACCCCTATTTGAAACTACTTGACCAAAATTCTCGGAACCTAAACTATTGTCCAATTGCCCCAACCAGTATTGACCTTCCACATCGTAAAACTCTTGTTCACGTGTTTGAAACAAGGATGCAGACAAACTCATTTGTAAACTATCATGAATTTGATAATCAAATCTTGCCGCACCCATACCACTATGATAAATGTCTTTTTCCTGTCCGTCAAAGTATATATACAGACGTAAAGGTCGGTCAATAGTACCGAAATCACTCTCCCTAGAATCAGGAATAGAGTGGTATTCATTCGATGCATAATGAGCTAACAAACTCAACTTCATCTGCGAATTAATATGATACGTGTTTAGAGTCTGGAAATCAGAAAACTTTGGTTTGTAAGTAGACCTGGTGTCAAGGCTCGAAAGTAAAAACTGATTGGACTTTTGTCGATAACTTGTAACATGTGACCAACGCTTTGATTTATTTACACCTTCGATCGTAGCATTTACTCCCATAAAACTTAAAGTCAAATGACTTTTCCAGGATTTCGGATCCTTATACGTAATATCCAAAACAGACGAAAGTTTATCCCCGTAAGTAGCGTTAAATCCACCCGCAGAGAAATTGATATTTTCTACCATGTCCGAATTGATAAAACTTAATCCTTCTTGCTCGCCACTTCGAACTAAAAAAGGTTTGTATATTTCAAAACCATTTACATAAACAAGGTTTTCATCATAATTACCGCCTCGAACAGAGTACTGCGAACTCATTTCGTTTTTAGAACTCACACCACCAAGAGTAGCCACTAATCCTTCAACACCTCCTGTAGGTCCGGCAATAGACTGTAAATTTTTCTTATCAATACGCGTGATGTTTTGTTCACGTAAAGCGTCTTCTACCAAATCAACTTCTGATATAATGTTCAAGTCAGGAGTGAAAATTAAGTCTAAATTTCTTTTTTCACCCTCGTCTAAAATGATTTCATGTACTTGAGTATTGAACGATAAATGAGAAAACACGATCGACAACTTTTCATTTGCGGGAAGTGTAATGCTATATTCCCCGTTTGTGTCAGATATCGTACCTGTAGTTTTGTAAGCCACACTAACACCCTCGACAACAACACCATCATTGCTTTTCAAAACACCGTGTAAGGTGCTTTTCTGAGCATAGACTAGTGATGACATCGAAAGAAAACCTAAAATTAATAGGGGCAAATATATTGTCCGATTCATAACCCTGCGAATATAAAAATATTTTTAGCGGACAAAATCAAGTTCCAAACGTTTTTCATTGTTGACCAAGTCATTAACGACAATTAACAATTCGTGTTGCCCTTTACCAATCTTATTATCAAAATAATGCATCAACGTATTGTTTTTTGGATCGTACTCTAATAAAACCCAATCCCCATCGACAAATGCATTGTATTCACTTACACCACTATGAATGTCAACAACTGTAAAACTCATAAAATCTTCATTTGACATGTCTTCAAAAAAATATTTTGTTTTCAATACGGGGGGAATTGTATCAATGAGCAGCCCAAACTCTCCAAATTCTCTTGCTTTTGCCGTCAAAGTATCCTGATACCATTTTGAGGGCAAACAAGAAAATTCATTCTCATCACTTTGAGTACAGATAATGGACTTCTCTTTGGTTGCCTCATCCATTGAATCTATGGTCAAGGATATGGAATAAGGCCTGTGAACAGGAGTTTCTTCATTGTGGATACAATGTATATCCCCAGCATATATCGTTGACGATTTACGAGATTTGTATGAGAAGTTTAAATCATTGTAGAGGCTGTTTGGATCCATTCGCAATTCAATGCTCTCCGTTTTGTAGGTATTAACTCCATCGTGTGAAAACACAAAACCTTCCACAAGACTAGGAGTATTGAAAAGGCTGGTATCGCTTTTGAAATCAAAAAACAAACTCGAAGAGTTTCCTTGTAAATCTCTTATTACATATTCCCCTTTGTGTATTCTCTGTGAATCAAAACACAAATGCCCATCATCCTTTAAAAAATCGTAAATGCTTAAATTGTTATGTGAATCTTTAAACGACTTCTGAGTTCTGAACCCATAATTCTTCCTGGCATGATAGTCCGTAAATGTATTGATATAGCGAGTTTCTGCAAAGGAAAATCGATCCATATCGTGCTTGTAAATCAACAAAGAATCAATAAATAATTCAATACTGTAAACGCCGTTTTTATTTGGCGCATTATCCAATTGATCGAAGACGTCAATACCGAAGCCAATCAAACCGTTCAGTTCAATTTTCATGGAATCTACATCATAAGTATTGTTCGAGGTCTTTCGAGTAAAAACTCTGAATGTATCACTTTGAGCATTAATCACAGCATGCTCATCCAAAGGGTAAATGTGAAGACTGTTTATGGTTGGTGGTGTTGTATCTTTAGCCTTAAAACCAAACAATAAAGGATTAATTACTTCTTGTGTTACTGCATCCCGAATTTCAAAATGAAGATGGGGTGCCGTAGAACTCCCTGTGTTTCCCGTCCAGGCAATCGTATCCCCTTTTCTAAAATCAAAACAATGAGCATCGGGAAAGAGATCAACAGAGAAACTTTTTTTTTCATATTGCTCTTCGAGTAAGTAATGGGCGATATCAGAATAAAAACGTTGTAAATGTGCGTAAACAGACACATAACCATTGTCATGAGTTAAGTAAAGAGCTTTACCGTAACCTCCCGCACTTATTTTAACTCTTGAGACATAACCGTCTCCAATAGCCAAAATTGGAAACCCCTCTTTACCTTTTGTTTTAATATCAATACCCGAATGAAAATGATTGGATCGCAATTCACCAAAAGTTCCAGCCAAAACCAAGGGGATATTTAGTGGAGATCTAAAGTTCGTTTCAGCGTAAGATACCTGAGCTTCAGAAGAGCTGGTGTAAAGTAGTGTGAAAACTAAAAATAATAATATTCTACGTAGGCAATTCATTCCGATTCATCATTTATAAAGTAGGTACAAATTTAATTTTTTAGTCCATTTAAAGAAACTTTTTATAAACAACGAATGTCCTTAGTAATTCGTGTTGTTTAAATCGGATTTTGTCTTCGGAATAACTATATTTGTTCTATAGTTGATGTTTTAATCATGGATCATTTAAGTGATAAACTCGAAAAGCTTCGGCATCAAGTTCAAAAGCTAAACATAGCATTTAACCAACTTGAATCACAAAACGAAGCTTTGAAGAAAGAAAACAAAGAACTTCAGGAGAAGTTGTTGCTCAAAAGAGACAAAGTTAAAGCACTCAAAGATGAAAGAGCGTTAATCTTGAATGCGAAATCGCTAACAGACGTAGGAATGAGTAGTAAGGATGCGAGACATAAGATTAACGAACTTATACGGGGAATTGACAAATGTATAGCTCAACTTAATCAATGATATAGCCTGAATGGATAAACTTAAAATCAAAGTTTCTATAGCCGGAAGAGTATACCCACTGACTATTAAACGAGATGAAGAGGAAGACATCCGAAAGGCAGCAGCTAAAATTGAAGCTATTGTAAAGCAGTTTGAATCAAACTATGCCGTTAAAGACAAACAAGATTTATTGGCCATGTGCGCTTTACAACTGTCATCAAAAGTAGAAAGTTCAGAAGGTAAAACCTTGGTTGACACTACTGAAATTGACGCTAACATTGATGCTATTGAAGCAGATATATCAGCAATGCTGAAACGTTCTTTAACATAAAAACTAGTAAATTATAGTTTCCCGTATTAATTCAATAAGTTGTTAAACTCAACGTAATATTTAATTGGATTAGATTCGTCTTTTTAAAAACAAGCCTCAACCTTAGGGTCCTTCGGGTGTCAGTGGAAGTTTGATGATAGGTGGTCGGTCCATCCGTGTTTTCTCGGAGTTTAAGTAACAGGATTAATACGGGTTTCTTTTTATATAAAGCCAACAAACATGAACACAGACATTATAACATTAGCAATAGTAACACTTGTAGCCCTAATTGTAGGATACACAATAGCTTCCACTCTATTGCGGAATTCTATTGAGCGAAAATCGAAATCGATACTCGATGAGGCACAAAAAGCTGCAGAGCAACTTAAGAAAGATAAAATCTTACAAGCAAAAGAAAAATTTCTTGAACTCAAAAGCGAACATGAAAAATTAATCAATAGCCGAAACCGAAAAATCACTGATCTCGAGGGCAAAGCGAAAGAAAAGGACACGAAACTTAACCAAAGGCTCGAAGATTCAAAAAGAAAATCAAAAGAACTCGACTCTAAAAGTGAAAATATCTCGAACCAGCTTGAGATTCTTGAACGTAAAGAACAAGAATTAGAAAAAGCTCACTCAAGACAAGTCAAAGCACTGGAAACCATTTCTGGAATGAGTGCCGAAGATGCCAAAGAACAACTTGTCGATGCACTAAAGTCTGAAGCAAAGACTGAAGCTATGTCTCTTATACAAAACACAATTGAAGAAGCAAAGCTAACCGCTAACAACGAAGCTAAAAAAATAGTTATCCAGACTATACAAAGAGTTGCTACAGAACATACCGTTGAAAATGCAGTATCTATTTTCAATATTGAAAGCGACGATATCAAAGGTAGAATTATAGGTCGAGAAGGTAGAAATATTCGTGCACTAGAAGCAGCAACGGGGGTAGAAATTGTTGTAGATGATACGCCAGAAGCGATTATACTTTCTTGCTTTGACCCCATAAGAAGAGAGATAGCTAGATTGGCTTTACACAAATTAGTGACAGACGGAAGAATACACCCTGCAAGAATTGAAGAGGTTGTAGCCAAGACACGCAAACAATTGGAAAACGAAATTGTTGAGACAGGAAAACGTACATGCATTGACTTGGGAATACATGGTTTACATCCCGAATTAATCAGAATGGTAGGACGTATGAGATACCGTTCTTCTTATGGTCAAAATCTATTGCAACACAGTAGAGAAACAGCCAATATTTGTGCTACCATGGCATCTGAACTGGGGCTTAATCCTAAAGCAGCTAAACGCGCCGGGTTACTTCATGATATTGGTAAAGTGCCTGAAGATGAACCGGAATTGCCACACGCAATCTTGGGTATGAAAATTGCTGAAAAATATGGTGAAAAGCCAGACATATGCAACGCTATTGGAGCGCATCACGATGAAATTGAAATGACGAGTATTTACGCACCAATCATTCAGGTTTGTGACGCTATTTCAGGAGCACGTCCAGGAGCACGAAGAGAAATTGTAGAATCTTACATACAACGTATTAAAGAACTTGAAAACTTAGCATTGGCTCTTCCTGGTGTTATTAAATCTTACGCAATTCAAGCGGGTAGAGAACTTAGAGTTATTGTAGAGAGTGAAAAAGTAAACGATGAAAAAGCGGCTGCAATTTCATTTGAAATCTCTCAAAAAATTCAAAACGAAATGACTTACCCCGGACAAGTAAAAGTAACTGTTATTAGGGAAACTAGAGCTGTCAACTACGCCAAGTAAGATGAAAAATACAAATAAAGCCTCTCCTAATGGAGAGGCTTTTTTGTTGTTGAATGAATTTATTTATAGCATCATGAATGTACGTGTTTTCATTCACTAAGGAAAATCAATGTATTTGTGGATTTAATGATGGGGGAATTGTTTAGAGTAAGCCTATTGGATTTCCTTAAGACAGGGGTTCTTTGAAACCATACTCCACTTTATTTATTGGGCACATGCATACACAGATTCAAGTAGTACCACTGGTCTTCATACTCACAGAGGATTCGAAATTTCGACTTATATTATAAAGGGAATCACCAAACATTTTGACAGCAAAAACAAATGAATGGATTATGCTAAAGGAAGGGAACTTTCAAGTTATTGATTTAGGAAACGGAATAGTTCACTCAGAGGAGCTGTTTGCAAAATCAGAAGTTTTTCAAATATGACTGGACCCTAACATCAATATAAGTTTACAACGCCTACCAAAATACAGAGATTACCCTAGTGAAGCTATACCCATCAACAAAAACAAAAAAATAAGTATAGAAGATATCGTTGGAGGAAAAAGTGCTATTGAACTTGAAACAAAAAACAACAGCATTCAAGAAATTAGCCTTGAAATGGATTATCAATGTATACTTAATTGTTTGAGTACCTACTCAATATACATCCTAAAAAGTGAGCTAATCATCAATGAAAATGAAGTGAAAAAAGATGATTTTATTGTAATTCAAGATGAAGAAGAAATACATATAAATTGTAAGATAAAATCAAAAATATTCATGATTACATTCCCAAAAAAAAACTTCTTACAAAATACGCTGGAAACTGATTTACTCCAAGGATAAACCTTTTGATTGACTCCCTAAACTAACTACAAATCATCTGCCAAGGCTAGATATTTTTTTAGAGCTTCTTTTTTATCGTCATCAAATGTATAGGAAATACTTTCGTTTAAATACGCTCTGAGATTCATCCGATTGGATTCTGAATTTGAAAATTCATCTACGGCTTTCTTCTTTTGATCCAAGCCAACTTTTAGAGCTGTATTAAATTGGCGAGTGAATGCGTCATCTAAGGGTATTGTAGCAACCCAACATGCAAAAACAAAAGGAAGACCGGTGAACTTTTTCCATTCCTCTGAAAGGTCATACGAATAGGCATATTGATCATTTAAATCAAAGGTTCTATCACCTATTACTACCCCCGCTTTAGTTCCAGAAATCAAATCTATATAACCCTCTGTCGTATCTTCGTAGCGAACATCAATGCCCCAATAGTGTTTGGCTAATATTTTTACAAGCATAATGGATGTTCGAGACTGATAATCCAGTGCAATGGATTGAATTTCATGGATCGGGCAATCACTGTAAAGCATTACAGTATTTACCTTTCCATCAGACCCGATACAATAATCTCCTATGATTTGACTGTTAGGAACGTCTGGAATTTCAATAACGGGTACAAGACTGACATCAACAACACCTGACTTGAGTAAATCAGCACATTTACTAGGATATTCCAATCTCAAATTAACCCGATTCATCAGATTTTCGTCCTTTTGAATTCCGTACAAAAAAGGGAGTGTATTTGAATATGAAACTAGAGCAATATTAATTTTACCAATCATGAAAACCAAATTTGATGGATGGCATAGTATAGAAGCAATAGACTTACTCCAAGTTTTAAAAATGTACCAGATAAAAATCCAACAAAAGAACCTACAGCAACTTTGAATGCACGTTTATTATCACCATTCACTTCAATCAATGCACCAATAAAAGCACCGACAAAAGGACCTACAAGAAGACCAATTGGTGAAAAAATAAAGCCTACAAAAAGACCCGTAAAGGTGCCAAATGTAGCAGTTTTACCACCACCGAACTTCTTAACGCCCCATGCTTGGAACAAATAGTCGAGTACGGATATTAGAAGCACGACAAATGCCCAAAGCCATAAAAAAGAAGGCCCGAATTGACTGTTTGTGAAAAAGTGTATGAGTAAAACTCCCAAGTAAGAAATTGGTGGCCCTGGAAGCCCTGGAATGACACTACCCAAAACGCCGGTCAGCAGAAGTAAAAACGCAAGAATAAGTATTAAAATCATTACGATGGGTTCTAAATTCTATTTTAAAACTCGATGAACTCGAGAATCGTCAAATGAAAACCGACACTGCAAAAATATGAATTTATTCACTTGAAGGCCTTAACATACCCAAATAATCAAACCAAATCATAAAAAAAACACATGTAGTTTTCAGCACACATCGCCGTATAAACACAAAAAAGTAAATTAAAATAAATCTACTATAAAGAAGGGTTTTATTAACTTAGCAGCTCAATTCTCAAGCCACAATTATGAATTTAAATGCCCTTACTGCAATCTCACCGGTTGACGGTCGATACCGTAGAGCTGGTAAAGAACTAGCTGCTTATTTTTCTGAATATGCTTTAATAAAATACCGCGTTAGAGTAGAAATTGAGTATTTCATCGCTTTGTGTGAAATTCCTTTACCTCAACTACAAAATGTAGACAAATCCATTTTCACCTCCTTGAGAGACGTATATCTTAATTTCTCAGAAGAAGATGCTCAAGCAATAAAAGACATAGAAAAGGTAACCAATCACGATGTAAAGGCTGTTGAGTACTTCATTAAAGAGAAATTCGATGCTTTAAATCTTGCAGAGTTTAAAGAATTCATTCACTTTGGGCTGACATCACAGGACATTAACAACACCTCTGTCCCCCTATCACTGAAAGAAGCTGTACTAGAACAATACCTACCACAATTAGAACAGGTCATTGCTAAATTAAAAGAGTTAGCAAACGAATGGAAAGACATTCCACTTTTAGCTAGAACTCACGGGCAGCCCGCCTCCCCTACACGAATGGGTAAAGAAATTGAAGTTTTTATAGCTCGATTACACCGTCAATTAGAGCAATTAAAAGCCATTCCTTTCTCGGCCAAATTCGGAGGTGCTACGGGCAACTTCAATGCGCACCTGGTTGCATATCCAAAAAATGATTGGTTGGGATTCGGGAATCACTTCGTCAATAATATCCTGGGATTAGATCGATCTCACCCTACGACTCAAATAGAACATTACGATAATTTAGCTTCTCTTTTTGATGCAATGAAGCGCATAAATAATATTCTGTTAGATCTAGATCGCGATGTATGGACCTATATCTCGATGGATTATTTCAAACAGAAAATAAAAGCAGGTGAAGTCGGTTCATCAGCAATGCCACACAAAGTGAACCCTATTGATTTTGAAAATTCTGAGGGAAATATTGGTATCGCCAATGCCTTGTTTGAACATCTATCTGCCAAACTCCCTGTTTCACGTTTACAAAGAGATCTGACAGACTCAACAGTGTTAAGAAACGTAGGAGTGCCATTAGCTCATACAAGTATTGCATTTGGAGCTCTTTTAAGAGGTTTAAACAAACTAATTATCAGAGAAGATAACATCAGTAAAGATTTGGAAAACAACTGGGCGGTTGTTTCTGAAGCCATACAAACTATTCTTCGAAGAGAAGCTTACCCATCTCCATATGAAGCACTTAAAGGCTTAACAAGAACTAACAGCACAATAACTCAATCGAGTATTGCTGACTTTATAGACACACTAGAAGTTCGTGATGCATTGAAAGATGAATTGAAACGGATAACACCTCAAAATTATACAGGATTATAACTTGTAGTCAAAAAAAGAGGCCATTCATAACTGAATGGCCTCTTTTTTTAATTCAAAGTAAATTACTTTTAACTTTTCGCAATCGCAGATTTGTTGATTTTAAACTTAGAGGTTCCACCGTCAGCCTGAATTAGAAGCGTATCTTCGTTTACCTCTAAGACTTTTCCATGAATACCCCCAATTGTTAAAATCGCATCTCCCTTTTGAATCTCTGCGCGATACTTAGCCTCAGATTTTTGTTTTTTTACTTGTGGACGTATCATGAAAAAATACATAATAACCACAATCAAAATTAATGGCAGAAAACTCATAATCCCACCCGTGCTTGGCACCTGTAATAAAATTGTCAACATCTAATCTTCTTTTAAGTTAACTTGTCCTTTAACGATCAACACCTTTTGGCTAGGAACCATATTCGTGATTAAAGTAACGCGTTTGTTTTGTTTTCCTTTTTTTCCCTTGCTGTCGAATTTCACATTAATCGTTCCCTTTTCTCCAGATATGATAGGTGCTTTTGGCCATTCAGGAACTGTACAGCCACAGGACCCTTTCGCTTCAGAAATAATTAAAGGATCCGATCCTGAATTCATAAATTCAAAAGCATAGTCGACTACATCACCCTGAATAATTTGACCAAAATCCCATACTATTGCATCAAAATCCATTTGAACATCTGTTGGTGTGTCAACTGCATCCAAACGAACTTTCGTCTGTTTAGAAGCGTTGATTTTTGATGCAGCACTTTCTTTACATGAAGAAAAAGCAAGGCTGATTAATACGATAACAACAACTCTCATAATTTGTTTTGATCAAAGCAAAAATAAAATACTTAAGACAATTATTCAACTAAGCCTCTACCTATTTTTTTTAATTTATTTTCCTTCTTGAATCGAATGACTAATTTGTCAATAACCCCATTAATGAATACTTTACTTTTCTGACTAGAATAATCCTTTGAAACCTCTATGTACTCATTCAATGTTACTTTAACCGGAATCGTCTCAAAGTTTAATAACTCACAAATTGCCATCTGCATAATTAGCTGATCCATATCTGAAATACGATCTTCTCCCCAATTACTGGCTGTTTCAACAATGTATTTTTTATACTCAGTGGAATTAACGAGCGTTCTTTTAAGCAAATTAGATGCATACTGCTTGTCATCATCACTTTTAAACAAAGGCAACATCCGAGCATACTTATCGCTTTCAAGCTTGAAGGATTTTATAGTTTTTAAAACCGCCAAGTTTACGGAAGCAAAATCATCAGACCAGTAAATACTTTTTTCCTGCAAGAAAGAGTGTAAATCTTCATTTGGTGCTATAAACTCAGCAAACAAAGCAGAAATAAATTTTCTATCATCAATAAATGAAGATTTGGCGTTCTTCATATAGTCCTCATACAAGTCTGAATCTTGTATTTGACGTAATAATTTACTTTGAATCTCGGGGTTATCGTCCCAGTAAATTGGATCAGATTCCACTTTTTCTAAAAGTGCTAAATTTTGTGACAATAAATTTAAAACCTGATTGTCGACAAACTTGGTGTTGGGATCTAAATCTTCCTGACTAGGGAGTAATTTATTTTTACCCATTTCTATTTTTTGCTCAGCTAAAGATTTTAGATTTACGAGCAAAACCAACATATGTATGTACAAATCGTGAGTTTTTTTAAAGCTCTTGTCCAACTCTCGCTCAAGCTTCATTAAATCGTCGCTTTCTGAATGAAAAAAAGCGTAAAGCAACTGAAGTACTTTGATGCGAATGTGTCTTCTATTTAGCATAGATATGGGTTTCAATGAACGTATAAATGGAACATATGTAATTCTCGACAAATATAGGATTTCTTATTCAGATAAACCCCTATCTATACGAGCTTGAGCAATTTGTTTTGCGGCGAGATGCGTGGTAATACCTTCAACTTCTGATTTACGATATATTTCAAGTGTCGTGTTGTAAATATTCTCCGTCTTAGACATAACCTCATCTAAGTCATATCCTTTTAATTCTGAATATACACTTACCAAACCACCCGCATTAATCAAAAAATCAGGAGCATATACGATTCCTTTATCCAAAAGGATTTGGCCATGCCTTTGCTCATCACCCAATTGATTGTTGGCGGCTCCTGCAATAATCTCACAATTTAAATGGCTTAACGAATAATCATTAACAGAAGCCCCTAATGCACAAGGAGCATAAATATCTATATCCGTATCATAGGCTAATTTATTCTCAATAATAATCCCCCCATACTCAGATGAGGATATAGACAAACGCTCTTCATTGACATCCGTACAGTAAATAATCGCCCCTTCTTTTGAAAGCAACTTGACCAAATTCATACCCACATGACCTACTCCTTCAACTAAAACTTTTTTACCAGACAAATCATCAGAACCCCATTTAAATTTTGCAGATGCTTTCATTCCCATAAACACACCATAAGCTGTAACAGGAGATGGGTCTCCAGAACCTCCCATTGATTTTGGTGTTCCAGATACGTGACTGGTTTCTTGACGAATCATTTCCATATCATGAGGGGTCATACCTACATCTTCCGCAGTAATGTAATGACCGTTTAGGGTATCTACGAAAGCTCCAAACCGACGCATCAACGCATCCGTCTTGTGTCTTTTAGCATCACCAATAATTACAGCTTTACCCCCACCTAAAGCTAATCCAGAAATCGAAGCTTTGAAGGTCATTCCACGAGACAATCGCAATACGTCATTTAGAGCCTCCAGCTCGCTGGAATAATTCCACATTCGAGTTCCACCTAGTGCCGGACCTAAAACAGTACTATGGATGGCAATAATTGCATTTAAACCGGTTTGTTGATCTTGACAAAAAACGACTTGTTCATGTCCCATCAGACTCATTTGGCGAACAATTGGATTCTCAGAAGACTTAACATCCTCAATATCATTTAATTTAATCATATTATTATTATTAGCGACTTTATCAATACATTATAACTATTGTTACATTAAAGCTGTATTTTTAAAATCAAATTAGTAAACATATTATATAGAACGAAATTACTCTTTTTTTAAAGACAAAAATTAATTTATACATGAAAGCGCTTCGGCATCTCAACAAATATTTCTGGAAGTATCGATTTCGATTTGTTCTTGGCTTAATTTTCATATTTACTTCGAACATCTTTGGACTTTACCCACCGATATACATTGGTGAAGTATTTAATATAATTAGCGATGCTTTTGGAAACAAAAACTCCTTGGATGAAACAAATTCTGCCCTTATAAAAAATCAATTAGCCTACTATGCTTTTCTGGTTTTGGCGTTTGCTGTCTGTAAAGGATTGTTTATGTTTTTTATGAGGCAAACCATCATCGTCATGTCCAGAATGATAGAGTATGATTTGAAAAATGAAATATACAACCACTATCAGAAATTGAGTATTTCATTTTACAAGAGAAACAAAACAGGAGACCTTATGAATCGCATTAGCGAAGATGTAAGTCGTGTTCGTATGTTCCTAGGCCCTGCAATTCTTTACACCTCTAACCTCATCATTAGTATTTCACTTGTGATACCCAAAATGATCAGCATAAGCCCAAAGCTTACGCTTTACGTTTTGAGCCCACTGCCCTTACTTGTGATCGCTATTTATAAAGTAAGTAGTGTCATGAACAAAAAGAGTGAAATTGTTCAAAGACAGCTCTCAAAGTTATCCAGTATAAGTCAAGAAACGTTTTCAGGGATACGCGTTATAAAATCCTATACACAAGAAGCCTTTGCTCAAAATCAGTTCATGAATGCGGCAGAGGATTACAAGACAAAAAATCTGTCTCTTGTAAAAGTAAATGCGTTATTTTTTCCATTAATGATTTTGCTCATTGGGTTAAGTACGCTATTCACCATCTACATCGGGGGCCTTGAAGCTATCGCTGGAAATATTCAAGTAGGACATATCGCTACTTTTGTCATCTATGTAAACATGCTAACATGGCCAGTTGCCTCTCTAGGATGGGTCACCTCAATCGTTCAAAGAGCAGCCGCATCTCAAGAACGGATTAACGAATTTTTGAGAGAAGATCCTGAGGTTAAAAACAACACTACAGAATCAACAAAAATCGAGGGCGACATAGAATTCAACCAAGTTTCTTTCACCTACAGTGACACAGGAATACAGGCACTAAAAAATGTTTCATTTTCCATAAAACAAGGAGAAACGCTTGGAATCATTGGAAAAATTGGATCTGGTAAAAGCACACTTGCCGAACTACTCTGTAGAATTAATGATCCCAACTCTGGAACAATTTCTATCGGTAACAAGAACATCAAAGAATTAAACCTGTTCGACCTGAGAAATGCAGTAGGATATGTTCCTCAAGAAGCATTTTTATTCTCCGACACCATCTACAACAACATTGCATTTGGCAGTCATAACTCAGATGATAATACCGTTTACAGGGCTGCTAAGCAAGCAGGAATCTTCGAAAACATTATGGGTTTTAAGAGGAAATTTGACACACTAATTGGTGAACGAGGAATAACACTATCTGGAGGTCAAAAGCAAAGACTTTCCATAGCTCGAGCGCTCATTAGAGAGCCTGAATTCATGCTCTTTGATGACTGTTTATCTGCTGTCGATGTCGAAACTGAGGAGCGTATTTTACAAAACATTAAAACGGAAAGTAAAAACAAGTCTTGTATTATCATTTCTCATCGTGCATCATCAATCAAACACGCTGATCAAATTATTGTATTGAAAGATGGTGAAATTATAGAGCATGGATTGCACAAAACACTCATGGATTTAAACGGTGAATACGCCCAAATATTTAACAAACAGCTTGTAGAAGGCAAACAATGATGCACCTTTTCTATGTTTTTCTTTTATATCAGGATAATTTTTACAAGATTTGATGTGCGTTAAGTGGGCAAAATCAAACTAAACCATGGAAGAACAGGATAGAAAATCACAAGAAATCTTCTCAAAGATATTAAGAGCTGGAAGAAGGACTTATTTTTTTGACGTAAGATCAACACGTGCTGATGACTATTACCTAACCATCACCGAAAGTAAAAAGCATACCAATGAAGATGGTTCCGCTTATTACAAAAAACATAAAATTTATCTCTACAAGGAAGATTTTCTCAAATTCAAGGAAATGTTTGAAGATGTAACGAAATTTATCATCGACGAAAAGGGCGAGGAAATTATCTCTGATTTCGAAACGGACCAAAGCTCCTCAGAAAATTCTGAAAAGGACACGTCATCTTATACGAATATTGAGTTTGAAGACATTTAATACCACAATAAATACTTCGATTTGACAAATTCAATACCTATTAAGGAAACCCTTAATAATTATCTCTCAATTCCTTTTTCAACAAGCTCAAAGCTTCATCAATCATCCACTTATTTTCCTCGAGAGCACCTTGTATAATTAACTTTCCTAAATCTGTTGCATCAGAATGAGGAGACACCGATGTTACCTTTTCATTAATCACACCAAGCAATTGATTTTTAGCGTCATTAATTAAACTCCAAGCTTCATCGGAAACATACACTTGCTGTGACATGTTGTGATCATATTCACTACGAATGGTTTGTAAAAGAGCTGCATGAAGCGACATAGACTTCATGTTTACTTGCTGAACCCTAGGGATTAAATTAACGGGCTTCATGCGCTCTAAAAAAAGAGCTAACCTTTCGTATGCCTGCATTCTAAGGGAAATAACCTCCTTCGATATGGACTTTTTGTATTCAAAAACACGACGTGAATGGTCGTGATTTAGAACTTTTTTGAGCATGTATACTGCGATCAGTAAGACCAATACAGCTGGCAAAACAAAACCTAGTTGAGAAAAGACATTATCCATAGAAATAGTTTTAGCTAAAATAAAAAATTAGAACTCAAAAATGGAGTACGTAAAAAGTGAGTAAATCAGTAGAAAGTTATCGTTGTACCACGAATCGAAGAACCTTTTTAACATCTTTAGATTTTACAAAAACAAAATATACTCCTTGATTCAAAGATTCAACAGAAAACTTTAATTCTGAATGATTTCGTGCATCCCATTGTTTCTCCATAAATACCTGCCCTAAAATGTTCACTACAGAAACTTCATAATGATTATTCAATTTGTTACCCAAACGAATATTTATCTCTGTATACGTGGGATTTGGATACAACAGTAATTTTAAATCTGGAGTATCTTCATAAATTCCAACATCAGTATTTACCGCCAATTCAAATTTAAAATCATCGATATAATAGTGTACTTGTGTCAAAGAATCTACTTCATCATTGAAAACAATACTACTTAATCTTGTTGGTATATTATGACGATCTATGGACCAATTTGCTTGTTCCTGATCATCAATAGTCAAAACCACAAGATCTCGATCCATATCTATGAGTTGAACTAAATTAAACCACTGATTTTGTGGGAAATCAAAAGAAATATTTTCCTCACCAACCTTTATGTAACCCTGACCATTTGTATGGAACTGCAGCTGGTAAGCAGATTCAGGGTCCGAACAATCAGCGTCGTGATAAACAGTATAGGCAGCACTTCTCCCTGACGGAACATACAACTGAAAAGACAAATCAAAAGCATTCTCAACCAAAGATCCGAGATTTCTGGAAAATTGGTTGGAACCGTCTGACCCATTAATCTCCAAGAACTGACTTCCTTCGGGTGCGTTTTGAGTGTGAATATTTGCAGCAAAAGAATCGGTACAGTATGCTTTCCAAGAATTTGACTGCAAGTACAAAAGAGAGTCTGTCTGGTAACTTTCAAAGTCATCTGAATCGTATAAGTTACCGTAATAGGAAATATTAAAACTCAAATTCAACTCACGTTCTAAAGAATCTAGAATCGTAACTGAATAATCACCTGTTGAGAGATTTGTCAAACTATCTATATTTGAACCCGTATCCCAAGCTATTGAGTAAGGCGGTATACCAGATGCGATATTTAAATAAATTGCTCCATCATCAATTAGCTCAGAACTGGTATGTTTTACTTGTGGCTCTGCAATTAAGTCAGGTATACCACAGCCGTTAGACTGTAACAATGATTTACGGTTCGAATAGTAATTCAGTGCAAAATGCATTCTCTCAACTTGACCTTTGCTAAACATCACCATCACAGAGTCATTCACATACTCCATATAATTCATAAACATATCTACAGTCTCACATGAAACTTGTGGATGTTCGGGTATTTCGTAATAGGCTTTCTCAGACACAGGCGTGTCGTCAACACCATCATCAAGTTCACAACTACCACTACCAACTCCCCATGGATGATTTAAGTTTAAATAATGACCGATTTCATGAACAGCTGTCTTTCCCATTCCGTATTTAGGGTGATCATTAACTCCAAAATATTTATAGGAGATAACAAGACCATGCTCATTAGATGAAATGTTTTTTGACGGTGCATGCGAGTAACCTAACACACTAGTTGTTATTTTAGCAACCCAAATATTTAAATACGAATTGGTATCCCACGCGTCAACCCCACCTTCAGCAGTGTGTTTTACATTATCTAAAGCAGTAGAAAAAGAACTAACTTCTGTGGAATTACGTGTGATACCAATGGATGCATAACCTTGAGGATCTACGGTAGCTAGGCAGAATTCAATCGATGGGTTCCCTATCTCCGAGTTGAAATAGTCAGGCGTTTGAATGATGTCATTGTTTGTAGCATTGTAAGACTCATTAAGAATCTCAATTTGACGATAAATTTCTTCATCAGTAATAACCATATCGGTTTGAGATTCATTTTTCACTACATGAACAACCACAGGAATGGTATATGTTGAATTAGCTGCCCTTGATTTTTGGTTCTTGAATCTTTGGAAAGCTTCTTCATTCTGTTGAACGATTTTTTGAAAATCAACAGATTTTAATTGTTCTGTATATACAGAATCAAAATGACAGCGTGGTGTATGATTCTGAGCTTGAACCAGTATGGGCAAACAAAAAAGAAACGCCAGTTGGAAGTATCGCATACAATATAGAAATTACAATGAGTAAAAATACAATTTATTTCATCTTAAAAGTTAAATACTAAATCTAAGAAAGCATGGAATTGAAAACTCTATGGAATTGAAATATATCGAGTTATTTTTCATCATGGAGTATTTAATATAAGGTCAATCCAAATGTGAATATCATCGTGAATAAAAGCTCGCTTTCATAAGATTTGTCAAAGGCATTTTAATTACATTTGGATTTATTCAGACACATGGTAAGAAAGAAAAAAAATAAGTATCCTCAATTTGGATTAAACACTGACGATAAGACAACCCAAGTCGTACTCGGTTTATTCTTTCTATGCCTATCGCTCATATTTGTCCTTGCATTCATCTCCTTTCTTTTCAATTGGAAAAATGATTTTGACATCCTGCAACTAAGTATAGGCTCTATTTTGCTTGATTCAAATATTAAGGTAAGCAATGCATTGGGTAATATTGGAGCTGCACTGGGTCAATTCTTCATTTACAAACATATTGGTGTCGCCTCATTTTTAATTCCATTTTACTTGTTTGTAACGGGACTACAGACCTTCACAAATCAGTACATTATTAATTTAAAACGCCTCTTTAAAAATACTCTTTTTATGGGGCTTTGGTCAATGGTGTTTTTTGGTTTATTTTTCAGTGAAACAAGTATCTTATCTGGTTATTCAGGGACCATCATTTCTTTGTATTTAACTCGACTCATTGGTACTACAGGAGCAAGTTTAATTCTAAGTTTTTCCATGTTTATATTCTTGGGTCTCTATTACAAATGGACGCCTGAAAAAATTCAAGAATTCTTCAAAAGGAAGGAAAAGCTTACAAACGATTTGGGTACACAAACAATTATTGAGGAAGATATACAGGAGCCCTTAACAAGCTCCTTAACAGACTCAGCCAATGATAACGATTTAGGTGAGGTTGAAAGCAACGTCCAAGAAATGTCCATAGAAATGCCGGAACAAAAAGAAACTTCGGAAACCGTTCACGAAGAAGTTGAAATGGACGTTGAAGTTAAAGACGAAGAAGTGCTTTCCGACAAAGAAGTCAACAAAGCTTTGGAAGAATTTGGAGAATACGATCCGAAATTAGACTTAGGTCGTTATAAGCATCCAACCATAGACTTAATGATTGAATACCCCAATTCTCAAGTTACAGTTGACAAAGAGGAGTTGGAAGCCAATAAAAATCAAATTGTTGAAACGCTCAACAACTATAAAATTGAAATTTCGAAGATAAAGGCTACGGTTGGCCCAACAGTAACCCTTTATGAAATCGTTCCTGCACCTGGAGTTCGTATTTCCAAGATTAAAGGCTTAGAAAATGATATTGCCTTGAGTTTAGCTGCTCTAGGAATTCGAATCATAGCACCTCTTCCAGGAAAAGGTACCATTGGGATAGAAGTCCCAAACAGCAAGCCTAGTATTGTATCTATGAAGTCCATATTGGCCTCTGAAAAATTCCAACATGCCGACTACGAACTGCCCATAGGATTGGGTAAAACCATATCAAATGAAACCTTCGTAGCCGATTTAGCCAAAATGCCCCACCTACTCATGGCAGGAGCCACAGGCCAGGGAAAATCGGTAGGTTTAAATGCTATTTTGGCTTCGCTACTTTACAAAAAACACCCCTCACAGCTTAAGTTTGTGTTGGTTGATCCTAAAAAAGTAGAATTAACCCTTTACAATAAGATTGAGCGACATTTCCTCGCGAAACTTCCCGACTCTGAAGAGGCCATCATAACAGACACCACCAAAGTTGTAAATACGGTAAATTCCCTGTGTATTGAAATGGATGCTCGATATGATCTGCTCAAAAAAGCTCAGGTTCGTAACATCAAAGAATACAATCACAAATTCATAAACCGTAAACTGAATCCTGAAAATGGACATCGTTATTTGCCATATATCGTTCTGGTAATTGATGAATTTGCCGACCTGATCATGACGGCAGGCAAAGAAATTGAAACCCCAATTGCACGTTTAGCTCAGCTAGCTAGAGCCATAGGTATTCACCTGATTGTAGCCACGCAAAGACCTACAACCAACATCATTACGGGAACCATTAAAGCCAACTTCCCTGCTCGTATTGCGTTTCGGGTAACCTCCGTGATTGATTCGAGAACAATTATGGATGCGGCTGGAGCAAACCAATTGATCGGTCGAGGTGACATGCTAATTTCCGATGGGAACGAAATGACTCGTTTGCAGTGTGCTTTTATAGACACTCCAGAAGTCGAAAAATTAACGGATTTCATCGGTTCACAACAAGGATATCCTATAGCATTTGAACTTCCCGAATATGTCGGTGAAGAAGCCAAAGCAATAGGTACTATAGATCTTAACGATCGTGACTCCTTGTTTAGAGATGCTGCATCTGTCATTGTTATGCACCAACAAGGGTCAGCATCATTACTTCAACGAAAACTTAAATTGGGATACAACAGAGCAGGAAGAATCATCGATCAACTCGAAGCTGCAGGCATCATTGGTCCTTTTGAAGGAAGTAAAGCTCGACAAGTACTCATTCCTGATGAATATAGCCTTGAGCAACTTCTGAACGCTGAAACAGAGGACTAATACAAAGTCTTCTGGCATTGCTATGATCTTATATATTTTTACTTTATTCAATCATCAAAGGTAAACACAACTTCATGAAAAACATATTCTTACTCTTTGCCCTGATCCCTCTGGGATTTAATTCTATTGCACAAAACATCAGTAACACAACAGCAAAGGCAATCCTTGATGAGGTAAGTGCAGCAACAAATGCTCTTGAAGCAATTCACATAAACTTTGATTTTACACTAAGCAACTCTAACGAAAACATAAGTGAATCCTCTCCCGGATCATTAATCGTTAAAAATGAGCAATACTTACTCACATTCATGGGGATTCGTCAAGTGAGCAATGGTGAAACCATTTGGACCGTTATGGAAGAAGATGAAGAAATTCAAATTTCAGAAATTGACCTTGATGATGAAGAGGCGCTTACACCATCAAATCTCCTAAAAATGTACGAGAGTGGATTTACTTATGACCTCGGAGATCAAACGGGGAACCTACAAGTTATCCATCTGCTTCCTGAATATAGAGATGAAGTTGATTATGAGAAAATCGAACTCATTATAGATACAGGAGCAAAACAAATTAAAAATATCACACAAATTGGCGAAAACGGAACAAACTCAGAATATACCATACACACCTTTTCCCCACTAATCATTCAAGACTCAGCTTTCATACTTAATGACAAGGATTTTTCTGGATACGACATCATTGATTTACGATAAATCATACCTTCGATAATTAGCTCTCGTTTACTTTCTTTACTGCAACTAAAGTTGTTTTTGCAAGAGATACATCACTCCCATAAGAATACACATACCTTCCACCCCAAGAGTGACATATCTTTCTTTAGAATTCGGATGACTTTTATAAACCAAAAAGGCAGAAACCTCGTAGGTAAAATAAACAACAATACCAGACCAAAAATCAATACTATTCTCAAAAAAGCATCGATAAGCAAGTATCAATTCCGCGACTAATAATGCCGAAATACCAATTCTCCGAGCTCCCACAGGACCAAATAATTGAGGTAAAGTTCTCAGACTCATTTTATCAAAATGTAAATCTCGAATATCAAAGGGTATAGTTATTGCAAAGACGAATAAAAAACGTTCCAGCAAGGCTAAAGAATCAACTTTGTCAATGGATAAAATTGAGGGCAAACCTTCGGTAACAAAAGCCCAAGTCATTGCTATTAAAAATATTTTTAAACAGGGGACATCTCTAAGTCTAACCCAATGTCCAAATGAAGTTTTGTAAACAGGTAAAACATAGGTCACAGAGACTATGGACATAGGCAGTAAATAGACCCAAATACTCCTGTACAGAGATGTGAAAAAGTAACAAGCTATAAAGCCTGAAACAATACTCAAAGCCCATAAAAGTTCTCGATATCTAAAAATGATTTTATGTCGATTAGAATCCCCCTCCATGACCATTGGATGAACACGAACCAAACGAATGAAATTATAAATGAAAAGCGTTGAGAAAAAAACAAAACCCAACAAATCATCACATCTAAGTTGCCTAATATCAAGACTTACCCATGTTAATACAAGGACTCCAAAAGACACGTAAATGTTGCTTGAAACTAATAAATCTAAGGCTTTAAAGACAAATTTCATACTGTTCAAAAGTACTTATATTTTCGTCGATAGTAATCGATTACAGCAATCATAATTTCTTAATTTTAACGCATCAAACTACATCATAACTAAAGAATGAATACAAACTCATTTGCACTTCGCCACATCGGTCCCAGAGAAGAAGATGCCAAAGAAATGTTGGCAACCATTGGACTCAACACCATGGAGGAATTAATCAAGAAAACAATTCCTTCAAACATCAGACTTTCGAATGACTTGGATTTAAATGAGGCTATGAGTGAACAAGAGTTTCTTGGTCACATCAAAAACATATCCAGTAAAAACAAAACTTTTAAAACGTACATTGGATTGGGGTACCATCCTACAGTACTCCCAAGTGTAATCCAGAGAAACATCCTTGAAAACCCAGGGTGGTATACGGCCTATACACCGTATCAACCAGAAATTTCTCAGGGAAGACTTGAAGCTCTATTGAACTTTCAAACTATGGTCATTGACCTAACGGGAATGGAGATTGCAAATGCTTCCCTTCTGGATGAGGCAACTGCCGCATCAGAAGCAATGATTATGTTTTACAACGGCAGATCTCGTAAGAAGAAAAAATCAGATGCAAAACAATTTTTCGTTTCTGAGGATTGCTTACCTCAAACCATAAGTCTCCTAGAAACTCGTGCAGAACCTTTAGGTATTGAACTCATTTTGGGCAATCACCGTAACTATGTATGTAACGACAAGACTTTCGGGGTATTACTACAATACCCTGCAGCAACGGGCGAAGTTTACAACTACAAAAAGATTGCAAATCAAGCACATGAAGCGGACGCTTTCGTTGCTGTAGCTGCTGACTTGTTGTCGTTAAGTTTGATAGAAGCTCCAGGATCCTGGGGAGCAGATGTTGTTGTCGGTTCCACGCAACGATTTGGAATCCCCATGGGATACGGAGGGCCTCATGCTGCTTATTTTGCAACAAAAGAGTCTTTCAAGAGAAATGTACCCGGACGTATGATTGGACTTTCCAGAGACGCAAACAATGAGCCTGCCTTGCGAATGGCTCTTCAAACGCGAGAGCAACACATAAAAAGAGAAAAAGCAACCTCAAACATTTGTACCGCTCAAGTACTTTTAGCGATTATGGCCGGAATGTATGCTGTATTTCATGGACCAAAAGGTATCACACATATTGCAAGACGAATTCACAATCAAGCCAACGCACTCAATAAAGCGCTCAAGAACATCGGTTACACTCAAAAAAATGAGTGTTATTTCGACACTCTTTTGATTGACCTACATGAAGTAAGTGCTGAGAATGTTAACAAAATTGCCCTTGATGCAGAGATCAACTTCCTGTACATAGATGAAAATACGATAAGCATCAGCATCAATGAAACAACAACTCTAGACGACCTTAATGACATTCTAAGTGTTCTTGCCTTTGCAAAAGCAAAAGACTTTGATAGAATAACGGACATACACGATTCATCACCAATCTCAGAGAGACAAGAAAGAAAAACAGATTTTATGCAACATAAAATCTTCAACACTTACCATTCTGAAACTGAAATGATGCGTTACATCAAAAAACTAGAACGCAAAGACTTATCATTAACCCATTCTATGATTGCGCTGGGTTCGTGTACAATGAAACTCAATGCAGCTTCTGAAATGCTACCACTCAATGAAAGTAACTTCAGTGCTCTTCATCCATTTATCCCTATAGATCAGGCAGAAGGTTATCAAGAAATTTTCAAAGCGCTTGAAAAAGATCTTTGTGAAATAACCGGCTTCGCGGGGATGTCTTTACAACCAAATTCAGGTGCACAGGGAGAATATGCAGGCTTAATGGTGATACGAGCTTATCATCGATCTAGAGGAGATTTCCAAAGAAATATAACACTTATACCCTCTTCTGCACACGGAACAAACCCCGCATCTGCAGTCATGGCAGGAATGAACGTTGTTGTCGTAAAATGCGACGAGATGGGTAACATTGACCTCAATGATTTAAAAGAAAAGTCTGAAACTCATGCACATGAACTTTCAGCACTAATGATTACCTACCCCTCTACACACGGCGTCTTCGAGAAGTCCATAAAAGAAATCACCAACATCATTCATGAAAATGGCGGACAAGTCTATATGGATGGTGCAAATATGAATGCTCAAGTTGGGCTCACATCTCCAGGAGAAATAGGGGCTGATGTATGTCATCTCAATCTACACAAAACCTTTGCGATACCTCACGGTGGCGGGGGGCCAGGAATGGGACCTATCGGCGTGGCAAAGCAATTGGTTGAGTTTCTTCCAGGACATCCAGTCATTGAATGTGGTGGTGAAAAGAGCATCTCAGCAATTTCAGCTGCTCCCTGGGGGTCTGCATTAATATTATTAATATCATACGGTTACATCAAAATGCTTGGCGCATCAGGGCTTAAAAAGGCTACAGAATATGCCATACTGAATGCAAACTACATGAAAGTTAAATTAGAGAAAGACTACAAAATTCTCTACAGCGGAGAGAATGGCTGCGTCGCTCATGAAATGATTCTTGAATGTAGAGATTTAAAAGCACTAAGTGGAATTGATGTTACAGATATAGCAAAGCGACTGATGGATTACGGTTATCATGCTCCTACAGTATCATTTCCAGTAGTAGGAACCTTAATGATAGAACCTACCGAGAGTGAAAGTAAAGAAGAAATAGATCGATTTTGTGAAGCCTTAATAAGCATCAAATCCGAAATCAATCAAGTTATAGATGGCGATTTTGACGCGGAAGACAACCTTCTTAAAAATGCTCCACATACATTAAGTGAGAGTACAAGTGATCATTGGAAATACACCTATACTCGACAGCAAGCAGCATTTCCGTTAACTTGGGTTAGTGAAAATAAATTTTGGCCGGCTGTAAAAAAAATCGATCAGGCATACGGAGACCGAAATCTAATATGCTCATGTCCTGACGTAAACAGCTATGAAAAAAGCACTTATGAGATGTCGTAATTATTAAAAACGGTATCTTGTAAGACATTGAACAAAATTGAACCGCCCCCATGAAAGAAAATATATTTTTTACGATTTGTCTGTTGGTTTCATCAATAATATTTGCACAGGAAAAACCCAGAAAAGACATCGATTTTATCGAAAAGATTACCAGAATGAGCCGATCAGTAGACAATAATTACATTTGGTCAGATGATTTTTCAGATCCAAACACGTGGGTTATAGATCATGACCAGTCAAAATGTAATTTAGACTGGGAAATAGGAACTGATTTATCTTGTGGAGGTATTCACCCCATAGAAACAATCGCCTCACCATCGTATGAAAATGGTTATGCCATGATTGATTCTGATGAATATGGAGGAGAAAATGCTGGAGCCGAAGTGGAAGATTCATGGTTTACAACAGCAGACGCAATCAATCTATCAAACAACGAACGTATTGTTATTGAATTCGAAACATGGTATCAATCATTTTCAAGCGAAAAATGCTTCTTAGTGACAAGCACCACCAATGAAGATTGGCCACAGTTAGATCCAGACTTTGATGCCCGTACCAATCCAAATGTTTACGAAGTATTTCCAAGTATTTCAGGAGAACCAAGAGAAAACGTAGGCGCTAACCCAACCCTGTATCGAATAAACATAAGTGAATCTGCTGGAAATCAAGAAAAAGTCTGGATTCGTTTTCACTGGACAGGCACATATGGCTATGCTTGGTTTATAGATGATGTTGCACTCATTGAGCAACCCAAAAATGACATCATTCTTAACTCTGCCTGGATGACGAATGGAAGTATCGTTGAGTATGGTCGAATTCCTGTTTCTCAAACAAGCGATACGCTTATATTGGGCGGAGTTGTGAGTAATTTTGGTATTGATGCACAAGAAAATGTCCGTTTAAACGTGTCCATAAGAGATCAAAACGATAACGAAATTATTGACAATTCAGCCACGTTGCCTCTTTTGAAAAATGACAGCATCGCTATTTATAGTTTGCCCACTGCCTCAAACATAACATCGGGTTCCTACCAATTAATAGCAAGTGCTAGTTCTGACTTAGACAATGATTCCATAGGAGATCATTACACAACAAACAATACGTACACTCGAAACTTTGAAATTACAGACGAACTATATTCCGTTGATGGAATAGGTGTGTATGAAGAAAGTAAACGATCCCTATCATCTATGGGTACAAACAGTTTTATTGAAGACCAAGATGGACTGGTTATGATGGTTTACTACAGAATCATAGAACAAACAGATGTATCGGGTATCGAAATTGCAATCACAAAAGACACGGAACCGGGAGCCTATGCATACCCTTTTATCCTTGATGGTGAGGCAAGATTAAATGTAGATGTTTATGATGATCGAGTTACACAAAACATGGAGGACAATATTGTCAAGCAATGGCATATTGATGCTGGAAAAATGTGGCTCCCCTTACCAAAAACTACGCTTAACCCGGGGGTGTATTATGCTTGTGTGGAACTATTTTCCGAATATGGAAAAAGCCACATCAACATTTACGACGATAATACGATCATTCAACCCGACGGTGTATCCAACATCTACTCACCTCATGACGATCAAATATACACAAATGGCAATGCGTTTGCGATTCGACTTGGGCTGAATAACTTTGTCAATCTTGATGAAAAGCATCAAGAATCTTCACACATCTTCCCTAACCCTGCTACAAACGAATTTAGCGTTCGCTCAACAAAACCGTTTACCAAAGTTGAAATCATCAATGTGTTGGGTGAGATTGTATGTGTTAAAAAAAGAGACAGCAGACTTAGCGAAACATTTAATATCTCTGGAGAGGAGTCTGGCATATATCTTGTAAGGATATCTAATGAGATCACACAAACCACACAAAGGCTTGTCATTAAATAAATAGAAAAATAACAGCAAAAAAGGCCCCTCCAAACTCGTTTTGCAGGGGCTTTTTTTTTTAGTGTTTCATTACAAGATTTATTTGTATGTGAAGCATCTCTATAATATACAGCCTGTAAATAATAAATAAAAATTTGTGCATGTAATTTATTACCAATCAATAAAACCATTTTATTATGAAAAAAATTAACTTATTAATGATTTATGCAAGTACCATCTCCTTAATGGTTGCTCAAAATGTAGCACTAGAAAAAGTGAACATTACACAAGAAGAACTCCGAACTACAAAAACATTAAACTACACTCCATCTACAAACGACAGGAACCCACTTCAAACAGCAGCCACGCCATTGTGGTCTGATGATTTCTCAGATCCAACTACTTGGACATTGGGTCATGCTCCCGGTAGTAATTTAGACTGGGTCATTGGTAGAGGATTCGATACAGAAAATCCGTTATCAACAATCAACTCTTCGAGTAAATTAAATGGCTTTGCTTTTTTAGACTCCTACAGATATACTCTTGATAACCAAAGTGAAGAACAATCTTCATGGATCACTACCGCTACACCTATTAATCTTAGCAGTAATGAAAATCTGGTCCTGCAGTTTGAAACCTATCATTATAATTTTAAATCTAAGTGTTATGTTGTCATCAGTTCAACAAATGAGGATTGGCCAGACTTAGACCCAAACTTTGATGCAGAAACAGATGAAAGAGTGTATGAACTATTTGAGGGAGTAGAAATATTTGATGGTGTTAGAAAAAACCCTACGCTAACCCGCTTAAACATAAGTAAAATTGCAGGAGGTGAAGAAAATATTTGGGTTCGTTTTCATTGGACCGGAAAAGCTTATACCTGGCTTATTGACGATGTATCTATCAATGAACAACCAAACAATGACATCGTTATGAACACTGGATTTATTAGCAGCGATGGATTGGAATATGGGCGAATTCCTGTAACTCAGCAGAAAGTAGAATACTTACTTAGAGGAGAAGTCTTTAATTTCGGGAGCGAAGACCAGACGGACGTGCAAATGAACATGAAGGTCTTGGATTCCAACAATAACGAGATGTTTGGTACCATTGTCTCTAGTGATTTGATAAAAAAAGACAGCACATACCTACTTCAAAACTTTGTTCGTGACTTTAATCCCTTGGAACCGGATAACTACAAATTAGATTTCACTGTATCATCAGGGATGGATAAAGAAGGTGGAGCTAACTTCACGAACAACCAATATAAAAGAAACTTTCAAATCACGAAAGATTTGTATTCATTAGATGGAATTGGTATTTATGAGATTGCTTTTTTGAAAAGTGAATATGGAACAGCACGATTCCAAAACAATTCCGATGGTCTTGTTTTAATGACCATGTACAACATAACAGAGCCTACAAAAATTTCAGGTTTGGAAGTTGGTATCGCTTCAGGATCGAAGGAAAATGCAGAAATCTCTCCTTTTATCCT
>DLQO01000055.1 GCA_002478765.1 Flavobacteriales bacterium UBA7430
GTTGTTGTGTCATGGGCATCCACTGGGTCAGTCCGAGTTCTTTCCCTACATACGCACTCAATTCACTTGTGTTTGTTAGGCGTGTCGCATAGGCTGTGTTGGTTTGTTGTTCCATTGTTGTGGTTTAAGTTAACATATGTCCTCCATCAGCATTCAGTACTGCACCAGTAGTATAAGATGATGCCTGTGAAGCTAAATAAACTGCAAGTCCAGCAATTTCTTTTGGATCGGCTGCGCGTTGAAGGGGTAAGTGACTTTCAACTTGTTTCATGATGTGTTCGTTACTCCAAAGCGCTTTACTGAATTTGGTTTTAATAAGCCCTGGGCAAATTGCATTAGAACGAATTCCATATTTACCCCATTCACTTGCTTGAGATTGGGTAAGCATAATCAAAGCAGATTTACTCACTCCATAGAGTCCGAGTCCTAAACTCGGTTTCATTCCTTCGACAGAGGCAATATTAATGATACTTCCATTTTTCTTTTCTTTCATAAAAGGGAAACAATGTTTTGCAAACGAAAAGCAAGCTTTTACATTCACATCCATAATTTTATCAAAAACATTATTTTCGATGCCTTCTAAAGGTGAGAAAACGGGATTGGTTGCTGCATTGTTTACAAGGATGTCTACACCACCGTATAGGGCTACTGTTTTTTGGATTAAAGCTTGTCGTTGATCTTCATCTCCAACATGGCAGGCTATGCCTGTAGCTTCATAGCCTTTGGCTTTGAATTCTTCAGCAACTGCATCTACCGCTTCTTGAGAACGACTGCTCACAATTACTTTAGCACCAAATTCGGCAAGAGCTTCTGCAATTGCTTTTCCTATTCCTTTACTTGAACCTGTAACGACTGCTACTTTTCCTTCTAAATCAAATAATTTTTTTACACTCATAATTACATTGGCATTGCGCCACCATTTGCATGGAGGGTTACTCCGTTAATAAATCCAGCTTGTTTTGATGCTAAGTAAAGATAAGCATATCCCATATCCTCGGCTGTTCCGATACGGGCTACAGGAATCATTGCAATTCCAGCTTTGATAATTTCTTCAGGCATACCGGAAGTCATTTCTGTTTCAATAAAACCTGGCGCAACTGCATTGGCCGTTATGCCATATCGTCCCACTTCGCGACAAAGCGCTCGAGTGAAACCTGCAACTCCAGCCTTAGAAGCCGAATAATTGGTTTGACCAAAAGCTCCTGCAAAACCATTGATAGATGAAGCCGATATGATTCTACCATAACGTGCTTCGCGCATGTGCGGAAGAACTGCTTGGGTAGTTATGAATAAGGAATTCAAATTGACATTGATGACGGCATCCCATTCTTCCTGTGTCATTTTAAGTATTGACTTATCGCGAACAATTCCAGCGTTATTGATTAAAACATCAATTTTACTGTGTGTACCGATGATTTCATTTACCGCAGCATCAACAGCTTCACGATTGGTGATGTCTACTTTTTGAAAGAAAATTTTTCCTCCTTCATCTTTTAATTTTGCAGCGGTTTCTGCTCCAGAATCTCGAACATCCCATAAGGCTACTGTGGCTCCCGCATCGCAAAACACTTTGCAAACGCCCTCGCCAATTCCTTGGGCACCACCAGTGATGATGGCTACTTGTCCCTCTAAATTAATCATGTGTTTCTTTTTTTAATGTATAAATTCCTATTGCCGTTTCTTTCAAACTTCCTAAATAAAGTTTGTCATCTACATGTAGGACACTGGTTATATAATCATACCCTCCATTTGGGTCTTGTAAATTGTATTGTAGTTTTCCTTCGCTGTCAAACCCCAAGATCATGGAATAGGGTTTAGGTGTAATACCGTCTCGTACAGATTTTGGTAAACGCAAAAGTACAGATCTCAAGAAAGGGAGATCGGTAAGTGGCTCCGCTTCTAAGGCACGTTGACTCGGTATGGCGATCCAAAAAATACCATCAGCAAAAGTTACATTATCTGGAAACCCAGGGAGCTCGTTGGTAAACATTTCGGTAGTTCCTTTTTTAGTTCCACGAATCCAATGTCTTTTAATTTCTAGTCCAAAGGTTTCATTGATGATAATATAATCCTCATTCGCATCAAGAGCAACGCCATTTGCGAAGAACAATTCATCTAGGACAACTGCTGCCTCTCTGGTGTTTAAATCATAGGATATAATTCTTCCCGAGGGGCGTTGTTCCCAAAATTCATTTTCAATTATGATCGGATTTCGTTGGGTAGCGTCCGAAAAATAAACAACACCTTCTTGGGTTATAGCGAGATCATCTGCAAATTGGATGGGGGTTCCTTCAATCGTATTGAGCAGGGTTGTTATTGACCCCAAACTGTCTAATGCGATTAATCCCATTTCACGGTCCGCAATAATCAGCCAACCATTAGGAGCAAATTTCATCCCAAGCGGACGCCCTTTTGTGTTTCCAATTACCGTTTGATTAGATCCCGAGACATCAAATCGAATGATGTCGCCATTGTCGAGTCCACTATAAAAATTCCCTTGGCTGTCTTGAGCAATCGATTCCGGACCAACACCAGCAACAGTTACGATATTGGTTTCAGCTAGTAGATTATTTACTTTAAAATCCCCTTCCATGCCCGGATAAGGTGGTGATGGTCGTGCCGCAAGATCTAAATCAACGGGATAAAACCCAAGATAGACTAGCCCTGCTAGTAGTAAAAGTCCAATACGTTGAAGGTTTTTTTTCATATCCAATCTTTTATTATTTCATAAACGACATGATGGTGTTATATAATTCCATTCGATCTCCTGCCAAATGTTCTAGCCCATCAACCGCTAAGGTAACACCACTAATATAACTAGATAATGGACTGGATAAAAATAATAC
>DLQO01000051.1:0-2839 GCA_002478765.1 Flavobacteriales bacterium UBA7430
GTTGTTGTGTCATGGGCATCCACTCGGTCAGTCCCAATTCTTTTCCTATATAGGCGCTCAATTCACTCGTGTTTGTTAAACGGGTCGCATAAGCTGTGTTGGTTTGTTGTTCCATTGTTGTAGTTTAAGTTAACATATGTCCTCCATCGGCATTCAATACAGCTCCTGTAGTATAAGAAGATGCCTGTGAAGCCAGATATACTGCAAGTCCAGCAATTTCTGTTGGATCAGCTGCACGTTGAAGCGGTAGGTGACTTTCTACCTGTTTCATGATGTGTTCATTACTCCAAAGGGCTTTACTGAATTTAGTTTTAATAAGTCCTGGACAAATTGCATTGGATCGGATTCCATATTTCCCCCACTCACTGGCTTGCGATTGGGTCAACATAATCAATGCCGATTTACTAACTCCGTAAAGTCCGAGCCCCAAACTGGGTTTCATTCCTTCGACAGAAGCAATATTGATGATGCTTCCATTGTTTTTTTCTTTCATAAAAGGAAAACAATGTTTTGCAAACGAAAAACAAGCTTTGACATTCACATCCATAATTTTATCAAAAACATTATTTTCGATACCTTCCAAAGGAGAAAAAACAGGGTTGGTTGCTGCATTGTTAACCAAGATGTCGACACCACCGTACAGGGCTACTGTTTTTTGGATTAATGCTTGTCGTTGATCTTCATCTCCAACATGACAGGCAATTCCTGTAGCTTCGTAGCCTTGGGCTTTAAATTCTTCGGCAACTGCATCTACGGCTTCTTGAGAACGACTGCTTACAATTACTTTAGCCCCAAATTCGGCAAGAGCCTCTGCAATTGCTTTTCCTATTCCTTTACTAGAACCTGTAACAACCGCTACTTTTCCTTCTAAATCAAATAATTTTTTTACACTCATAATTACATGGGCATTGCGCCACCATTTGCATGGAGGGTTACTCCGTTAATAAATCCAGCTTGTTTCGATGCTAAGTAGAGGTAAGCATANNTCCGATACGGGCTACAGGAATCATAGCAATTCCTGCTTTGATAATTTCTTCGGGCATTCCGGAGGTCATTTCTGTTTCAATAAAACCGGGCGCTACCGCATTGGCTGTAATGCCGTATCGTCCTACTTCACGGCAAAGAGCGCGAGTGAAACCAGCGACACCCGCCTTAGAAGCCGAATAATTGGTTTGACCAAATGCTCCTGCAAAACCATTGATGGAGGAAGCCGAGATGATTCTTCCATAACGAGCTTCCCGCATGTGTGGAAGTACCGCTTGGGTAGTTGTAAATAAAGAACTTAAATTTACATTAATGACAGCATCCCATTCGTCTTGAGTCATTTTAAGGATCGTTTTATCGCGAACAATCCCGGCGTTGTTGATTAAAATATCGATTTTACTGTGGGTGCCGATGATTTCATTTACGGCGGCATCAACTGCTTCACGATTGGTGATGTCTACTTTTTGAAAGAAAATTTTCCCTCCTTCTGATTTTAATTTTGCTGCGGTTTCAGCTCCAGAATCTCGAACATCCCATAAAGCTACTGTGGCTCCCGCATCGCAAAATACTTTGCAAACACCCTCGCCAATTCCTTGTGCACCACCCGTAATGATGGCTACTTGTCCTTCTAAACTAATCATGTGTTTTTTATTTTAATGTATAAATTCCTATGGCCTCTTCTTTTAAACTTCCTATATAAAGTTTGTCATCGACCTGCAGGACACTGGTTATATAATCGTAGCCTCCATTGGGGTCTTGTAAATTGTATTGTAGCTTTCCTTCGGCATCAAACCCCAAGATCATGGAGTAGGGTTTAGGCGTAATGCCGTCACGGATGAATTTTGGTAAACGTAAGAGTACGGATCTTAAGAAAGGGAATTCGGTAAGCGGTTCCGCTTCTAAGGCTCGTTGACTTGGTATGGCGATCCAAAAAATTCCATCAGTAAAAGTTACATTATCTGGAAACCCAGGGAGTTCGTTGGTAAAGATTTCGGTAGTTCCTTTTTTAGAACCGCGAATCCAATGTCTTTTAATTTCTAGTCCAAAGGTTTCGTTGATGATGATATAATCCTCATTCGCATCAAGCGCAACTCCATTTGCAAAGAACAATGCATCTAAGACAATTTCCGATTCTTGGGTATTCAAATCATAGGATATAATTCTTCCCGAGGGGCGTTGTTCCCAGAATTCATTTTCAATTATGATCGGGTTTCGTTGGGTTGCATCCGAAAAATAAACAACACCTTCTTGGGTTATAGCGAGATCATCTGCAAATCGAATGGGTGTACCATCTATCGTATCGAGAAGGGTTGTTATTGATCCCATACTGTCAAGCGCGATTAATCCCATTTCACGATCCGCAATAATCAGCCATCCGTTTGGAGCAAATTTCATTCCAAGTGGACGTCCTTTTGTGTTTCCGATGACCGTCTGATTGGCACCAGATGCATCAAACCGAATGAGGTCTCCATTGTCGAGTCCACTATAAAAATTCCCTTGGCTGTCTTGAGCAATCGATTCCGGACCAACACCAGCAACCGCTATAATATCGGTTGCTGCAAGTAGGTTGTTTACTTTAAAATCTCCTTCCATCCCCGGGTAAGGAGGTGAAGGCCGTGCTACTGGATCTAAATCTATGGGATAAAACCCAAGATAGAGTAGCCCAACAAGCAGTAAAAATCCAATACGTTGAAGATTTTTTTTCATATCCAATCCTTTTTTATTTCACAAACGACATGATGGTATTGTATAATTCCATTCGATCTCCTGCCAAATGTTCTAACCCATCGACAGGTAAGATAACACCACTAATATAAACTGCCAAGGGACTCGATAAAAATAATACGGCATGGGA
>DLQO01000051.1:2913-3276 GCA_002478765.1 Flavobacteriales bacterium UBA7430
GGGGTAGTTTTCTAGTCCCGAAGTAGCAATGGTTCCCGGTGCAACAGCATTGACACGAATGTTGTGTTCTGCCCACTCTTGCCCTAGAGTTTTGGTTAGATTTTCAACTCCAGCACGTGCAGCTCCTGTATGGGCCATTCCGGGAAATCCACGCATTACATTGGCTGTAATGTTGATGATGGTTCCCTTTTTTTGTGGAATAAAAAAAGTGTTGGCCATGTGCTGGCACATATAAAAAGTACCGTTTAAATTGTTGTTGATTACTGCAGCCCATCCTTTTTGTGCTATGACATTGGAAGGAGCTGGAAATTGCCCACCAGCGTTATTGATTAAAATATCCAAACCGCCCATGGTATCTTGAAT
>DLQO01000044.1:0-1080 GCA_002478765.1 Flavobacteriales bacterium UBA7430
GAGGCCCTGGAGACATCATGGGAACCCGCCAAAGTGGACTTCTGGATTTGAAACTCGCGGACTTATCCAAAGACGCTAAAATATTGCATTATGCCCGTCAAGTGGCGCAAGAAATCCTAGCAGATGATCCCGAGTTGACTCATGACGATCATGTGGCTGTATGTAAAGAATATATGCGAGCTCACCACAAAAGCATTCGTTGGAGCGACATTAGTTAGTTGTTTATCAGTAATTTAATGTTGTTTGTGTTGCTTGTATTTATTCCTATATTTATAAAAACTCATACACTCCCAGACAATGAAAAAATTTACTCAGAAATTCGTTGGAATTGCCGCAATGTTTTGCGCCATCAGTTTAAGTTCAAATGCTCAAGAAATAGGTGACCAGGCCGAAGGTGGGACTGTGTTTCATATTGATGAAGCATCCGGTTTAGGTTACGTAGTTGCTTCTCAGGATTTGTCTTCTGGGGCTTATGATACTTCCCAACCGGGAGATTTAGGCTATGAGTGGGGTTGTTATGGTGTAAATGTCTCTACGGGATTGGGTATTGGTTCAGGGATGAACAACACAAATCTTATTGCCAACAATTGTAATTCAAATAATGGCATAATAGCTGCTCAAGCTGCCTTAAATCATTCTTCTGGAGGATATGATGATTGGTTTCTGCCATCCAGAGATGAGTTCTTGGCAATGACATCTTTCGAAGATTTTAATGACGGTTGGTATTTTAGCTCATCTCAATTTTCTTCTACCACTCAAGCTTGGTTTGTTGCTCCTAATAATGATGATCAGAATGCTTCGTCTAAAAAGATATTTACATTACAAGTAAGGCCGATTAGAACTTTTGATTGGTCTCCATTGGTAGTCGCTGAATGTGGGAATCAAATGGATGGTTCGTCTAGATCTGGGGGTGAATTTTGTATGCCTTGTATGGACGGGACTTTCAGCCCTGACGATCTTTCTGATTGCATGTCAGTTTCCGAATGTTACCCGGGTGAATACGAAACCACGGTACCCACAGCAACCTCTAATAGAGTTTGTTCCCCAGTTTCCGAATGTTACCCAGATGAATACGAGACC
>DLQO01000044.1:1247-3863 GCA_002478765.1 Flavobacteriales bacterium UBA7430
TCTGACATAGAATGTTCACCTGTAAGAAGTATTTGTACATCCGACGAATACATATCGATGGCTGCCATATCTGGCTTGTCTGACATACAATGTTCGCCTGTAAGAACCAGTTGTTCATCCGGCGAATTCGTATCGGTGGCATCCTTACCCGGATTGTCTGACATAGAATGTTCAGAATTAAGAGATTGTACAGCCGGCGAATACGAGAGTGTGGCACCCACAGCAACCTCTAATAGAGTTTGTTCCCCAGTTTCCGAATGTTCCCCAGATGAATACGAGACCGTGGCACCAACACCAGTCTCAGATCGAGAATGTTCTGTTCTAAGTGCATGTTTGTCTGACGAATACGAGACCATGGCACCCACGCTAACTTCGGATAGAGCGTGTTCCCCAGTTTCCGAATGTTACCCGGGTGAATACGAGTCTATGCCCGCTACAGTGAGCTCTAATAGAGAATGTTCTGTAGTAAGGGAATGCTCGGATAATGAGTATGAGACCCTGGCGCCCACTGCAACTTCAAATCGTATCTGTGAAACCATCGTGATGGGTTGTATGGATGAAACGGATTACAACTACAATGTCCGTGCAAATACGAGTGACAACTCATGTTCAACAGCGTGTTTCTATCCAGATTTTATGGATTCAAATTCTGATTTTGAGAGCCCAAACATTGGACCTGGAGACGTGTTGTATGTGTATTACAACAATGAATACATCACTCATTTTACAACATCCACATCCGATGTGGTATCGGGTTCTACGCCTGGTTATTCTGGATATGGCCCTAGATATTTCGGTTCGGAGCACGAGCCGGGCGTAAGTTATTACGCTGGAGGATTAAGTGCACTAACCTCCATTAACGAGGCGAACTATCCGTATTGGGTAGGTGCCGGAGACGAATACATCTTTGACACCCGCAGCTTTAGTGAAGGAGGGGATACGCATGACGGCGTTGGTGATTTCAGCTGGATAAATTGGACAAGTAAAAACATAAAGATATCTCAGAGTCGATGTTTTGGAGCGACCAGCTGTACCGTCGACCAATTCGAGTTGCAGGCACCAACACCAGTCTCAGACCGAGCGTGTTCGGATTTAACCGTTTGTGCATCGGACGAATTTGTGTCGATGGCTGCTACAACAACCTCTGACAGACTGTGTTCGCCTATAAGAACTATTTGTGCATCCGACGAATACGTGTCGGTGGCAGCCTCACCTGGCTTGTCTGACATAGAATGTTCGCCTGTAAGAAGTATTTGTACATCCGACGAATACATATCGATGGCTGCCATATCTGGCTTGTTTGACATACAATGTTCGTCTGTAAGAACCAGTTGTTCATCCGGCGAATTCGTATCGATGGGAGCCTTACCCGGATTGTTTGACATAGAATGTTCAGCATTAAGTGATTGTACAGCCGGCGAATACGAGAGTTTGGCACCAACATCAGCCTCAGACCGAGCTTGTTCGGCTTTAAGCGAATGCTCAGCTGACGAATACGAATTGGTGGCCGCAACAACAACATCTGACCGAATCTGTGAAACCATCGTAAAAGGTTGTACGGATGCTGCGGCATACAACTTCGATTCTAATGCCAATACCGATGATGGTTCTTGCGAGACCCTCGACCTTCCTTCAGGATGGAGTATGTTTGGCTACACTTGTATGGAATCAAAAGATCCGATTACTGCTTTTGAGGGTTACGCTGAAAAAATTATAATTGTCAAAGACGAGATGGGACTGTCTTATCTGCCTGAATATAATTTCAATGCCCTTGGAAATTTAAAACACACAGAAGGTTATCAAATTAAGTTGAAAGAAAGGTTGGTCGGCTTTAAGTTTTGCGAGCCTATAGGACAAGTTGATGTTGATGCGGCTTACGCACAAGGGGTTGCCTCTGTGACCCCAGATGATGGAGTATCTCAAGCCGATGTTGATGCCGCTGAGGCAGCAGTTCATGCGAGTTATGAAGGCTGGTGTGCATCCGACCTCGACAATGATGGCCTATGTGACGACGATGAGGTTTCAGGGTGCATGGATGAAACAGCTTGTAATTACAACTCAGAAGCAGAGTTTGATGATGATTCTTGTGACTATGAAACTTGCTTGGATGAGTGCGGAGTCGTAAACGGAGACAACACAACCTGTTTGGATTGTGCAGGTGTACCCAATGGAACGGCAGAAGATTTAGGTTGTGGTTGTGGCAAACCTGCAGCGCAGGAGGGATACGATTGCGAGGGTAATGAAATAACATACCAAGTGGGTGATTTAGCCCATGGAGGAATGGTGTTCTATGTAGACGAAACCGGTGAGCACGGTTTGGTTGCGGCCCTGGAGGATTTAGGCTCTTTTGAGTGGGGTTGTCATGGAACGAGTATATCAGGCGCAGATGGACAAGCCATAGGTACAGGTTATCAGAACACCTTAGATATAGTTGAAGGTTGCCCAGATGCAAATTCGGCTGCATTTAATGCTTTAAACGCTACCATAGAAAGCTATACAGACTGGTACACCCCCTCAATAGATGAACTTATAGAAATGTACAATACTATAGGAAAGGGCGGCCCAGAGGGCAATATAGGAGGTTTCAGTAGTAGTTGGTATTGGTCTTCCTCGGAG
>DLQO01000044.1:3985-5605 GCA_002478765.1 Flavobacteriales bacterium UBA7430
ATTTACCCCTTTACCTATTCAATACAAGCCGCGAAGCGGCCGAATTTGAAAAATAAAAAGCCACTTCTTAAAGTGGCTTTTTATTTTTTGTTTTCACCCTGTGAATGTTCAGACGTAATACTTTTCTTAGGGTCTGAATTTGATGATTTGCAGCGCTCTCCTTATAAGTTCATTTTTCGCGCATTAACTTTCCTTCTGCAACTTTCGTTTTGTATGTTTGTGTTGCATTAAACTTGCACTAACGATAAGGTTCACCCAAGTTGTTTAAGTTGCTTGGAATTCACGAAAAAAAATGACACCGCTTCTCTTTTAAGCGAGGTTTACAGAAATAAATAGTATTGAAATGATCACCCACGTTCAAGGAAAATTAGTAGAGTTAAACCCGGCTTATGCAGTGATCGATTGCAACGGTGTGGGTTACTTGCTTCACATATCTCTCCATACCTATTCCAAATTAGGTGATTCCGAATTTTGCAAACTATTTTCGCATCTGGCCATCAAAGAGGATTCGCATACGCTGTATGGGTTCTATGAAGAACTGGAACGAAAAGTATTCCGATTGTTGATATCGGTGTCCGGAGTAGGAGCTTCTACGGCCCGTGTGATTTTATCTTCCATGTTGCCTGAAGAAATAAGAGATGCCATCGTCAATGAAGATGTAGCCCTTATTAAGAGCGTTAAAGGAATTGGGGCAAAGACAGCGCAACGAATTATACTCGACCTGAAAGACAAAATGCTGAAGGCATTTGACGATATTGAAATGAGTGTCAAAACAGGCAATAGAAACCGCGAAGAAGCGTTATCTGCATTAGAAGTTCTTGGTTTCCCGATGAAGGCGGTGCACAAGCTGATTGATAAATTGCTCGAGAAAGATCCGCAAATCGGTGTTGAAGAACTGGTAAAACAAGCCCTAAAGCAGTTGTAAGTGAAGTTTCGTCAGGTCGCGATAAAAGTTTTTTCCACCCTTATGGTCTTTTTCTTGTGCCCAATGATGGCACAGGCTCAGGATGATACAAAACCTTTGCCTTACTCGAAAATGGGCTTTAATCTCCCGGATAATTTTGGGGAAACGGTGAATTACCGTGTCGACAAAGGCGATTTCACCTTTCAAAAAACCATAGGAAGCTTGTCTCAAGACCGGCCTCGTTTCATGAGTGAGTCTGATTACCGACAGTGGATGTTCAATCAACAGATTCAATCGTTCTGGAAGGAGAAAGCGCAATCTGGCCTTATGGATGAGGGCGTGGCAGGAACCAAGCCTAAGTTTCAAATGGGAGAATCTCTGGGGCGTGTTTTTGGAGGAAATACCATTGACATCCGACCGCAAGGATCAGCCCAATTGACCTTTTCTGGCAACGTAGATAAAACGAAAAACCCCAACCTAACGAAAAACCAACAAAGCAACGCCAGTTTCAATTTCGACCAAAGCATTCAGATGAATGTGATTGGGAAAATAGGGACCAAGTTGACTTTGCGAACCAATTACGACACCAAGAGTCAGTTTGATTTTGAAAATCAAATGAAACTCGAGTATACCGGTGATGAAGATCAAATCATTAAAAAGATTGAGTTGGGTAACGTGAGTTTGCCCCTGAGTGGGTCTTTGATTTCAGGAACTCA
>DLQO01000044.1:5686-23492 GCA_002478765.1 Flavobacteriales bacterium UBA7430
GAAACCAGTACCATTAGCGTAGATGGCGGTGCGCAAACCACCAACTTCGAAATTTACGCCGACGATTACGAAGCCAATAAACACTTTTTCCTCGGGCAGTACTTTTACGATACTTACGATGCGGCATTGCGAAACATGCCCATTGTAAGTTCTAGCGTATCCATCACCAATGTGGAGGTGTGGGTAACCAACCGTTCTGGAGTGACACAAAATGTGCGTAACGTTTTAGCTTTTCAAGATCTGGGGGAGCAGGTAAGCAAGGTTTACAACACATCCAATGTGTATGGCGGATCGATCAATGTGCCCACGCCAGACAATAAAAACAACAGTTTGGACCCTCAAGTTTTAGTGAACGATTTTCAAGACATTCGTAACGTCAGCCGAATTACGTCTTCTTTAAATGGAACCGGATACGAACAGTCTGTTGACTACGAAAAAATAGAAAATGCCAAAAAATTAACCCGTTCGGAATACAGTTTTGACCCTCAATTGGGTTTCATCTCCTTAAACCAAGCTTTAAACTCAGATGAAATTTTAGCCGTAGCCTTTCAATACACCTACAATGGAGTTCCTTACCAGGTGGGTGAGCTGTCTACCGACCTTGCTTCGCCCGATGCTTTGGTGCTAAAACTATTGAAGAGTACCTCGGTTGATGTCGAGCTCCCTCTGTGGAATTTATCCATGAAAAACGTATACGCGCTGGGAGCGTATCAGGTCAATAAAGAAGATTTTAATCTTCAAATTCAGTATCAGGACGACGAGTCCGGAACCCCGCTTCCCTTTATTCCAGAAGAAGGCTTGAGTAGCTCGCTCTTGATTCAGTTGATGAACCTCGACAATTTAAATCAAAATAACGATCCGGGCCCAGATGGAGTTTTTGACTTCATCCCCAACCTCACCATTAAAACTTCGAATGGGCGTGTTTATCTTCCATCCACAGAGCCTTTTGGAGCCCACTTACGAAGTAAGTTTGCTGAAATGGGGCTGAGCTCTGCCTTAGCCGACCGCTATGCTTTTGATGCCTTATACGATTCTACCAAAACGGCAGCTTCACAAGTTGCAGAATTGAATAAATTCATCATCAAAGGACAATACAAATCCTCTTCAGGATCCGACATTCCTTTGAATGCGATGGATGTCCCTCAGGGTTCTGTGTCTGTAAGTATGGGAGGTGCCCCGCTTGAAGAAAATGTACATTATACGGTAGATTACAATTTGGGTCGAGTGAAAATTATTGACGAAGGAATCTTAAGTTCCGGGCAGCAGATTAACGTAAAACTAGAAAGCAACTCCGCCTATTCCTGGATGACTAAGCGTTATTTGGGGCTGCACGCAGATTATAAGTTTAACAATGATTTCATCATGGGGGCTACCCTGTTAAATTTATCCGAAAACAGTCAATCTCCTAAGATTAACATGGGTGATGAGCCTATCTCCAATACCATCTGGGGAATAAATGGGTCCTACAAAACAGAAGCTCCTGTATTAACGCGTTTGGTAGATAAATTACCGCTTATTGAAACCAAAGCGAAATCATCGTTCCTGATTACAGGAGAGTTCGCACAATTTATTCCCGGACACCCCAAGTCCATCAACATTGATGAAACGGGTACGGCATATATTGATGATTTTGAAAACAGTCAATCTCCGATTGATCTTCGTGCCTCACAATCATGGAATTTAGCAAGTACGCCACAAGACGAAGACTTATTTCCGGAATCAAAAGCTTCAAACGACCTCAGTTACGGGTACAACAGAGCTTTGTTGTCTTGGTATACCATCAACTCTGATTTACAGCGAAAAACTTCATACTCTCCACGACACATCACAGATGAAGATCGAGAAGCACCCTACGCGCGAGAGATTTCTATCAACGAGATATTTCCAGACAAAGACATCCCGCATGGGCAACCTTTGCGTCTGCGTACTTTTGACCTGGCTTTTTACCCGGAAGAAAGGGGACCCTACAACTTTGATGTTGATGGTGAGTCAGGAATTTCTTTTGGGATCAGTTCTTCCGGAGCACTCAAGGTGCCTGAATCTCGCTGGGGAGGCGTTGTCCGAAAGTTGCAAACCAATGATTTTGAGACCGCAAATATTGAGTTTTTAGAATTTTGGATGATGGATCCTTTTCTTGAGAATTCCAGTTCCTCAGGTGGAGACTTCTACATCAACCTGGGTAATGTTTCGGAAGACATCCTTAAGGATTCTCGAAAAAGTTATGAAAATGGATTGCCCATTGACGGCGATGAGCGCGATGTAGATACGACGGCTTGGGGGCGTGTGCCGTCGGTGCAAGCTCTTGTGAATGCCTTTAATAGTGGGCAAGCTGCGCGTAATCTTCAAGATGTGGGATTGGATGGTATGGACGATCAGATGGAGCGAGAATTCATATCTGTAGAAGGGAAGCAAACCAAAACCTATTTAGAAAAAATACAATCGTTGCATACGCTCAATTCTGAAGCATACATCAAGGCAAACGAAGATCCAGCAGCGGATAATTACCATTACTATTACGGAGAAGATTACAATGCTGAAGAAAAAAGCATTCTTGAGCGATACAAGCGATATAATGGTTTGGAGGGGAATTCACTCATTCCGAATGATAACGATTTGAAGCAACCCTACACGCAACTTCCCGATGTAGAGGATATAAACAGTGATTTTACACTCAGTGAAACCGAATCATATTTCCAATACAAGATCAGCATACGCCCAGAAGATTTGGGGAAAGTAGGTAACAATTACATCACTTCCATCATCGACAATACCGGTCCAAATAGCGATACGCGATGGATTCAGTTTAAAGTTCCAATTCGGTCATTTGATAAAAGAATAGGAAGCATTCCCGATTTCAAGTCCATCCGATTTATGCGAATGTTCATGACCGGTTTTGAGTCGAATACAGTCCTTCGTTTTGCAACCCTAGACTTGGTGCGTGGAGAATGGCGAAAGTATTTGTATGGCCTCAAGGAAGGTGAAGAAAATACCCAGTCGGTTGATGCGACAACCACCTTTGACATATCGGTAGTGAATCTAGAAGAAAACGGAAGACGTGACCCCGTGAACTATGTGTTGCCACCGGGTATTGAGCGAGAGCGGATTTTAGGCTCTACCACCACGCAGCAGCAAAACGAGCAGTCCATTAGTTTTAAAATCAAGGAACTTGCAGATGGAGATGCCCGAGGAGCATACAAGAACGTGACCATGGACATGAGGTCCTACAACAAAATGAAGCTCTTTGTTCACGCAGAGGAAATGGCTATGGAAGTGCTTGCTGATGATGACTTGAATATGTTTATTCGGGTAGGGTCCGATTACAATTCCAATTATTACGAATACGAAATCCCTCTGAAAGTAACCCCTTGGGGTGCGTCTGCTCGTTCTGAGATTTGGCCAAAAGAAAATGAGATTGAAATTGACTTTGACCTTTTGCGTAAGGCAAAGCTCGATCGAAATGCAGAAATCAGAGAAGGAAATGTGGATGTGAGTTTTTCAAAACCTTATTCTTATCCCATTGATGGTGGTAAAAGGCAAATACAGATTGTTGGAAATCCCAACTTAGGAAATGTTCGAACAATCATGTTGGGAATTCGAAATCCAGAATCAGATATTTTGTCGACAGATGACGAACTTCCAAAGTCTGTGGAAGTTTGGATCAACGAACTTCGTTTAACCGACTTTGACGAACGGGGAGGTTATGCTGCAAAAGCACAACTTAAAACACGTTTGGCCGATTTAGGAAGCATAACATTGGCTGGGAACATAAGTACGATAGGCTTTGGTAGTTTGGAGCAAGGGGTGACGGAGCGAAATAAAGATGAAACACGTCAGTATAACTTTACATCGAACGTAGAGTTGGGGAAACTTTTCTCGGAGGATGCCAATGTAAAAATACCTGTATTTTTTGGTGTGTCTGAGACGGTTCTGAGTCCTCAATTTAATCCATTAGATCCAGACGTCGAATTGAAAGCAACGCTTTCTGACGATCGAATGAGTGAAGGGGCGCGAGATACTTTGAGAAATGTTGTTGAGAATTACACCATGCGACGTTCCCTAAACCTGACTAATGTTCGTAAAGAGCGAAGTTCTGGTGGCGGAAAACAGGCGAAATCGTCCAAACGCGAAAAATCCTCTAAGAAAAAGATCTACGACATTGAAAACATAAGCTTGAGTTATTCATTCAACGAGATTTTCAATCGCAACATCAACACAGAATTTAGTACAAAGAAAGAGCACAATGGAGGTCTGGGCTACAATTACACGAACAACCCAAAAAATTACAAGCCTTTCAATAAAATTAAATTCTTAAGAAAGTCGAAGTACCTGAGGTTAATCAAAGACTTCAACTTTTATTTGCTTCCAAAAACCATTTCTGCCCGAGCCGACTTTAACAAGTCTTATGCCGAAACGAAAATGAGGAACATCGCAAGTTTGAATACAACCATGCCCATACAAATGGTGGAGCCAGACACCTTGTTCAGTAAGTTGTTTCAAATGACTCAGAACTACAATATAAAACATGACTTTACCAGAAGCTTAAAATTAAATTTCTCAGCCAACAGGAGGGCTATCGTTGATGAACCTGATGGCCGAATAGACAGCAAGTCCAAACGAGAAGCTCTGCGAGACAGTATTCTTACTTTCGGAAGAACAACGACGTACCACCATCAGTTCGACTTGCGGTATACGGTGCCCATCAACAAAATACCGCTCACCGATTGGATCAATGTAACGTTAAATTACAATGCTACTTACGATTGGGATGCAGGATCCAGAGCCATGGTTACGGATTCCATAAATTTGGGTAACATCATTCAAAACACCAACAAGAAAAGAATCAATGCTCAGTTTAAAATGAGCAGTTTGTACAACAAGGTTCCTTATTTCAAAAACTTAGGGAAAGATACGTCCAAGCGACGTGGCGCTGACAAACGTAAAGATGCTAAGCCAAAGTCAAATGATTCAGAGGATGAGCTTGCGGACGAAGAAACGAAAGAAAAATGGCGTTTTAACCTCCTTGGTAGGACGGCTCAAGTTCTTTTGTCCGTTAAAAATGTAAACCTGACTTACGATGAAACCAATGGAACCATGATCCCCGGCTTTATGCCTTCCACTGGGTTTTTAGGAATGGCGGAAAATTTCAATCCAAGGTCTGCTCCTGGGATAGGTTTCCTAATTGGTGAGCAGCCAAACTCTTCGGATATATCCAATTTTGCATTGAAAGGTTGGATTACGGCAGACACGCTTTTGAATCAGCAACTCACGCAGCAATATACCTCGCGATTGAACATACGTTCAACGGTAGAGCCGATCAAAAAATTGAGAATTCAGCTAACAGCGCAGCGAAGTCATACTCGGAACGAGTCTGAGATTTATAAAAACACCGGTACTTTTGACGAACCTATTTTTGAGTCTTTGAATAAAAACGAATCGGGAAGTTTTACCATGTCCTTTTTAGCTATAGGAACAGCTTTTAGACCCATGCGCATGAATTCGTCGAAAACTTTTGATGAATTGAGGGACATGCGCTCTGATATGGCAAAGTTGGTTGCAGAAGATATGGGGGTTGAATACAGTCCATCCCAGGACTATCCGACGGGACTGGGTCCTAACTCGCAAGACGTGTTAATTCCGGCCTTCCTTGCGGCCTACTCGGGCTCCGGAGTTTCTTCTCAAAGCCGAGATAAGTTTCCGAAAATCCCGATGCCCAACTGGAAGATCAAGTATAGTGGGCTAACAGACATTCCATGGGTCAAGAAGCGATTTAAGACCGTATCATTGTCACACGGTTATTCCTCTACCTATTCGTTAAGTTCTTATCAAACGAATTTATTTTACACGGCATTGGCTGAGCCAAATAGAGGAACTACGGAGACTCATCCTGAAAATTTTGACGTCAACGGAAATTACCTCACCAAATATCAGATTCAAACCGTAAACATCAGCGAGCAGTTTAATCCGCTCATAAAAGTTGATGTAACGATGAACAATAGCTTGACCACACGATTTGAAATCAGTAAAGACCGTCAAGTATCGTTGAGCTTAAACAACAATCAAATACAAGAACAGGTGGGCAGGACCTTAACGCTTGGTGTCGGATACAGAGTAAGTGATTTTGAGCTCAGCTTACCGTCGGCAAACGGAAAGAAAACCTATTCATCCAATTTAGATGTAAACCTAGATGTTTCGGTTCGAAAAACAGCCTCAGCCATTCGTAGTTTAGAAGAAAACACCCATCAGTCTGTGAGCGGAAGTACGGACATTTCTTTCAAGACCTCAGCTGATTACGTCATGAGTGAGCGCATCAACCTTCAAGTGTTTTACGATCGAATGGTTCGAAAATACGAAGTAGCCAATTCATACGACACGGCAAACAACAGTTTCGGAATCAAGCTACGGTTTACTTTCGGGAGGTAGTTTGGTATAAAACTTGCAAGATTAATTTTGTTAAGAATTGATTACCACCCGGAAATAAACAATTGTTTGAGGAACGCTTTATGCAACCGTAAGCCAAACTCAACGACTTCCGGAAAAAATGAAGTTGCTTTGGATCCAAATCTCGTCTATAGACCCCAAGCTTTGTAAAAGTAAAAAAGCAATTCTTTCCTCAAATTTAGTTCCGACCTCCCCCAAAAACTAAATTTCATGAAAAAGTTTTTTTTATCCTTCCTATTTTTATTTGCGTTTTTCTTAACGCATGCTCAAGTCATGTACAAGCATAATTTTGACGCCCCGAATGGCGCTGAACTTTTCGATTCGGATGGAGATGCTTTTGCATGGGCTTTACACGACTACAAAGATGGTGATGGATTGGTGGCTACATCAAACAATCTGTTTAGCATGCAGCCGCTCAGGGCAGACAATTGGCTGGTTTGTTCCTCTGCAGATTTGTCAGGGAGTAATAGCCCGCACCTTTTTTGGAAAGCAAAAGCCTCGGGTGCACGCAACGCAGATGAAAAGCTTACGGTGTATGTTTCATCTTCTTCACCTGTGGGTGATGGAGGTACAGTAGCTGAATTGATGGTGTCTTCGGCAGAGCTCAAAGAAGTGTTTACTGTAAAGGCTGAAACAACGTACACGCATTATCAAATTGATTTGTCGGATTTCAAGGGGCAAAACTCCATTTATATCGCTTTTAGACATCAGAGTGACTCCCCTGTCTTTGGTTTGAATATTGACGATGTGGTGGTGTCTGATGTGGATAATCCAGCCATTGATGTTAGTATTGTTGCTCCTTCAAGAGCCTATTTGTCCTCGAATATCGGTTCTGAAATTAACTTCTACAAAACACTACCATCACCAGATGCTGTTCTACCTATTTCATTTAAAATTGGTAATTACGGTTCAGAGTTCGCAGGAGGTACGTTTAACTACACAATCAACGGTGTATCTCATTCCAAAGTCATTTCGAACGCCATTCTTAGGAACGATTTATTCCGTCTTGAAGTAAGCTTAGGTTTAGGACAATTTAGAATGCTTGTTGAAGTTTTAGACGCAACAGGAGCTTCGGTTTCAGAGATTGCCACATACAACGTAAAAGTGTCTGAACCCATTCCAGACGTCCGTTTGATAGATACCTATGGAAATCCACACAATTTGTATGATGAGCTGCGAGAAGGAAAAGTAATTTTACTGGATTTCTTTGCTTCTTGGTGCGGCCCTTGTCAATTGTCGACCCCCGACATTAATGAAGTTTGGGATCGATATGGAAGAGGTCGTTCCGATTTTCAAGTGTTTGGCGTTACAACCGAACCACAAGATGGGTATGAAGTAATCAATAGCCTGGGTTGGGGAGCAGAGTACCCCAAGTTTGCCTTTTCAAATCAAACGAAATCAATGTACGATCATTTTGAGCGAACGGCTGGTGGTGTCGAAGCCATCCCTTTCTTCGTGATGGTATGTCCGAATCAAGAGAATCCTGCTTATTCCGAGGTTTCTTGGGTTTCTTTCGGTTGGTCGGGGCCCAACGAGTTGATCGATGCAGCCTCATTATGCAATGCAAGATTGGCTGTTGATCAGGGTGATGAATCGCAACCATTCCATTTGTACCCAAATCCTGCATCGCAGTCTGCTACGACCGTCTTGAATGTAACAACTCCGGGAGAAGTTCGTGTGAACGTTTTTAACAATCTGGGACAAAGTATGTACGCACAGACGGTGAAAATGAGCATGGGGAGGCATCAAGTTCAAATACCTATTGAAGGATTTGAACCGGGGATGTATTTTGTGAATGTGAAAATGGGGACGCAACAATTTTCTGAAAAGCTGGAGGTCTTCAAATAAGTTTACTTGTTTCCTTCGACGCGCAACTAAATAAATAAATGATGAGAAATTACGTACTGCTGTTCTGCTTTATCATGGAATTTGGCTTGATGGCTCAATCCATTAAAATCCATCAACAAGATTATTATCATGCATCCGCAGGTGAGGAATGCATTTCTAAGCTTTTTGTAGAAAATGTAACCGATCAGGACTTGGAGATTTTCATCAACCGAAACCAAGTCCCGGGGACCACAAGAAATTACATGTGCTGGAGCGCTTGTCACAACCCATCTGATGGTATGACTTCAACAATGCTGGTTCCAGCGAATCGAACGGTAGATAATTTTTCCGGACACATTTTGTCAATGCCAGCGGATTCTACCGTCGTTATCAACTATTGTTTTAACCTCTTAAACAAACCCAATCAATCCGTCTGTGTTGACGTGCTTTACACCTCTTCTTCTGATTATTTAGGTGCAGAAACTGTTAGTCATAGCACATTTTCGGTACATCCGAATCCTGCATCTAATGACTTAATCGTTAATTTTGAAGGCGCTGAGTTTGCAGAATTCACACTTTATGATGTTTTGGGAAACCAAGTTCATGCCCGTCAGATAACAAATGCTACGGCCTTAAATTTAACACACTTCAAGCCAGGGTTGTATTTTTGTGTGTTGACGATTGGGGGCGCTAGGTTGCAAAAAAAGCTATTCATCACGCGCTGATAAATTACATTACTAAAAAGGGCCCATCAATGGGGCTTTTTTTTTTGCTCTACAGATTCTAATTGATGCACATTACGTATTTTTGTTCATTCGCAAACCCCGAATTGTTATGAAAGTATCATATAACTGGATCAAAAATTATTTGAATGTAGACTTGAGCGCCGAAGATTGTGCTAAAGTTTTAACAGATACCGGTCTTGAAGTTGAAGGCATCCACGAGATTGAAAGTGTGAAAGGAGGTCTGAAAGGCTTACTTGTTGGAGAGGTACTTACCTGCGATCAACACCCTAACGCTGACCGATTGCGAAAAACAACGGTTGACGTTGGTTCGGAAGTTATAGACGTTGTTTGCGGCGCTCCCAATGTAGCTGCGGGTCAAAAAGTGGTGGTTGCCACTGTAGGGACCGTTTTATATGATGATAAAGGCGAAGCTTTTAAGATCAAAAAGGGTAAAATTAGAGGTGAGGCTTCTCATGGAATGATTTGTGGTTCCGATGAAATCGGTTTGGGCGGTGCCCACGATGGAATTATGGTTTTGGATGCTAAACTTCAAGCAGGAACTCTCGCGAGCGACTATTTTAAAATAGAAGTAGATACCGTTTTTGAAATAGGTCTGACGCCAAACCGTTCCGATGCTATGGGGCATTTGGGAGTAGCACTTGATTTAAAAGCAGGGTTAGCGGCTCAAGGGCAAACCTTGGAATTGATAAAGCCCTCTGTAGAAGCCTTCAAAGTAGCGCACACCAACTTGTCGTTGCAAGTGGATGTAGAAGAGCAAGATGCATGCCCACGATATGCCGGTCTTACCCTAACAGGGCTGGAGGTGAAGGAATCGCCAGAGTGGTTGAGTACGAAGCTAAAAGCATTGGGTTTGACTCCTGTGAACAACATTGTAGATGTAACCAATTACGTCCTGCACGAAACCGGAAATCCGCTACATGCTTTTGATGCAGATAAGATTAAAGGAAACACAGTTGTTGTAAAGAAATTACCAAAAGACACCAAGTTTACAACGCTTGATGACCAAGAGCGAAAACTCGGTGCTGAAGACTTAATGATCTGTAATGCTGAAGAGCCGATGTGTATTGCCGGAGTCTTTGGAGGTATCGATTCCGGTGTTACGAAACAAACGAATTCTATTTTTTTAGAGGCGGCTTATTTCAATCCTGTTTCTGTACGTAAAACAGCCAAGCGCCATGGTTTAAATACCGACGCATCCTTTCGATTTGAAAGAACCGTCAATCCGAATACGGTCATTTGGGCATTGAAGCGCGCAGCTCTTTTAATACAAGAGGTTGCTGGAGGCGAAGTGAGCTCAGAGATTGCAGATATTTATCCGAAGCCGATTGAACATTTCAAGGTCGACTTCTCCTTCGCTACATGTGATCAGTTGGTCGGTCAACGTATCGATCGGACAGCAATTAAAAATATTTTAGAAAATTTAGAAATCGATATTCTATCGGAGCACACAGAGGGGCTCAAATTATCGATCCCTCCTTATCGGGCTGATGTAAAACGTGAGGTTGACGTCATTGAAGAGGTTCTTCGTATTTACGGATACAACAACATCGGAATGACGGGAAGAATTAATGCATCACTCTCTATCGTTCCCAAACCTGATACACATAAAATACAAGAGCAAATTTCTGATTTGTTGTCTTCCAATGGTTTTCATGAAGCAATGTGTAATTCATTGACTAAAGGATCGCATACAGACGGTTTAGATTCTTTCAAAAAAGACAGCCAAGTTCTGTTGATGAATCCTTTGAGTCAGGATTTAAATGCCATGCGTCAAACCCTATTGTTTGGAGGTCTAGAAAGTTTGTCATACAACATCAATCGTAAGGTTTCGGACGTTATGCTATATGAATTTGGTAAGACCTACAACCGTTATGGTGATGATTTTGTGGAAGAACGTCGTCTTGCATTGTGGACAACAGGAAAGAAACAGGAAGAAAATTGGAACGCCAACAAATCAAAGGTTGATTTCTTTCAAATGAGAGGCTTCATTGAGAAGTTACTCCATAAGTTGGGGCTTCATAAGGGGGTCTCTTTGAGTCAAATCAACTCGGATATTTTCTCCGAGGGCCTGTGTTATAAAATCAGAAAAAAGAAGGTCTTAGAGACTGGAACCGTTCGAAAGTCTGTTTTGAAGAGTTTTGGAATCAAGCAAGAAGTTTTTTACACCGACATCAATTGGGATTTGGTGTTGGAGATGTTGAAAAACCAAAAGACCAATTACAAAGAAGTGTCTAAATTTCCTGCCGTTCGGAGAGATTTAGCCTTGTTGATGGACAAGCAAGTTGCCTTTGCTGAATTGGAAAGTATTGCGCGCCGAAGTGATAAGAATTTACTGAAAGAAGTAAAGCTCTTTGATGTATATGAAGGGGATAAGCTTGCGGCAGGTAAAAAATCATATGCTCTTAGTTTTGTTTTTAGAGACGAAACCAAGACGCTTACCGATAAAGTGGTCGATAAGGCCATATTGAAAATTTTCAAGTCTCTTGAGCATCAGCTAAGTGTTGAGCTGCGAGAAGGGACGCTATAGGAATTATTCATTTAATTTTAAACGATGGAAGAGAAGACCGTTAATTGTTCGTTTTGTGGTCGTACCAAGCAAGAAACTGATGTTTTAATTGCCGGTACTACGGGTCACATCTGTAATTTATGTATCAGTCAAGCTCACGAAATCATTAGTGAGGAAATGGAGCATAAGGGCCGAAAGGATCTTGTGAAGGAACTCACCTTGCTTAAGCCTATTGAGATAAAAGAGTACTTGGATGGTTTTGTTATAGGGCAAGATCATGCTAAAAAAGTTCTTTCTGTAGCCGTTTACAACCACTACAAGAGGGTCTTGCAAGAAAGCTCTAAGGAACAGGAGGTTGAAATTGAAAAATCCAACATCATGATGGTGGGTAAAACCGGGACAGGGAAAACGCTCTTGGCTCGTTCCATTGCAAAAATGTTGAATGTTCCTTTCACCATTGTCGATGCAACCGTTTTAACCGAAGCAGGTTATGTGGGCGAAGATGTAGAAGGCATCCTTTCTCGCCTGCTACAGGATTGTGATTTTGATGTTGAAATGGCTGAGCGAGGCATTGTCTTTATTGATGAGATTGACAAGATTGCTCGAAAAAGTGACAATCCATCCATTACCCGAGATGTTTCGGGGGAGGGCGTGCAGCAGGCCATGTTGAAGTTGCTTGAAGGGACGGTTGTTAATGTGCCGCCCCAAGGAGGTAGAAAGCACCCCGATCAAAAATACATTAAAATTAACACTAAAAATATATTGTTTGTGTGTGGTGGAGCTTTTGATGGAATTGAGCGACACATCCGCAATAGAATGAATACCAATGCCCTTGGTTTTGGTAACGCCACAAATCAGCAAATAGACGACTCAAACCTTTTGCAGTATATATCCCCACAAGATGTGAAGAGTTTTGGAATCATCCCTGAATTGATCGGTCGTCTTCCGGTGGTTACTCATTTAGACCCCTTGGATAAAAAAGCCCTTCGCAACATTCTTACCGAACCAAAAAACTCAATCATCAAGCAGTATCGAAAGTTGTTTGAAATTGATGACATTGTTCTTAAAATCGATCCTGAGGTTTTTGAATTCATCGTAGATCGTGCCGAAGATTTTCAATTGGGAGCAAGAGGCTTGCGTTCTATTTGTGAAGCATTGATGGTAGATGCCATGTTTGAGTTGCCTTCATCCAATGAGAAAGAGTTTCATTTGACACTCGCTTATGCGAAGGAAATGTTGTCTCAGAAAAAATTGCGCAAGCTCAGAGCGGTAAGCTAAATGATGGCGTATAAAGTACTGCTTAGCTTGGGTTCAAATTTAGGGGCTCGAGATGAAAATATTGAAAAAGCGATTGCTTTAATTCAAAAAAATGCAGGTAAAGTACTTGCGGTTTCTCCGCTTTATGAAACTCCTTCTTGGGGGTACAAAGATGCGCCTTATTTGAATAATGCCGTTTGTATATTGACACAAAAATCACCCTTAGAGCTCATGGAAACTCTGTTGGATGTTGAGTTGATCTTGGGTCGCGAACGACCCAAATCCTCGGATTACGAAGCCAGATCCATCGACTTGGATATAGCGCTGATAGAAGGTTGTGTAATCGACCACCCAAAACTGCAAGTTCCTCACCCCAGAATGCATCTTCGCAAGTTTGTCCTTCAGCCTGCTGCAGATATAGCTCCCTCATGGGTTCATGAAAGTCGAGGTCTTAGCATTTCTGATTTGCTGCTGAAGTGCGATGATGCTTCAGAAATTTCTCTATTTGTGTAGTTCTCCTGATACCCATTCTTTTTTATTAAAAATGGTGTTTTCAAGGATTCTTGTATCTTTCAACTCGCTAATGTAAACGATTTTGTATTTTTGACTTTAAATCAAAAGCAATTTTTTACATTTGCTTCAGAAAACCATTGAGTTGCGTAATATATTTAACCATTAGAGATTACATCTTAAAATCACAAAAATGATTGACTTAAAAAAAATGGCCTTAGCATCCTTGTTTGTAGCAACAAGTGCTTTTGCTCAAGACGGTAAATTAAAAGGTTTACTAATCGACGATGCCTCTGTAGGTGTTGAGGTAGGTGCTAACAAATACATGGGCGATTCTGACTTAGAGCTTGGCTATGGATTAAATTATACCAAACAAATCAATTCACTTTTTGCATTGAAGGGAGGATACTTTGCTGGGACCCTAACAGATCAAACAAAATCAGAAGAGTACACTGCTTTGACTGTTGAAGGGCTCGTAAATCTTTCGAACCTTTCTGTTGGAGCTTCGAATACTTTAAAGGTATACCTTTCAACGGGTCTTGCTTTTGTTACTGTAGATGATAAAGATGACTCTTCATTGGTTCCTAATTTGGGTGCTGGAGTGAAGTACGCAATTAATGAATCTTTTGACTTAGACTTATCGACAAGCCTTGGTTTGGGGACACTATCAGGTGAGGACTTAGAGTCTCACATGACGGTTGGATTAGGCGTTAACTACCGGTTTACGAAAAAAGAAGCATCTGTAGAGTGGAACAATCCATTGGATGCTATGTATGGAGATCTGTCGACGGTTAAAACGGAGTTAGAGGGATTGTCTACCGATTCTGACGGTGACGGAGTTTCTGACCGATTTGATAACGATAACAACACGCCAGAAGGTGTGGCCGTAGATGGAAGAGGTAATGCATTGGATGTAGATATGGACGGTGTAGCGGATTACGCAGACGAAGATCCATTTACTGCACGTGGTGTTCAGGTAGATGCTAACGGTCGTGAGTTGGATAGTGATAAAGATGGCGTAGCGAACTCCCTTGATATTGAGCCAAATTCTCCTTCTGGAGCTACCGTTAACTTCCAAGGTAAAGAGATTAAAAGTGCTAAAGGAGCTTTTATGCCAGCGATATACTTCGACTACAACTCGGCAAAAGTGTCTTATGCTAACTATGAAAGATTAGCTGCTGTAGCCGCATTGTTACAAGCGAATCCAAACTACACGATTACTGTAGTAGGTTATGCTGACACTGTAGGTAATTCTGCCAACAACCATAAAATTGCTTTACGCAGAGCAAACTCTGTTATTGATGCTTTAACAAGCATGTTCGGTATCAACGCATCTCGTTTATCTGCCGACTCTAAGGGAGAAGACGCTCCATTGGCTAACGAATCCGTTAAAGTAACTGAAACGACAGCAGATGGTCAGGTGATTTCAAACAGCCTGTCTAGAATGAATCGTCGTGTTGAATTCGTGATCGACTAAACTCTCATTCAAAAAATAGTTAAAAATCCCCTTTGGAAACGAAGGGGATTTTTTTGTCGAAAACTCTAAGATGGGTTTGCTTTTGAGGATGAGGCAAAGGTTTATCTGAATAATTCCCAAAGCACAATTCCTGCACTTACAGAAATGTTGAGCGAATGTTTGGTGCCCAGTTGTGGGATTTCAAGGCAATGGTCACAGGTGTCGATAACGGATTGTTGCACTCCTTTGACTTCATTTCCAAAAACAACAGCAATTTTGTTATGCTTTGAACGGTCGAAATCATTGAGCATTAAGCTCGCTTCTGCCTGTTCGATGGCCAGGCAGTGATAGCCTTGTTGTTTTAGGTTTTGAACACAAGACAAGGTGTCTTCTTGATGTTCCCATTCTACGGATTCGGTGGCTCCTAGAGCGGTCTTTTGAATGTCGCGATGTGGGGGCCGTGCCGTGATTCCACAGAGGTAAATTTTTTCAAGTAGAAAAGCATCTGCTGTACGAAAAACAGATCCGATGTTGTTGAGGCTTCTGATGTTGTCTAGAACCACAACCACAGGCAGTTTTGAGGCCTCTTTAAAGGCCTTTACGCTGAGTCTGTTGAGTTCACTATTTTTTAGTTTTCGCATCTGCTTATCCGTCAGAATTAATATCTTAGTCCTTCCTTGAAAACGACTGCAAAATAATCAATATAACAGCAATTCCATTGGCAAAAGCACCTAAAAACAAGAAAGAAACCCCATTGATGCAGCAGTACAATCGGATAAAAGCTAAATATCCAGATGCCGTACTCTTATTTCGTGTGGGAGATTTTTATGAAACTTTTGGTGAAGATGCGGTTAAGGCTTCACGAATTTTAGGGATTGTATTGACCAATCGAGCCAACGGAAGCTCAAAAATTGAATTGGCTGGTTTCCCCCATCATTCTCTAGATACTTATTTGCCCAAGTTGGTCCGGTCGGGGTGTCGAGTGGCCATCTGCGATCAGTTGGAAGATCCTAAAGCCACCAAAAAAATTGTGAAGCGTGGCGTTACCGAATTGGTTACGCCAGGAGTATCTTACAACGATAAAACGTTGGATTTACGATCCAATAATTTTTTAGCCTCTATCCACATTGAGAAACAGGCTTTGGGCGTTGCCTTTTTGGATGTTTCTACCGGAGAGTTTTTTACTGCCCAGGGCAATTGGGAGTATGTAGACAAGTTGTTGCAAAGCTTTTCACCTTCAGAGGTTATCTATCAGAAACAACATAAGGCAGCCTTTACGCAACGCTATGCCGATAGCTTTTTTACCTATACCCTAGAAGACTGGGTCTTTTCACAAACCTATACGGAGGAATTGCTGCTGAATCATTTCCAAACCAAATCTTTAAAAGGTTTTGGGGTAGATCAACTCGATATGGGGATTGTTGCTGCGGGGGCAGCGCTACATTATTTGCAGGAAACCCAACACAATAAAGTAAGTCATATAGCCTCCATCACACGTATTGAAGAAGATCGTTTTGTTTGGATGGATCATTTTACCATTCGTAATTTGGAGTTGATTCATGCCACAGGCATCAATGGGGTTTCCTTGTTAGACATCCTAGATCAAACCGTATCTCCTATGGGAGCTAGGATGCTCAGACGCTGGTTGGTGTTGCCTCTAAAAGAACAACAGTCCATACAGGATCGCTTAAATATTGTGGACTACTTTACCCATGAAGGAGATGTTGCCGATGCGTTGGCACATCAAATCAAACAAATGGGCGATTTGGAGCGCTTGATTTCCAAAGTTGCTACCGCCCGAATTTGCCCGCGTGAAGTGGTGCAGTTAAAACGCGCTTTGAATGCGATCCTACCGGTGGTCGAACACTGTTCCAAATCGGGCAATGAAAGTTTAGCTTCTTTGGCGGCTCAATTGAATCCTTGTGATCCCATCCGTGAAAAAATTGATAGAGAACTTCAGGAAGATGCTCCTGTTCAGTTATTGAAAGGCAATGTGATTGCCTCAGGCGTATCTCAAGAACTTGATGAACTTCGAAATATTTCAACTTCTGCAAAAGACCATCTCGAACAAATTCGGCAACGTGAGACTGAACGTACGGGGATTCCTTCTTTAAAAATTTCTTTCAACAACGTCTTTGGTTATTATTTAGAAGTTCGCAACACCCACAAAGACAAAGTTCCGGAAGAGTGGATTCGAAAGCAGACGCTTGTGAATGCGGAACGTTACATCACTGAAGAGTTGAAAGAACTTGAGATGAAAATTCTCAGTGCCGGAGATAAAATCCTGGCCTTAGAGCAGCAGCTCTTCAACGAATTGGTGCAGTCGTTGATGGATTATGTACAAATTGTTCAGCGTAATTCTCAGCTTATTGCTCGTGTGGACGTGCTCTTGTCCTTTGCTAAAATTGCCCTGCAGAATGGTTATGTAAAGCCTGAGCTGAACGATAGTTTTACCCTGAACATCAAAGACGGTCGCCATCCGGTAATCGAAAAGCAATTGCCTGTAGATGAAGCCTATGTTTCCAATGATGTTTACTTAGACAACGATACCCAGCAAATCATCATGATCACCGGCCCCAACATGTCGGGTAAGTCTGCTTTGTTAAGGCAAACTGCTTTGATCGTGTTGATGGCGCAAATGGGTTCTTTTGTACCCGCCAAAGCGGCCTCCTTGGGCTTGGTCGATAAAATTTTCACTCGTGTGGGAGCCTCAGACAATATATCGTCCGGAGAGTCTACCTTTATGGTGGAAATGAACGAAACGGCGAGTATTCTGAACAATGTTTCCGATCGAAGTTTGATTTTATTGGATGAAATTGGGCGTGGGACGAGTACCTACGATGGGATTTCAATAGCTTGGGCAATTGCCGAGTTTTTGCATGAAAATAAAGCCAAAGCAAAAACGTTGTTTGCCACCCATTACCACGAGCTCAACGAGATGGCTGAAACTTTTTCACGAATCAAGAATTTCAATGTCTCGGTCAAAGAAATGGAAAAGAAGATTTTATTTTTGCGTAAACTAAAGCCTGGGGGTTCTGCTCACAGTTTTGGAATTCATGTAGCAAA
>DLQO01000056.1 GCA_002478765.1 Flavobacteriales bacterium UBA7430
CCATCAGCCCACTTTTGATAAAAAGTTTGTGGTACTTCTGCCAACTTATCCACCAACTGCAATTGAACCAATTGTAAATTAAAAAGTACATCTTCATCCCTTGGGTTTAGCTTGAGAGCTTTTTCATAATACAACACAGCCTCTGCTGTCTGCTGTAATTTGTAATGACAATTTGCAATGTTGTAATACAAATCTGATGAGAATAAATCGGCATCTTCAATTTCACTAAAAAACTTTAGCGCTGTTTTATAATCTTGCTTTTCATATGATGAAGCAGCTTGGTTAAACAGAACTTGAGCATTTTCAGCATAAATCGTGGAACTGAATAATAGCAATACAATGATAAGTCTCATGGCCTAATAATTTTCTAAACGTTCAATAACCTTTTTGGTTTTGTTTAACAGAGAGCTTTTTTGAATGCCTTCCTTAGGATTCACTTGCGTGAATCGAGCAATTTCGCAACTTTCAAGAATTGAAACGACCTCGTTAACAAGTGCGGCATCAATATTCTTGGAGATTAAAAGTTCTTCAATGATTTCTTTATCAAATTGAGAACGGTCTAATCCCCACTTTTTACGAAGATACAACTGTAAAGATTGCTGAATGATGTTAAAGGGTTCATCAGAGACTGAATCCAAAATAGAGAATGCTTGTTTCATTGCTCCTCCCCTTCTCCATTTCTTTAAATCAATCATTGATTTTCGGAGCAAGTAGGCCAATACAAGTGCTGTGAATAAAACGAATATTATGAAAAACAAAAAGGCCTGAAAGACAAAAGATCCATAAAACAATTCTTTAGAGTCTTGTAAATGGCCAAGAGACGTTTTTATGTACAAGATGTCTTTACCAATAAAAGACACGTCTTCTTTGGTGATGTTATTCACCATCAAAGAGGTGGATGGAGGGTTTTCCTCACCCTCCACATTAAGAACATAGGAGGGTTTGTCTACCGAAATGTATTTTTTCAATTTTGGATTGAAATAATTAAAGCTTCCCACACTCACTTTATAGTCACCTCGATTTCTTGGGATTAGTAAATGTTCTACGCGTTTGAACCCTGAAAGACCAGCTTTATTGAGGTTGATCGTTTCCTTAAACTTAGGCTCATAAGCCTCTAAATCATTCGGAATTTTGAAACTGGGGAGGTCAATCATTCTTAAGTTACCCGTTCCCGACACACGCATTGAAAGAGTCGCAGATTCATTCGTCTTGATTGAGTCACGATCGAGTCGAGTCGTAAATTCAAAATCGCCAACAGCACCCGAAAAGTTGGCGGGCTTGCCTTTTAAGGGAAGACTCTTCACAGACAACACTTTAGCGTCTGAAGAACATACAATGTTTAAGATTCGAGATTGTATTCGACCAAAGAAATCTCTTTGATTTGTAGGTATAACGACAGGAACGTCAAGATCCATAGCATCCAGAGTCAACTCACCGGAACGCTGAGGAATTAACACGAGCTTTTTTAGGGTTGCGACTTTAAAGGTCTTCCCGTTTCTTTGCACTTGTTGGATGGGATAATTTTCACCTAAATCATAATCTTCATGCCAAAAACCGGTATACGTTGGTTCTTTAAGTAAGTCGGGAGACCTAACCTCTTGAGAAAAATAGAGTTTGTATTTAGCTACAACCTGCTCACCTACATAGGGGTTAGAATTACTCAGCTCTAAATTTAAGAATACATTTTCTCTAGCATTTGCTTCAGGGCTAAAAATAGAATTAGACTGGGGTGAGGTTTTAAGTACTTGTATGGATACATTACCAGATCGATACTGCCTTCCCTTCACAAATATAGATGCGGAACCAATGGTGTAAACCCCTATTTTCTTCGTCCGAAGATAGTAAGTGTACGTGTTTTCTCTAGTTACTTTACCATTGATGATGGTTGTACTTGAAGAAGTGCTCGGTCCTGATAAAATAGAAAAGCTGGATAAATCGGGTGCTGTAAAACGATCACCACTCCCATTGACCGAAAAAGTTAAACTAAATCGCTCATTAACACCTAACTTATTTTTACTCGCAAAAGCCGTAAATGATACTTGCGCAAGCAGCAAAGAAGTCTGTAGAAGGAGAACTAAATATAATAAACGCTTTTTCATTGCTAATGATTACCAGTCTTTTTCGATTTTCACTTGAGCACCTTTCAATTTATGCTTTTTCATCTTTTCTTGTACTTGATCCTCTTGTTGATTTAATGCTTCAAGCAACCTTTGAGCTTCTTCAGGACTCAACTTATTTTCTCTTGGTTTTGGAGATTGACCGTCTTTTTCTTCATCAACATCATCTCCATCGGTCTCTCCTCTATTGTTTTGATCCTGTTGATTGTTATTTTGGTCATTTTCTTCACTATTAGAATCTTCCGAATCTTCATTCTCAGAACCTTCATCCTGCTCATCGTTGTTGGAATCATCTGATGCGTTATCATTATCGTCTTTACTTTTTTCGTTTTCTTGATCTTGCTCTTCTTGCTCTTGTTGTTGTATTTGTTTTTTCACAAAAGCATAATTGTATCGCGTTTCCTCATCCTTAGGATCAACTCTTAGGGATTCCTTGTATGACTCTAATGCACCTTCGAGGTTTTGTTGAGACAGCAGTACGTTGCCTATATTGTGCAAAGCTTTTGCTTTAAGCTCCTTATCATTGGTAAGCGAACTCACGTTATCAAAAGACTCTAGGGCCTCGTCATACCTTTCTTGTTTAACGAGAGCATCTCCCAAATTAAACTGGGCTTCCAATAGGTTTTTATTTTTCTCAAGAGCTTTCTTGTAATTAATTTCTGCATCTACAAAGTTACCCGTTTCGTACTGCGAGTTTCCTTTACGAGTCATTTTTCTTTCTGTCTGGGCTGAGATAAGCCAGGAAAAAGAAAAGAAAAATAATAGAAATACATGGGTCCGTAACATCATTGTCCAAATAATTTAATTTTTCTCAACCAAAGTGTTTTTCGATTTGGAACAATCAAATCAAGAGTGAAAAAAAATAGTGCCAGAGCCAAAAACCATTGAAATTGATCTTCATAATCAGTATACAACTCAGTATCTGACTCGACTTTTTCCATTTTTGATAGAGCATCATTTATGAAGGATATGGTTTCATTGGTGTTGGAACCGTTCGTATAGCTTCCATCTGTGCCAACAGCTAGTTGCTGTAACATCTCAGGATTCATTTTAGTAACAACAACTTGGTCATTTTTATCTTTCTTGTAAGATTTAACAAGACCATTTCGCTTGATTGGAATTGGCCCTCCCTCCAAAGTACCAATACCGATAGAATAAATGACAATACCATTATCAGAAGCGAGTTTACTTGCTGCCAAAGCTCCTTTTTCGTGACTTTCTCCATCTGAAAGAATGAACAACACTCGATTTTGTCTTTCACCACTTTCAAAATAGCTCAGAGCCATTTCTACCGCATTTCCAATATCTGTTCCTTGAGTAGGAACTACATCTGTATCAATGGTTCTCAAGAACATCTTAGCAGCCGTGTAATCGGTAGTTAGTGGAAGTTGTGCGTATGCTTTACCGGCATAAACTATAACCCCAATTCGATCATTAACCAATCCGTCGATTGCTTTGGACAGAATCTGCTTGGCTTTTAATATCCGACTTGGCGATATGTCTTCAGCTAGCATACTTTTAGAAACGTCCATGGCAAAGACCACATCAACACCTTTACGGGTAATCGTTTCAATACGCGTTCCTATTTTTGGATTTATTAATGCAATAACCAAACTGATTAAACCTAACAATCGTAAACAATGCTTAATAAATGGTTTTCTTTTTGAGCGATTGGGTTGAATACGATTCCAAAGAATACCATCGACCAACTCCGCTTGTTTTCTCTTTCGCCAAGACCTAAAAATTAGGTATGCCACCCATACAAGGATGGGTACCAGATATAAATACTGATATTGTGGATTTCCTAAATCAAACATCAAGCAATGGTTTTTAAAAGTGTGTACTGAAGTACAAATTCAAAAAACAATAAGATTAAAGCAATGAGTGCAAAAAGCTCAAATTTTTCTTGATGACTGTAATACTTCAATTCTTCCAATTCGGTTTTCTCTAAAGTCTCAATTTGTTCATAAATGCGCGCTAGCTTGTCTTTATTATTCGCGCGGAAATACATACCACCGGTAGAATCGGCAATGTTCATGAGTAAATCTTCATCAATTTTTACTTGAACATTGGCGTAGGTAGACCTGCCCCAAATATCTTTGGTAGGATAAGGTGCTGTACCGTAAGAACCTACACCAACGGTATATACTTTCACATCATATTCTTCGGCCAGTTCAACAGCCGTCATCGGGTCAATAAAACCACTGTTATTTTCACCGTCAGTCAAAAGTATAATCACTTTGCTTTCCGCCTTACTTTCTTTCAATCTAGAAACTGCTGTTGCCAAACCCATACCAATAGCTGTTCCATCGTCTATAAGACCATCTTTAACATCTTTTAAGAGATTTTTAACCACTTTATGATCGGTTGTTAAAGGGCATTGGGTGAAACTCTCACCGGCATAAATAACCAAACCAAAACGATCTGAGGGTCGACCAGTAATGAAATCATGAGCTACTTGTTTTGCTGCCTGCAGTCGATTGGGTTTAAAATCCTCGGCCAACATACTGGTTGAAACATCCATGGCTATTACAATGTCAATACCCTCTTTACTAAGTGTTTCAGTACTAACCTCTGTGGTTTGCGGACGAGCAATAGCTATAATGATAGACGATATGGCGATACAGCGAGTCACCCACAAGGAATGCTTTAAAATGACCTTCCAATTCCATTTCTTCTCAATGAGGTATCCAGAAGACCAAATGATAGGTGCGTTGCGCTTGCTATTCCTGTAAAACTGCCACAGCAAAAGCACCGGAACTACAAGCAGTAAATAAAGTAGTTCTGGATTCAAAAATTCAATATTCTCAAACATCCAACACCTCCTCATTCATATTGTGACAGCATTCCACGATTCGGTAAGAAGATTCCATAAATCGTTTGTTTGTGAAATTATCGGGATTGCTTTTGGCGAATTTAACGAGGTCAGCTTCTTCTAACAAACGCGTTATATCAGTCAACAATGAAATTTCAATTTTCTTCGTTCTTAATCGTTCAACAATCTCATCCGTGGTAGACTCTATGGTTTCAAGTTCAAATTGCCGATCAAAATAACATCTGAGTATTTCCGTGAGTTGTACGTAATGATTTTTAATTTCACCCATTTCACACAAACCTTGAGACTCCAAATTCTTTAGTGCTTCAAGAGCTTCTATCTCACATGGAATTGAAGGAGCAATTTCTTCTTCAATCACACCCTTTTTGATCTTTATTTTTTGAATCAAATAGTAAATAAGTAAGATCAATACAAGAATAATAAACGATCCGTAGACGATAGGCTTAGCCTCAGAAAAATTAAACGGAACATCTTCAGGTCCTTTGATATCAAAAACGACATTCGTTGTATCTAAAAGTACAGGGACAAATGAAATATTTAAGGAATCTGTGTAAAAAGTATCACCCTCACTACTCACAAAAGGAAGCTGAGGCAAAACAAAATCACCGGTATCAAATAACTGAATGGATAAATTCTGATGATAACGGTTAAGATTCGACTTTAATACGGAATCAATTTCACTAAAACTCTGAACTTCAATAGGCGCAATTAGCACCTCTATGTCTGGCCATATAACCTGAACGTTACTATTAACATTGATGTCCATTTGAATGACATCTCCTACGAGAGCTCTATTGGTGTCTAAAGAAATATCAACCTTAGTTTGAGCAAAGGTTAATGTCGATAGAAACAGAATGCTTGTGTATAAAAATGAATTCAAATTTATCTTCTTTTAAAAAATTCTAACAATTGTTTGGTGTAAGGCCGATCTACTCTTAACTCAAGAAAATCGGTACCTGAATGTGAACAATTGGATTTAAAGTTAACAATGAGATTGTTGTAAGCTGCTTCGTAATCTGAACGAACAGCTTCTGAACTTGTATCTACCCAACCAACAGTTCCTGTTTCAGGATTTTGGAATTGAACCAATCCGATATCAGGAAGCTTTTCTTCCGCAGAATCAAATATACGCAGAGCCGTCAGGTCGTGTTTACTTGATGCAATTTTTAAATTTTTTTCATACTCTTGATCTTGAAAATCGGAAAGCGCAAAAACGATACTTCTTTTCTTGATGACCGAACTTAAGAACTTTAAGGCCTCTGAAATATTGGTGCCTGCTCCTTTGGGCTTAAATTCAATCAACTCACGAATAATTCTAAGAACATGAGATTTTCCTTTTTTTGGAGGAATAAACAACTCAATTTGATCCGTAAAAAATATAACGCCAACCTTATCATTATTTTGCATGGCAGAAAAAGCTAAAACGGCACAGAGCTCTGTAATCATTTCTCTTTTTTGTTGTGTTCTAGTACCGAAAGATTCAGACTTAGATACATCCACCAACAGCATCATGGTTAACTCTCTTTCTTCCTCAAATATTTTAATGTGAGGTTCATTAAGCTTTGCCGTTACATTCCAATCAATATCACGTATATCATCACCAAACTGATATTTTCGGACTTCTGAAAATGTCATACCTCTTCCTTTAAAATGCGAGTGATATTCACCAGAAAATATATGATTGGATAATCGACGTGTTTTGATTTCGATCTTCCGAACCTTTTTTAAAAGTTCTTTGGTCTCCATACTAAGGCACTTCTACTTTATTCAATATTTGATTGATGATGTCTTCAGAGCTAACATCTTCTGCTTCTGCTTCATAGGTAATACCTATTCGGTGTCTGAGGACATCATGACATACGGCTCTTACATCTTCTGGGACTACATACCCTCTTCGTTTGATAAAAGCATAAACTTTGGCCGCGGTAGCCAAATTAATAGATCCTCTAGGAGAGGACCCAAAAGAAATGAGTGCAGAGAGGTGGTCCAATCCAAAACGTTCAGGATATCGTGTTGCAAAGATGATGTCGAGAATGTAATTCTCAATCTTTTCATCCATATAAACAGTTTTGATGACGCTGCGAGCATTCATGATTTCTTCAAGAGAGACTACAGCATTAACCGCCTGATGTGAGTCTGTTAAACTGTTTCGCATGATGATTCTTTCGTCTTCTTGCTTAGGGTAATCAATAACTGTTTTGAGCATAAAACGGTCAACTTGAGCTTCTGGCAATGGGTAAGTACCTTCTTGTTCTACGGGGTTTTGAGTTGCTAAAACCAAAAAAGGTTCATCCATAGCAAATGTTTCATCACCGATAGTAACTTGTCGCTCCTGCATCGCCTCTAATAATGCAGATTGAACTTTGGCGGGCGCTCTATTGATTTCGTCAGCTAATATGAAATTCCCAAAAATAGGCCCCTTCTTAATACTGAATTCATTTTTAGGCATGTTGTAAACAGTCGTCCCTATAACGTCTGAAGGAAGAAGATCAGGCGTAAACTGAATACGACTAAATTTACCGCTTATAGCCTTAGATAAGGTGTTGATGGCTAACGTCTTTGCTAAACCGGGGACACCCTCCAACAAGATGTGTCCATTACCTAGCAAAGCAATGAGTAAGCGTTCAATCATATACTTTTGGCCAATAATAACCTTATTCATTTCCAAACTCAAGAGGTCTACAAAAGCGCTTTCTTGTTTGATTTTTTCGTTAATTTCTTTAATCTCTAATGAATCCATTCTATTGTGTTTATATTTGTTGTAAAATTAAAAAACAATCTCATTTCCTCAACATAAAACCCGGGGTTAACGCAATATTAACGTAATATCTTACAACATATTTTAGAACACCTAAATTAACCATAAGAAGGCAATAAAATAGATTCTATTCCATGAAACTTTTCAACAACAAATTCATCTTATTTTTCAACTTAAATCTACTTTTCTTTACACCTATCTATTCCCAAGAAAGACGTAATCCAATTGTTGATCCGCTTAAATATATACCCACACTCACCTTTCAAGAAGGAGGATTCTTAAAGACCTCTGAAAAAAACTTCCCTATTTCAATAAATTTCAACACCCATCAGGATGCCAATGGAGATGGAAATTTGGATCCTGAAGACAATATAGAGAACATGATTCTGTATGCTATTGGAGAAGCTGTTAAAGGAAACGGAAGAACAGGTTTAAGTAATAGAGGTCCTAACAACCAGTCTCCAGCTGTTTATTTTAATTATGCCGAAACATTTAGCCACAACGTATACCAATATTGGTATTACTACGGAGAAAATTCTCATTTAGAAAATCATGAACACGATTGGGAGTCTGTTTTTGTTTTTGAAAGAGATACACTTCCCGTCATGGTTCAAATGACCTCTTTTGGAAAATTAACCAATCTTCAATGGAATGCATTTCAAAAAGATGAAGAACATCTAGTTTTGGGTGTTCGACGAGGTGATCACTCTTTCACCACCTCCCCAAAAAATGGAGTTGTCATCAGGTACAACGGTGAGATTCATGCGCAACAAGGTGTTTTAAACGAAGGGCACGGCAAAATGATACCTTGGACGGTATATAGCTCTAAAGATTTCACAACAAACACCACTGTATTTGATGAAGGTAAGACCACAAAATTTTATTACGGTGATGTTGCTTATCCGAGAAGTGGTAAAGAGTTTGATTCGGAAAGAAAAGCCCCTTGGCGAAGAAGGCGTTGGAGAAGACCTAGAAAAAATGATGAATAAAATTGCTCTCAAAGGGAGCATTTGCTCAGTAATAAATTGTGATTAACTGAGTACCGACTGCTGATGGTACTCTAGCAAATCTTTCAACTTTTCATATCTAGGCCTAGAAATTTGCACCAGTGGCAAACGCAAATACTCTTCACAAATTCCCATAATTTTCAAACATGCTTTCACCCCTGAAGGGCTCCCTTCGGCGAATAAATGGTCGATGATTTCGAGTTGAGGATAATGCAAAGCTCTAGCCTTTTCGACCTGTCCTGAAACTCCAAAATTGACCATTTCGGAAAATTCTTTAGGACAAACCATTGCTTGAACTGAAATAACACCTTCTGCCCCCATAAGAAGCATTGGTAAGGTAAAGGCATCATCTCCTGAAAGAACTTTAAAATCGGCTGGTTTGTCTCTAAGAATATGCATGATTTGATCCATATCTCTAGATGCCTCTTTGATAGCAACAATGTGATCGAAATCTTTAGCGAGTCTTAGTGTCGTATCTGCTGATATATTTACGGAAGTTCTACCGGGAACATTGTATAAAATAATGGCTATGGGACAAGCTTCGGCAATTGATTTGAAGTGAAGATAAATACCCTCTTGGCTAGGCTTGTTGTATGCAGGAGAAACAGACAGGACAGCACTAACACCGGTGAAGTCTGTTGACTTTATTTCCTCCACAACGGCTTTGGTATTGTTACCACCCAAACCAAGTACTAGAGGAACCCTTCCATTAATTTTCTTTTTCGTGAAAGCAACCACTTCCATCTTTTCCTGCTTGGATAAAACAGCGCTTTCTCCGGTTGTGCCCATAGAAACTAAAAAATCAGCACCTTCTCGGATTAAGTAATCAATCAAGTTTGATAGACCGTCATAATCGACTTCTCTATCCTCCTTGAAGGGAGTTATCAACGCAACTCCTGTTCTTCCTATATCTATTTTCATGTCCCTCTGTAGGAATTAAACAATGTGTAACTTCTTTTATCAGAGAATCTAAACTCTGAAAATCGCTCATCTTAATTTCGTGGTCAAATATACAGATATCTTTTCTAAATCTTCCTAATTTAAAGACTGCAGATGATGCCAATGTCAAATAAGTTAACGGATAATGTGATTTTAAACTCAGATCAATAAGTACATCGTAATTCTCTTCAAGATAATTATCAATGATCATCCCCTTTGGTTTTCCATACCAATTCAGTTGCGCATTTGAAAAATAATCAAAATTTAAAGTGGAAAGATGTTCAAGGGATTTGTTCGGTTCATTTACGAAACCTAATGCATAAACATCATACTTAGCGTGCACAAACATTCTTACAAGTGATTTCACAAGGCGAATAGAGGCGGGATCAGTAGCTTCGAACAAAACAGCAAGTCGTCTTGCACCTTTCAAGTCTATATCAGATCTTTGAACGTGAAGGTTTTCCAACCTTTTAAGCACCCTATTAGAAAACCAACTCACTAACATATCGAGTAATTATTATATAATATATATTTATTTCAAGGTAATTCTATTTCTAAAACTGGACTAATTAGAGGAGTAGGTGTGTGAAATCATTGGTTACAATTTACCTAACTGATTGGTATTGTAGACATTTCAGTATTACATTTACAAATACCAGACCAAAAACCATCAGTTATGATATATTAATAAATTCCGGTGAATGGATAAATGAACACTTACGGGGTCATAATTTCCATCAAGCATGTCCAACCTACCGACTGAAAAACTTAATTGTGTGTTTTCGGATAGCATATAATTTAGTGATAGATTAAGCTGTATTCCAACTCCCTTACCGACATCAATGCCTCCACCTCCTGCTATGACGGTGTGAATAGGTATCTTAATCTTAAATTTCTTATCATCGAATATGATACTTGATATTCCAAAAACTCCTTCCGCATAAGCACCATAATCTCCCCCCATAGCCCATCGCGTTTCTCCAAGCAATTCAAAATGAGATCCGATAGGGTAAGACAATCCAAAATACATCAGTGTCATGTCAGTGTAAAGTAGTCCATTTTTATCAGTAGCATTTGGAGCTTTATGAAGGTTAAGACCCGTCCTCAAACCCAAGAATCTAGACCTTAGTTCGTCTAGTGGCCTACAAAATTGACCTTTTGCTCCTATTAAAAAAGAACTTTCGAAATCATACTTAAGTCCAATGTTTATATAATTTGCGGCAAATGAACCAGCGTGAGATGTGTTAAAACCTCTTGAAATACTCACAGCTTTTCTGGGAAACTTAAAATCTACTCCCGTCTCCAAAATATAAGCGAGCCCACCGGAAGTATTCATGCCTCCACCCCCACAGCTCCCAATTAGGGTTTTAGCATTCCAAGTAACAGCATCTATACTGATTATTTTCATTGAAAATCCTGTGTAATAGGCCATAAAACCGTCAATCTTTCTGGAAATTGCCCCTTGTAAGCGAATTAGACCTGCAAAGCGTTTGTTGTAATGAGCCGCATATTCAACACCTACAAGTTTAGCATGATAACGAGAGCGTATTGAAGCCGCGTCGTTTGCATCTAGTAGCATAAAGGTGTTTTGAATAGAAGCTGACTGCTTTGCCATTAATACATCAAGAGGGTATTGCTTGGTTGAAGGAGAAACTTTATATGAAAGTCCCCATTGAATCTGCTTGCCACCTATGGAACCGGTAGGGAAATTATAATTCGAATACCGCAGCAAAAAGTTGATGTTTGGGTTTAGAATGAATTTTATTCCACATCCATACCTGTAAGCTAAGCCAGAACCATCAGGAGCACCAGCGCCTCCTCCTCCTCCTATAAAAGTATTTACATTCAAGGCTATGGGCAGTATACTTAAATCGTAATCAAATTCCGTCGTTAGTCCAAAAACATACAAACCACCGAACTGTCCGAGAAGAGCTTCTTGTATTTCCAAGCCATATGAATACGTGTATTGGGTATGGTCGTGAGTCAGTAAAAACATTGAATTGCCCAGGACAAAGTCCTCATGGTTTTTCATATCAACACTCTCAAAGGTTCTTTGTAATTCAAAACCCACAGAATTTTGCCCCAAAGAATCATAAACCTTGAAAAAAAATAA
>DLQO01000050.1:0-174 GCA_002478765.1 Flavobacteriales bacterium UBA7430
GTATTTGCTTCGAGCTCACTGTCAGTATCTATACAAACTACATCAGGGCTAATAAAAATGTTTTCCGGTTCTGTATGAGAGACCCTAACGTATACTTTTTCAAAACTTTTGTTGCTACAATTATTACTATCAGTGATGCTTAAGTTTATCTGATGAATCCCTTTTTCAGTAAAA
>DLQO01000050.1:288-71656 GCA_002478765.1 Flavobacteriales bacterium UBA7430
CTCCCAAACAGATGTCATAGTAATTAATATCAATGATTGAAACCGTATCTATTGTCGGTGTTATGTCAGAAGTAACCTCTATGGTGGGAAATATATAGACACTGTCACAATTTTGAGCGCTCATCTTATTTGCGAAGAATACTGTGATTAGTATGAATATGATTGTCGTATTTTTTTTCATTTACTTTTTATTTTAGTAAAACAAATGATCCTGTTTTTTCGTGCCAATCATTAAGTAGGGATTGGAATTGTATTTTGTAGTAATAGGTGCCTGTTTGGGAAACCTCATTACTATTCAGTCGTTTTCCATTCCATCCCTGATCAATGCGGTTTGATTGGAATAATAATTCCCCCCAAATATCGTAAATATATAGTTGAAAACTACTTTCATTGACTCTATCTACAATGGGCCTAAATGTATCGTTAATATGGTCTGCGTTTGGAGAGAAAGCGGTTGGTGGCCAAAAGAAATAGTTTTCAGTAACAACGATTTCTTTTGAGTGGCTATTGGAGCAGTCATAATCATCTGTAATTGATAGAGATACAGTGTAGATGCCCATTTCAATGAAGTTGAATTGAGTTTGGAAATCTTCAGAGAATAATCTCCCATCAACATACCATTTGGCTGAAATTATCGAAGCTTCATCGTCCACTGTTGATTGATTTAAAAAAATGACTTCACCCTTTTGGTAGGCAACTGTATCATTGTCTGGAAGGAAGTTTACTTTAGGATCTTCTGAGTCAATTACGTCTATTTCTAGATGCCCCATGCATCCCTCATCGTCGGTTATTTGAACGCTGTATAATCCTTTACTTAAATTTTTTAATTGATTCTGATTTTCATTTGAATGATTCCATTCATAAAAGTATGGCTTTGTTCCATTCGTTGGAGTTATTGATATTTCTCCGAGACCTTGTTGGCAATGGTCTTTTTTTGTTTCGGTATTAAAACGCAGCCCCATTTCATTATTCAGTACACGAGCAGCTCCTGTTTTCGAGCAACCTAAAGCATCTGTTATTGTGTATTGGTAAATCCCTTCAGATAAATATGATAGGTTGGCACTTGTACTTCCAGACTCCCATAAGATGTTATAATCGGGTGTTCCCCCATTTATTTGTAAGTTCAATGCCCCATTGTTATCGCCACAATATTCATCGGTAGATACCGTTTGAACTTCAATACTCTTAGCTGTAATGTTTAGGTCTTCTCGATAGATACATCCAAAATTGTCGACGACCTCATAGGCGAAATTTTGAATCCCTTCTTGGGGCATCATGAACGTAGATTGATTTGGACTTTCGGTAAGATTCGAATTCGGAGTGAAGTATTCATCAACAATCAGATTTTGAAAACTCCATGATGGAGGAGCGAGTTCCTTGTTAATGTTGATGCCCCATGAAAAAATCCAGCCATTGTCTCGTTTTAGATTATCTTTAATAGAGAGGGTCCAAATTCCATTAAGTGGGGTTCCAATTAAATCTTTGAAGTCATCTACAGGGAGATAGGTGTCAGGTTTTAAAGCTTCTGCATCACTATTCAAAAATGTCACCGTATTATTTTCGAAACCATCTGACATCAACCCGTTGTATGTTGGGTTCATTGACCAGCCATAATTATAACCAACACCGGGGTTGGTCGGCGTGTCGTCGTCATCAGTAGCTTCTCCAAGCCAGATTGAGCTGCCTGTTTTTTCAAAAAGAATGACTTGTACTCCGTTTGGCGCGGTAAGGAGTATGTCTAAATCGCCTGCATAAGAGTGCTCTATATTGAGGTCGACACTTAGGATGTCATCGACATTCAGGAGTAATTGCTCATCATCAAAGCATGCTATTTGAATGTTGGTACTGTATAAAACACCATTTCCATCGGGTAGGTATAACGGTTTGGCAAATTCATCTTCGCACGGAGGGGATTCCCATGATTCTACCTCAATTTTTGTTGATAGAGAGATGTCTGATTCATCATCGTAGCCTATGGTGTAGGAAATGTCAGGACAAACAACGGCTGGAGATATGATGGGGTTTATTTTAGCGGGCATGCTAACACGAACAAATACTTCAAGGTGTGTGTCTGAAGGACAGTCTCTAGAGTCGATGGCATAAAGGGAAATTACGTAGCCTCCCGAGTTATTGAATTCATGTGAAAAGCTTGGTGAAATACTTTTTTCAGCATCGTTGATAGACCAGTAAAAACGTGTATTTTCTATGGTTTGGGGATAACTGGAGTTATTCTCAGGGAATTCAGCGCTTGCATTCAGCGCTAAAGTTTCTCCCTGGCAAAGGTCGTAATAAATAATTCCCTCATTTGTCTCCGGATCAACTATAACAGTTTCGTTGACTGAGCTATTTATTATAAGAGGTGTGATGCTCTGGCATATGTTCTGCGTATACCCTTTAGTGCCAGAGAAAACTATCGAAATTAAGGTCAGGAACGTTTTTATGTTCTTTTTGTGAAGATAGGTATCCATACCAAACGCACATTTTTAGTGTCTAAAAAGTTTAGAATTTATCCCCCCCAAATTACTTGAAAATAATTTATTCCAGCAGGAAAAACGTTCCAACCTTTTCTTCAGGGCTGTTTTGCCCAATAGTAAATTGGCTGAGATAACTGTAGCTTCCACTTGCAGCTCTAATTCCATTGTCTTTTCGTCTACCATCCCAACCTAAATTGATGTCATTTGTTTCAAAGACAAGTTTGCCCCAGTAGTCATAAATAAAGAGTCTGTAATCGTTATCCATAACATTTTCCAGAATGAGTTTGAATTGGTCATTAACACCATCTCCATTGGGTGAGAAAGCGCTAGGAACCCAGACCATATAATCTTCTTCAGTGGTAATTTTTTTAGAATAGGTATTTACGCAACCCGCCTTGTTGGTAACGGTAAGTTTTACTGTACGTGAACCAATGTTGTGGAAATTGTATTGAGGGTTTTGTTGGTGTGAATAGTCTCCATTTCCAAAGTCCCAGTAATAGTCGATTTCATCTGCGTTTGGTATCGATAGATTTTTGAAATCTATGAGGGCGTTAAGGTGTTTTACTTGATCACTTGTTACCTCAAAATCAGCTTTAATTTCAGGAGCTAAAACAGTTAAGTCATGGGTGTGAATGCACCCGAAGTTATCTGTCACTTCGTAGGTGTATATATTAGCTCCAGCTTTAGGTTTAATTTTTATCGAACCAGTATTGTTTGTAATTATAGAAGGGTTGTCTTTATAACCTTCACTGACCACAAAGTTTTCGAACGACCATTGTGGTGGCATAAGTTCGTCTTTCATTTTAATTCCCCAAGAAAACACCCAACCATTATCTAGTTCTCGAGTATCAATTATAGTAAGTTTCCAAGTTCCGTTAATTGGAGAGCCAATAAGCTTGTCAAAACTTTCAATAGGGAGGTAAGTATCAGGTTTTAACACGCTATTGATCCCATTTCTTGAGATCATCGTATTGCGATTGTAATAAATACCATGGTACATGGTTCCATTGTATGAAGGGTTCATAGACCATCCATAATCGAATCCCTCTCCCTTATTTCCCATCGTTGCGTCATCATCTGTAGCTTCACCGAACCAACATTGATTCCATTCAGTTCCATTTTCAAATAGAATAACAGTTGATCCATCAGGAGCTGTGAGTAAAATGTCTAAATCTCCCGTGTAAGAATGTTCTATGTTTATTTGCACTTCAATAATATCATAAATGCTATTGATTTTTTCATTTTCACCGTAGCAATCAATTTGAATGGATGTTTCATAGGATGCAGTGTCACGATCAGGAACATCAGGAAGGTATTTGGGTTCTGAGAATTCATCCTCACAGACTGGACTTTCCCATTTCATATTCAATTCTGTATTTTGTTCAATTAAAATATCGTTGGAGTTGTCGGATCCAATACTTATTTCAACATCTGGACATGCAGCTGCTGTTTCAGGCATGATTTGAATGGTTGGTTCAAACCCTACAGCAACATAGGCATCAATTGCTTTACACTGCGTGTTGGATTCAATCAAAGAAATCGTATAACCTCCAGACTTGTCAAATGTCTTGGTAATTTTTCTCGAATTGGAATCAATTTGAATATCGTCTATCAACCAGCTGTATGAGGCATTGTTGTCGTTTGATTGGGCTTGAAGAACAAGTGTGTCTCCAAAACAAATGTTGTAGAAGATCGTTTCTGTTTCAGAATCTATTTTTGTAATGTGAGATACGGCTTCGATTCTTAGATTTAGATTTTCACATTCCTGGGCGAATGTGTGGGTGAGAACTAGTAGTGATGAAAATGTAAATAAGATTTTCTTCATTTTGGTTAAGCTTGATTATATACTAAATACAATCAATTATGATACCAGTATGTAATGATTGAAAAAAATCCACAAACACTTGAGCATCATTTTCAGATTCACAATTCTGTTGAAAATTTTGGTGCAATGCTTTTATGTCATTGTCGATGGGCAATTAAAAATCGGAGAATTCTATGAATTGAGAATCGCTAACACCAATAAAAAAGAATTTAGTAACAGCAAATCATGATAAATTTGCTGCTTTGCATAGGGTGGTAAATGATTTAATCATTTGTTTCCAGACTCAAAACGAGCCATTGTCTTGATTGATTTTCTGTTATTGAGTGTGTTGTGAATTGGTAAGTGTTTATGAAATATACTTGAGTGATAAGGGAACTGTTACCTACGTTTCTGATGCCTTGATGGATGGAGCTCAGCCTACAATTCACTTTTTAAATAATTTATTCCAGTAAGAAAAACGATCCAACTTTTTCTTCAGTTTGATTTTGGCCGGTAGTAAATCGGCTGATGAAGGTGTAGCTTCCGCCAGCAGCCTTAATTCCATTGTCTTTGTGTGTGCCATCCCATGCTTCATTGATGTCGTGCGTATCAAATACAAGTTTGCCCCAGGAGTCATAAATGAAAAGGCTGTAATTGTTCTCGATAATATTTTCTAGAATGAGTTTGAAGTAATCATTAATGCCATCGCCATTGGGTGAGAAGGCGGTAGGAACCCAGATCTTATAATCTTCTTCTGTGGTGATTTTCCGGCTGTAGGTGTCTTTACAACCGGCACCGTCGGTAATGGTAAGTTTTACTTCGCGTGAACCAACGGTATAGAAGTTGTATTGAGGGTTTTTTTGGAATGAATAGTCTCCGTTTCCAAAATCCCAATAATAATCGATTTCACTTGTGTTGGGTGTTGATAGGTTGTTGAAGTCTACATCGGCATTGAGGCTTTTCACTTGGTCATTTGTAGCTTCAAAATTTGCTTTAATTTCAGCAGCTAAAACGTTTAAGTCTTTTGTGTGTGTACAGCCGAAGTTATCCGTCACTTGGTAGGTGTATTTATTGTTTCCTGTTTCGGGTTGAATTTTTATAGACTCATTTGTATTCGTTATGATTGTTGGATTATTTTTGAAGCTACTACTAACTATTGAGTTTTCAACAGACCATGTATCAGGTAAAAGTTCTTCTTTCATTTTGATTCCCCAAGAGAAAACCCAACCGTTGTCTTCTTCTCGTGTATCAGTTATAATCATAGTCCAGGTTCCATTTAGTGGGGAACCTTTTAAGTTTTCAAAATTCTGAATTGGAAGGTAGGTGTCAGAGATCAGTATATTTGCAGATAAATCTTCTGATAGTTGTAAATTATTCAACAAGCCCTGAGTCATAGTTCCATTGTAAGATGGATTCATAGACCATCCATAATCGAATCCTCGCCCTTGATTTAATTGAGTGGCATCATTATCCGTTGCCTCACCGAACCACACATTATCACCTGCAGCTTCAAATAGTACGATTACCGCACCGTTAGGAGCCATTAGCAAGATGTCTAAATCTCCCGTGAAGGAGTGCTCTATATTCAGTTTTATTTCATTAATGTCATAGATACTATTGATTTTTTGCCCCTCCTCAAAGCAGCTTATTTCAATACTCGTTTCGTACGATACATCGAAGCCTCCTTCAATATCTTTGAGGTATGTGGGGTCTGAAAAATCATCCTCACATTCAGGGGATGTCCACTTGGTATCAAATACAGTGCTTTGTGCAATTAAAATATCGTTTGAGTTGTCAAACCCAATACTAACATCGACACCTGGACAAGCACTAACGGTTTCTGGTGTGATTTGAATCGTTGGTTCAAAACCTACTCTGATGTAAATATTTTCTGTTTTACATTGAGTGTTGGATTCAACTAATGAAATGGTGTATCCTCCAGACTTTTCAAATGTATGGGTGAAGCTCTGTGTGTTGTATTTTTCTTGGTCGTCTATCAGCCAGGTGTAATTTGCATTGTTGTTTCTTGATTTGGCTTCAAGGATTAGTGTTTTTCCTAAACAGATATTATAGAAGGTCATGTCCGTCTCAGAGTCTGTTTCAGATGTGTGAGATTGTGCATCAATTCGTAAATTAAGATTGTTGCAGTTCTGAGCATATGACACGGAGGTAGTTAGCAGAACTAGGAATGTAAATAAAGTATTTTTCATTCGACTTGTGCGTAGTTGTGTTGTAAATGCAATCAATAATAGCACCAGCAACAATGAATTGCCAGTTAAATTTTATCAAATATACTTTTATATTTTTTTCCACGGGGATAATAAAACCTAAATTTGCATTCGTTTGTTTAAAACGCAATTCACATTAAAAAAAGTTATATGAAGGTTACAGTTGTTGGCGCAGGAGCAGTTGGTGCTAGTTGTGCGGAGTACATTGCAATAAAAGATTTTGCATCGGAAGTTGTATTGATTGATATCAAAGAAAATTACGCAGAAGGTAAGGCTATGGATTTGATGCAGACAGCATCATTAAATGGTTTCGACACAAAAATTGTAGGAAGTACAAACGATTACTCAAAGACTGCTGGGAGTGATGTAGCTGTTATTACAAGTGGAATACCAAGAAAGCCTGGCATGACTCGAGAGGAGCTCATCGGTATTAATGCTGGTATAGTGAAAATGGTTTCTGAAAGCCTCATCAAGCATTCTCCTGATGTAATTTTGATCATTGTGAGTAATCCAATGGATGCCATGACTTACTTGGCTCATAAAGTTACGGGTCTTCCAAAAAATAGAATTATCGGTATGGGTGGCGCTTTAGATAGTGCTCGTTTTAAATATCGTTTGAGCGAAGCCATGGACTGTCCCTCTTCTGATGTTGATGGTATGGTGATTGGTGGTCACAGTGATAAAGGAATGGTTCCTTTGACTCGATTGGCTACTAGAAATAGTGTTAGAACTTCTGAGTTTCTTGATAAAGACCGATTGGCTCAAGTAGCTGCTGATACTAAAGTTGGTGGTGCTACTCTAACAGGCATGCTAGGTACTTCAGCTTGGTACGCCCCGGGTGCAGCAGTCTCTGCATTGGTTCAAGCCATTGCTTGTGATCAAAAGAAGATGTTTCCTTGTTCAGCTTTATTAGATGGTGAATACGGTTTGAGCGATTTAACCATTGGTGTACCTGTGATTTTAGGGAAAGATGGTATCGAGAAAATAGTTGAGATTGACTTAAATGAGGATGAAAAAGCTCTGTTAGCTGAGTCTGCAAAGGGAGTTAGTGCAACAAATGTTTTACTAAGCGGTCTTGATTTGTTTTAATTTTCGAAAAGACAATCCACATCAAACAAAAAAACCTTGAGAATTTCTCAAGGTTTTTTGTTTGGATTAATAATTCTTTCTTTCCATGCTTCAGGCATCGTTGGGCAACTTTGATATTTTCCAAACCATCGGTAACGATTTTTAGCAATGATTTTATAGATAGGGTCTCTAAATATTTTTGGAATGATAAGAAGGATTGCTGTAGCCTTGTAAATTCCTCCCAGAAGTATCAAGCTTTTGATGACTGCCGTTGAGTGAGTGTATGTTTTTCCTTTGGTAACCAAAACGATGGACTCGTATTTGGCAGCTTGACTTGAAGATTGATGTGCAATTTTAAATCTTTTGTGTTTGTCACGATTGATGATGAAAGAAATGGATCTGTTGCACAACACACACAAACCGTCATAAAATAAAGTGGATTCGCTCATGATTTAATAGATGCAAGCTTTAGTTTGTGATATTTTCCCTGTCTCTGTTTCTATTTTCAAAATATACATTCCTTTTTTTAAATTCGAAACATCAAGATTTTTTTCCCCCATGAAGACCGAACAGAGGATTCCTTCGAGGTTGTAAACCTCAATCATGGCAATCGGTTCAGTTGTATTTATGTAGATTTCTCCCTGCGAGGGGTTTGGATAGATGTTCATGGGTTCGTTAATGAGTTCATGCGAAAGAACTTCTGGCGAGTTGCCCCAAAGTAAGTGGATGCCTCCTGTGTATACCCCGAGCAATATGTCATTTCTCCCATCATCATTCAGGTCATAAATTGCGGGTGATGTTCTTGTGCCTTGTCCCAAAAGAATTAGTGAGTCAAATCCTTCACTAAAGGTTCCTTGGAGGTTGTTGTCAATATTCGTGAAATGATGAACAGTGCCTTTCTCTGTTCCTACAAAAAGCTCAAACCCATTTGCTTCATCTATAACCAAAGGTGAGGAGTATGCTGTCCCAAAGATACTGTCTGTTAAGTTGATGTTACCAAACTGTTCATTTGTCAGTTTGAAGTTAGCTTCCATGGGGGTTCCTTGGTTTTCGTAATGAAAAATGTTACCCTGGCGCGACCCAATAATTAAATCTAAGTCATCATCCCTATCGATGTCGATGAGAAAAGGACTGGCATGACTCCCTACATCGATATCGAAGTACTCAATGGTATGAATTGAAAAAATCGCATCTTGTTCATCGGTAGTATTTTTTAAAAAATGAATACGTCCGTCTGAATCTCCGATTAACATATCTTCATCACCGTCATTATCGATATCTCCGAAAGTGGGTATAAGATTTTGTTTAAAATTAATGGATCCAAGCCCTGCATAATCATCGGTAACCCATTCGAATATTGGATCAGATAGCTCTCCAATGTTTTTGTAAAGTGCGAGTTGTGAATTTAAAAGAGTTCTGCTGGTGTAACCTTCATTAGCTACAATCAAGTCCATCAAACCATCATTGTTGTAATCAAAGAATACTGGATGTGCAGCTGATCCAACGTCAATCATTTGGTCAATCAACACATCTTTTTGAGACAAACTGAAATTGCTGATGTCGGTATTCGAATTGTTTTTATAAAACCAAATATTTTCAAAATTTTTAGACCCCGCACTGCTGTTTGGACTCACAACCAAATCTTTTACATCATCATTGTCAATGTCAAAATGATAGATGGCAGGGAATTTTGAAAGATTGATGCTTTCGGAGTCCTTTGGGAAAGTTACTTCCTGGTTAATCATTTCGGCGTCATCGGAAGAGCTACGATTTTCGAGCATGACGATATTACTAAAGGTAACATCACCAATAAGTAAGTCAAAAAAAGAGTTGCCTGTAAGATCTAATGCTGTAATGCTTGAGCCTGCATGTCTTCCAGATCTTTCGATGGCTCTTGTTCTTAATGTATTACAGTCGTTAAGTTTTACGGAATTGTTTGAGAAATTTTCACTAAAATTTCCCCAACATGGATTTTCCAACTGATAATCAAGACTGTCACAAGAGCCAAAACGTTCCATAGAATAGTTTTTATGCCATTCAACATGGTCACCAATAATGCTAAAGGTCAATATGTCAAGGTCTCCGTCGTAGTCAATGTCACCAATGTGAGGGAGGTCAACGGAGCTGATGTATAAATTTGTGTTTCCTGAGCCTCTATCGGTGAGTATGGTCTTAAATAATTCAAATTTAAGGTCGTCTAAGGTGCTTGTGTTTTTATAGACTTTAATACTTCCATTTTGAGAGGTAAAGATGTCATTTTTACCATCACAGTTGTAGTCGCGTAACAAGAGCCAGTCTTTTATGTCTGGAAATTTGTCGTTGTAACTTGGGTCGTAATGATAGTCAACGACTCCAGGTTTCCCTTTATTAATATAGCAATTAATTTGGTTGCCATTTTTATCAAAAATCACCAAATCCTGAATGCCGTCATTGTTTAAATCAATAGGAGAGAGTTGCGGTACGTTAACACCTCCCGCCCATGGGTTGAGCAAAGTCGTATTGTTTTTTGTAACGATTAAGTCCTGTGCCTGATAATAGTTCTGTTGAGAGAAGCTGTTTAATGTTAAACAGAGAGTAAGTAATTGAAGTAGTATTTTACGCATAATGAGGTATATTCTACATTGCAGCTAATTTACAAGAATTATGCCTACAGGCCACGGATAATACTTTCAAATAAATTGTGATTATTTTACTGAAAGTTTATATTTGTCAGCCTTAAATAAAGGACTACTAAACAAATAGATATGCGCAACAAAGGATTTACTAAGTTTTTAGCTGTTGTATTCGCACTTATATGCGTCTACCAGTTAGCATTTACTTGGATGGTTAAAAGTGTAGAGAATGACGCTAAAACCTATGCCAATGGTGATTATAAGTTAGAACAAGCTTATCTCGATTCAGTCGCGAATGACGAATTGTATTTTGGTTACACCTTCAAAGAGTGTAAGGAGCAGGAAATGAATTTAGGTCTTGATCTAAAAGGTGGGATGAATGTTACTCTCGAAGTTTCTGTGGGTGATATTTTGAGAATTCTGGCAAATAATTCAAAAGACGCTACTTTTAATGAGGCTATCGATAGAGCAAATGCCAAGCAAAGCGACTCTCAAAATGACTACATAGATGATTTTGTTTCTTCATTTAACGAAGTGAATGAAGCGAATGAAACGAATGTTTCTCTTTCCTCTCCTAGAATTTTTGGTCACCGAAACATGCTCAACAAGTTTGATGTAAATGCTTCAGACGATGACGTTATTGCTGTCGTTCGTGAGGAGTTAAAAGGTGCTATAGATCGTGCTTTTTCTGTTTTGCGTGCTCGTATTGATAAGTTTGGGGTGGTTCAGCCAAACATCCAGCAGTTGGAACAAGAGGGTCGTATTTTAGTAGAGCTTCCTGGAGTAAAAGACCACGAAAGAGTAAAGCGTTTGTTACAAAGTACAGCTCAGTTAGAGTTTTGGGAGACGGCAGATGTACAGCAACTACAAGGATTTATATCTAATGTTGCTACGATTGTGAAAGCCGAAGAGGATCAAAATAAATCAGTACAAGAAACGTTCTTTTCTGAAGACTCTTTGCTGCTTGATTCTGTAAGCGAAATCACAAACCCGTTTTACGAATTGATGAACATTCAATATGCATTTGGTGCTCGTTTGGGTGTCGTTTCAGTAGAAGACACTGCTAAGGTTAACGAAATCATGAGAAGATCTGATATTCGTTCGTTATTGTCTCCAAGTGTAAAGAATACAAAATTCTTGTGGTCAGCAAAACCTCTTATTGAAGGTGGAGAAGATCTTGGATTAGAGTACGTTGCCATCAAGTCAAATAGAGATGATCAAGCTCAGTTGGGAGGAGATGTTATCGTTGATGCAAATTCTCAGATTGATCCAACAGGATTGGTTAATGTAAGCATGAGAATGAATGCTGAAGGAGCCAAGAAGTGGAAAAAATTAACAGAAAATAATATTGGACGACAAGTCGCTATTGTTCTCGATGGATATGTGTATTCATTCCCTACAGTAAATGATGTAATTCCTAATGGAAGCTCCAGTATCTCAGGTAATTTCACCGTAGAGGAAGCTGAAGATTTAGCTAATATTTTAAAGGCAGGTAAGTTGCCTGCTCCAGCTAAGATTATCCAGTCTGAAATTGTTGGCCCATCATTAGGAGCTGAAGCAATTGATTCTGGTTTAAAATCTTTTGCAATTGCTTTAGTCATTGTCTTGTTGTACATGATCTTTTACTACCAAACAGCTGGTTTGGCAGCCAATTTTGCTTTAATACTCAATATTTTATTTATATTCGGGGTACTTGCATCTCTTGGAGCGGTACTTTCACTACCTGGAATTGCAGGTATCGTTTTAACGATAGGTATGGCTGTAGATGCTAACGTGCTTATTTATGAGCGAATTCGCGAAGAATTAAGAATGGGTAAAGGTTTAAGTTTAGCGATCTCGGATGGTTATAAGAATGCTTATGCGGCCATTATTGATGCGAATGTGACCACTTTGTTGACAGGTGTTATTCTTTACACATTCGGAACAGGTCCAATCAAAGGTTTTGCTACGACTTTAATCATTGGTATTATTACTTCTTTGTTTGCTGCGATTTTCTTGACTCGATTGGTTTTTGAATCTAAAATGGAATCTAAGAAGCCTATTAATTTTGCTTCATCACTGACTAAAGGTTGGTTTGCAAATACGTCTATTTCCTTTTTAGCGAAGCGAAAAAGAGCCTATTTAGTATCGACATTATTGGTTGTGCTTGGGGTTTACTCTTTAGCGACAAGAGGATTAAACCAAGGTGTTGATTTTAAAGGAGGTCGAACTTATGTAGTTCGTTTTGATCAGGATGTTGTAACTCAAGATGTACGTTCATCTTTAGCAACACCTTTTGAAACAGCTCCAGAAGTCAAGACCTTTGGGAAAGGGAACCAAGTGAAAATCACAACCAAATACTTGATTGATGAAAAAGGAACGGATGAAGTTGTAGATGTGAAATTAAATGAAGGTTTAGCTACGCTTGACTTAAATTATGAGGTTATGAGTTCACAACTTGTTGGTCCGACCATCGCAGATGATATCAAACAATCTGCTGTTTGGGCTGTCTTATTCTCATTGGTTGTGATATTTATGTACATCCTTATTAGGTTCCGAAAAGTGTCTTACTCGCTTGGAGCTGTTGCTGCAGTATTCCATGATGTATTGATCGTGTTATCTGTATTCTCTTTATTGTACGGGAAATTGCCATTCTCATTGGAAATTGATCAAGCATTTATTGCTGCAATATTAACGGTTATCGGTTATTCACTGAATGATACAGTTGTTGTGTTTGATAGAATTCGTGAGTATTTCGGCTCTAAGTCAGGATCTCGTGAAGAGGTCGTTAATGCCGCTTTAAATAGCACACTTAGTCGTACGATAAATACTTCATTAACGACGTTCTTTGTTTTACTAGTCATTTTCTTGTTTGGAGGTGAGGTAATACGAGGCTTTATGTTTGCATTGATGGTTGGTGTTGCTGTTGGGACATATTCATCCCTATTTATTGCTACACCAATTATGGTTGATACTTTGAAAAATGATTCCGAAGAATAATCGGAAATACATAAGATGAAATAAAAAGTCCTGCATTCGCAGGACTTTTTTAATTTTGCACTATGGAAAAGGCAATTTTGTTTTTAAATTTTTTGGGTACGGGGGAGTTCATCCTCATCGCCTTTGTATTTCTGTTGTTATTTGGTCCTGACAAAATTCCGGGTATTGCTCGAAATGTTGGAAAAGGAATTCGAAAAATAAAAGACGCAAGTGAGGGTATTAAGCAAGAGATTCATGCAAGTTCTAATGATGTGAGTTCTATGGCTTCTGATATTAAGAAAGAAATGGATGAATTGGAAGATCTGACTCAATCTGTGAAAAGAGGAGTTAAGAAAACATTAGACAACTAGCCCGTGGATATTTTCTATTTAATTATTGGTCTGATTGCGCTCATTGTTGGAGGAGAGTTTCTTGTTAAAGGTGCGATAGCTTTGGCCATTCGGATGAATGTTTCTATGGTTGTCATTGGCTTGACTGTAGTGTCCTTTGCAACTTCGGCTCCTGAGTTGATTGTTAGTGTTTATGCTGCTTTAAATGGTCATCCTGATATTGCTTTGGGTAACGTTATCGGCTCAAATATTGCTAACATATCTTTGGTTTTGGGACTTACAACTTTCATGTTTCCTTTGACCTTTGAAAAACGTTTGTATCGTTTTGATGTCCCTGTAATGCTTTTAGCATCCATACTTTTCGTAGTTTTCCTTTACACCAATTCGGGTTTGGATTTTTGGGAGGGTTTTTGCTTTGTATTTTTGTTAATAGTATTCATAACCTACTTAATTTCAAAGTCTCGTAAAGAAGTTCAAGTATACGAGGAGTCCTCTTCTGAGTTTGTATCTTTGCCCAAATTGATGTTTTTGCTGAGTGTAGGAGCATTGAGTTTGTATTTTGGCACCCAGTGGTTGGTTGGAGGAGCTACAGGAATAGCACGTTTAGTGGGTGTTAGCGAAAGAGTTATTTCTGTATCCGTTGTCGCTTTTGGCACCTCTGTTCCTGAGTTGGCTGCTTCGATGATTGCAGCGTTTAAAAAAGAGAAAGGGTTGTCTGTTGGGAATTTAATTGGTTCAAATCTATTTAACATACTTGCAGTAATGGGCTTTACCTCCATGATTTATCCGGTAACGGTTGTTGATATGGGGATTCTTACAAATGATGTTTGGTGGATGCTAGGTCTTGTCTTGCTGTTGTTTCCATTGATGTTTTTATTCTCTCAGAAACGTATAGGTCGTATCGAAGGCTTTGTGTTATTTGTCTTGTATCTGGTCTATATTTTCTTGCTTTTTTAATGTTTTTAATGTTTTTTAACGCAAAATTTAATGATTTCGGATAAATATGATTGTTTAAGGTAAAAAATGACTATTTATTATCACATGATTGATAATTGGGTTTATATTTGTCGGATCTTTTAAAAAATTAGTTTAACCTTTATCTTATACCTTATGAAAACAAAATTGGAATACATCTGGCTAGATGGATACACTCCAACTCAGAACATGAGAAGTAAAACAAAAGTTGTTGAGGACTTTGGGGGTAAATTAGAAGATTGCCCAATGTGGTCTTTTGATGGAAGCTCTACGAAGCAGGCAGAGGGTGGTTCATCCGACTGTTTGTTGAAGCCCGTTGCAATTTATCCAGATCCTGAAAGAATCAATGCATTCTTGGTCATGACAGAAGTTTTAAATGCTGATGGATCCTCGCATGTATCTAATGCACGAGCTGGTATAGATGACGGTGATAATGACTTTTGGTTCGGTTTTGAGCAAGAGTATTTCATTATGGATGTTGACACGCAACTGCCTTTAGGTTTTCCTGTAGGTGGATATCCTGGCCCTCAAGGAATGTATTACTGTTCTGTAGGTGGTAAAAATACTCACGGTAGAGATTTCGTTGAAGAACATGCTGATTTATGTATCAATGCTGGGTTAAACTTTGAGGGTATCAACCAGGAGGTAGCTTCAGGACAATGGGAATTCCAATTGTTTGCAAAGGGTGCTAAGAAAGCAGGTGATGAAATTTGGATTGCTCGTTATTTGCTAGATCGTCTTACTGAGAAGTACGGATACTATATTGAATACCACCCAAAACCTATCAAAGGTGATTGGAACGGTTCCGGAATGCATGCAAACTTTTCTAATACATTGTTGAGAACTTGTGGTTCTAAAGAAGTATATGAGAAAGTATGTGAAGCATTTAGACCTCTAATAAAAGAGCATATTGATGTTTATGGCGTTGACAATGATCAACGTTTAACAGGCTTGCACGAAACGGCTTCTATCAATGACTTCAGCTATGGAGTTTCTGACCGAGGAGCTTCCATTCGTATCCCTATCATTACAGTAGAACAAGGATGGAAAGGTTGGTTGGAAGACAGAAGACCTGCATCAAACGGTGATCCTTATAAGATTGCTGGAAGAATTGTGAAAACAGTTAAAGGAGCGAAAATTTAATTTCACTTCTTTCTTAAATCATAAAAAAGCACCTGTGAGGGTGCTTTTTTTTTTATATAAGAATTTTCGAATTTCACAATCATACATACTTAGCCTCAATGCTTTTTTTATTTGCCTAATTTTTCCTTATTTTAGCACAACTTTGCATGAAAATTGCAAGGCAATTAATAATTAGTCATGAATTTGATTCGATGAAATATACCAAGAACATAGCATTTTTATTTGTCGCATGTGTAGCGATTTCCATGAATTCTTTTGGGCAAGGTAAGCAGCTTAAAAAGGCTGATGCCGCTTTTGAACAATATGAGTTCCACAAGGCGATGAAGCATTATAAAAGAGCCTACTCAAAATCTAACGATCGTACTCAAAAAATAGACATGAGTTTTCGTTTGGCTGAATGTGCTCGAAAAATAGGTAATTATAGACAAGCTGAAAGTTATTACAAGCGTACCATCAAAATGCGTTATGATGACCCCATAGCAATTTATTACTTGGGTATGATGCAGCGTAATATTGGTAAGTATCAAGATGCTGTTGAATCCTTTCAGTTGTACATGGAGAAAGTTCCAGAAGACCTCAGAGGTCAGGAGGCTATTGTAGCTTGTGAGTTGGCTATTGACTGGGTTAACAACCCTTCTAGGTATGCTGTGTCTAACATGAAAGTAATCAACTCTAAGTTTGATGATCGCATGCCTGCCTTTGGTAATAAAGATTTCACACAGCTTTTATTCACAACAGCACGAAAAGGAGTGACTGGAAGAAAAATTAGTGCTCAAACCGGACAATATTTTACCGATGTATGGGTTGCAGACTTAGAGAAGAATAAAAGTAAACGTGGTAAAGGAAAGAAATCAAAACCAAAATGGAAAGAGCCTGTTTCTCTTGCCGATAATTCTGGAGCAGAAGATTATATAAATACGAAGTTCGATGAAGGTGCTGTTAGTTTGAATGAACGTGGTAACCTAATCTATTTCAATCGAGCAATAATGGAAAGGAAAGAGTACCACATTCCACGTGTATACTCTGCCATAAAGAAGGGGGGCGCTTGGGAGCAACCTATTGAGCTAAACCTTCCTGTAGATTCAAATTACATGGTTATTTACCCTAATTTATCAGCCGATGAAACAACACTTTACTTTGTTTCAGACATGCCTGGTGGACAGGGTGATTTTGATATTTGGATGTCTGAATACAACAAGAGACAAGATGTTTGGAGTGATCCTGTAAACTTAGGTCCCGAAGTAAATACTGCTGGAAAAGAAATTGCTCCGTATCTTCATGCTGATGGAACACTTTTCTTTGCGTCAAAAGGACATGTTGGTATGGGCGGCTTTGATATTTTTAGAGCAACAAAAAGACCTAGCGGCCAATTCGGAAAAGTGAAGAATATGAAATACCCCATCAATTCTTCTTTTGATGATTTTGGTATAGTATTTTCTGGACAAGATGCTATAAACGGATTCTTTACTTCCAATCGTAAAGGTGGTCGTGGTGGTGACGATATATATGAAGCAAAGCTTTCAGACTTAAAGTTCATCATGGAAGGTCTTCTTCTTGATGAAGAAACAACAGATCCATTACAAGGAGTTAATGTTCATATTGAAGGCTCTGATGGTTCGTCATTTGATGCGGTAACTAACAAAAACGGTCTCTTTAGTTTTGGGAATCAAATTATTAAACAAGGTGTTGAATATGATGTTACTTATACCAAGGATACTTACGTCACTGCATATGACACCGTGACTACTCAAAACTTGACGATCAATGACTTTGAGGTAACTGATGAAGGGTTTTTATACACGATTTCTGTAGATCTTTCCATGAAGGTGTTTCGATTACCTGTAGTACTTCCTCGTATTGAGTATGACCTGGGTAGTTGGGAACTTCGTAATGTAGCAGAAAAGGATTTAGATAATCTGGTCGATGTTCTAGAAACCAATCCGGAGTTGAGAATTCAGCTTAGATCTCATACAGATTTCAGGAGTAGCAACGAATTTAATCAAGAACTTTCTCAAAAAAGAGCTGATGCTTGTGTAGGATACCTGATAGAGAAAGGTATAGACGCCTCCAGATTAGAGGCCCTTGGTATGGGGGAGTCAGAGCCACTTGTTCTGTCAGAAGATAGAAATGGATTTAAAAAAGGCGATGTGTTTACACAAGAATTTATTGAGGGTATCCGTTCAAAAAGAAAGAGAGATACAGCACATCAGATGAATAGAAGAACAGACTTCAGAGAAGTTGAATCTGATCCAGCAGATGCCGATATGTACGGAGAGTACTAAATGATTTTATCCACAACGAAAAGCGTCTCACAGTCATGTGAGATGCTTTTTTATTTAAGTATATTTGCACAAATTAACCAACCGGATTTCACCTGTGAGTAAACAAGATAGATACATGATGCGTGGCGTTTCGGCATCTAAGGAAGACGTTCACAATGCCATTAAAAATGTGGACAAAGGATTGTTCCCGAAAGCATTTTGTAAGATCGTTGAAGATCGTTTAACAGACGATGAAGATTATTGTATCGTTATGCATGCAGATGGTGCAGGTACGAAATCTTCTTTAGCCTACATGTATTGGAAAGAGACGGGAGATATTTCTGTTTGGAAGGGTATTGCTCAAGATGCATTGGTCATGAATATTGATGATTTATTATGTGTTGGTGCCACGGATAAAATCCTAGTATCATCGACCATAGGAAGAAATAAAAACTTGATTCCGGGCGAGGTAATTTCTGAGATTATTAATGGAACTGAAGCCTTATTAGCTGACCTTCGTTCACAAGGTTTAGAGATTTATTCAACCGGAGGTGAGACTGCAGATGTTGGAGATTTGGTGCGTACCATCATTGTTGATTCTACAGTTACGGCACGTATGAAACGTTCTGAGGTAATTTCCAATCATAAAATCGTTGGTGGTGAGGTAATTGTCGCCTTAGAGTCTGCCGGTCAATCTAATTATGAAAATGCGTACAATGGTGGAATGGGATCCAATGGATTGACCTCTGCACGTCACGATGTGTTTCATAATATTTTAGCATCTAAATATCCAGAAAGTTTTGATGCTTCAGTGCCTTCTGATCTTGTATATTCCGGTGGTGTTGGTTTAACAGATTCGGTTGAGGGTGTTTCTTTAGATGCTGGTAAATTGGTTTTGTCACCAACCCGTACCTATGCTCCTGTGATTAAGAAGATTTTGGATCACCATAGAAATCATATACATGGGATGGTTCACTGTAGTGGTGGAGCCCAAACAAAGGTTCTTCACTTTGTAGATGATGTACATGTTATTAAAGATGATTTATTCGATATCCCGCCTTTATTTAAACTCATACAAGAGCAGTCAGGTACCGAATGGAAAGAAATGTATAAGGTGTTTAATATGGGGCATCGTATGGAAATTTATTTGAATGAAGAGCATGCTGAAGAGATTGTAAATATTTCCAAGACATTTGGCATTGATGCAAAAATTATAGGACGTGTTGAAAAACACCAAGGAAAGAAGTTGACTATTAAAAGCCCTTACGGCGAATTCGTTTATTAATATGGCATTACTCGATAAATTAGCAATGATCAAACTTCGGTTTGATGATGTTTCACAACAAATCATCGAACCAGAAGTGATTGCTGATATGAAGCGATACATACAATTGAATAAAGAGTACAAGGATTTACATCCGATTATAGAAGCTTACAATACCTATAAAACACTCTGTGAAAACATTGATGAATCAAATGAAATTCTAGAGGCCGAAGAAGAGGTCGAAATGAAAGAGATGGCTCGTATGGAATTGGATGAAGCAATTCCTAAAAAGTCTGAAATGGAGGAGCTTATAAAAGTTCTTTTGATTCCAAAGGATCCTGAAGACTCCAAAAATGCAGTTGTTGAAATTCGTGCTGGAGCAGGAGGTGATGAAGCCAGTATTTTTGCCGGTGACCTATACAGGATGTATACTCGATATTGTGAAAGTAAAAAGTGGCGTACCGAATTGGTTGATGTAACTCATGGTACAGCTGGTGGATACAAAGAAATAGTAATGAATGTAAGTGGTGATGATGTCTATGGAACCATGAAGTATGAGTCTGGGGTACACCGTGTACAACGAGTGCCTCAAACCGAAACTCAGGGTAGAGTTCATACTTCCGCAGCCTCAGTTGTTGTTTTACCAGAAGCCGAGGAGTTTGACGTCCAAATTAGTGAGAAAGACATAAAGAAAGAGACTTATTGTTCTTCAGGTCCTGGAGGACAGTCTGTAAACACAACCTATTCAGCTGTTCGTTTAACACACATTCCTTCGGGCGTGGTAGCACAATGTCAAGATCAGAAGTCGCAGATTAAAAATCACGCTAAAGCGCTACAAGTATTGAGATCTCGTATTTTTGAGATTGAATTGGCAAAGCGAAATGAAGAAATTGCAGGGAAACGAAAAACTATGGTTTCTACCGGAGATCGTTCTGCAAAAATACGTACCTACAATTATCCACAGGGTAGAGTTACGGATCACCGCATAGGTCTCACGCTATATTCTTTAAACGATATTGTCAATGGAGATATTCATAAAATCATTCAAGAGCTAACCGTTGCAGAAAACGCAGAGCGTTTAAAAGAAGGAAGCAATGACTAGATCAGAACTCATAGCACAAATAAAAGTTAAAAAATCCTTTTTGTGTGTCGGTTTGGATACTGATATGGATCGTATCCCGAAACACTTATTAGATTTTGAAGACCCTATTTTCGAGTTCAACAAACAGATCATCGATGCCACTCAGGATTTTTGTGTGGCATACAAGCCTAATTTAGCATTTTACGAATCTTTGGGTATAGATGGGTGGAAGTCTTTGCAAAAGACACTGGATTATATCCCTAAGGATGTTTTTACTATTGCTGATGCTAAAAGAGGAGATATTGGAAATACTTCGTCCATGTATGCAAAGGCATTCTTTGAAAATATGGATTTCGATTCTGTTACCGTTGCTCCATACATGGGAAAAGATTCCGTTCAGCCTTTTTTCATCTACAAGGATAAGTGGGTTATACTTCTAGCCTTAACTTCTAATGAGGGAGGGAAAGACTTTCAGTTGATTCAATCCAAGGGAAAACCCTTGTATCAAGAAGTTTTGGAGACCTCATCAAAATGGGGTAATACATCTAATATGATGTATGTCGTTGGTGCTACTCGAGCAGATTGGTTGAGTGAAATTAGAAAGACCATTCCCGATCATTTTTTATTAGTACCCGGAGTCGGAGCACAAGGAGGGAGCCTAAAAGATGTTACCAAATACGGTATGAATAAAGATTGTGGCTTGTTGGTCAACTCATCTAGAGGAATTATTTACGCATCAGACACCAAAGATTTTGCCTCTGCTGCTAAGGCAGAAGCCTTGAAGCTTCAGCGACAAATGGAAGATGAATTGATTCGATATCATATCATCTAATACAATGCTTGTAATCAATTCAATACACTTTTAAAAAAGAAATCATTTTTACATTGGGTTAATTGCTGTTTTAATATATTTATATATGTAAATATTATTTATAATAGTTTTAATGCAAACCGTCTCAAAAATCTTATTCTTATGGATTCTTGGGATTGTTTTGTCGTCTCTCGTTCAAGCCTCCTTTACTCAATGGGTTTCGTTCCTTATTGTCTTTTCAATATTATTTACTTGGATTCATGTCAAGTTCAGATTCATTTACTTAGAAAATTTACTTCTGGTACTTGTGCTCTTGTGTACCGTACAAATTTTAGATGGCGATTGTTTTGGTGTAGATAACGATAGGCGTATTGGTAATGGCGAGTATAAAGTCTTGTTAAAGGTTATGGAGCGTTATGGAGATTCAGAACTTCAGTACAAGTACATTGTAAATTTGCAAGCAGTATTTTGTGATTCCTCAGTTTTAGTCAATGACGATTGCTTGTTGATGCAACAAAAAGGTCCTCGAAGTATTCATTTTTATCCAGGTGATCGTTTTTATGCATCGGTATATGCAAAAGATTTCCCAAAGTCTAAGCATCCAGCCCTTTTTGACTTCGGGAAGTACTGGGCTTTAAAGGGAGTTGAGAAACGTTTATGGATGAATGAAAAACCTTTAAAGATCATAGAGTATTCCAAAAGCTGGTATTATGTAATAAGAAGGAAACAAGCTTATTTGATTGAGTTGTTAGATCGTCAGCCCATCAGTGTTTCTACTCAGGAGATTTTGTCAGCATTGTTGTTAGGAGATAAGCGAGGAGTAAGTAATTCTTTAAGAGATAGGTTTTCAAACCTTGGTTTGTCACATATTTTAGCTTTAAGTGGTTTGCATATTGGTTTGATTTATGGGTTTTTCGCTTCTTTTTTTGGTTTCATTTTAAGGAGTAAGCCCAATTTGCAATCCATGTGTTTGATTTTGATCATAGGACTCTATGCGATATTAACAGGAGCTAGTGCTTCTGTCATTCGTGCCTCTTTGATGTTTGTACTTTATGCATTGTGCTTGTTCTTAAATAGGAGGGCAAATCCTTTTAATATTGTATTTATGTCAGCACTTTTTTTACTCATTTACAATTCAAATTTGTTGTATGATATCGGTTTTCAGCTTTCTTATCTCGCTGTTCTAGGTATTTTATATTTCCATCGGGTTTTTAAGAATTCTTTTGATAAAATAGGCACTCTGAGGAAGTATGTTTTAGGAATTGTTCTTATGACGGTTTCAGCTCAGTTAAGTACGGGAATACTTTCGATCTTTTATTTTAAATGTTTTTCAACCTCTTTTCTGTGGGCAAATTTGATTTTTTTACCCCTATTTACATTGCTTTTGTATTTCAGCGGGTTCTATTTATTGCAATTGCTACTTGGTATTCGATTGTCTTTTGTTGAACGTTTACTGGATTCTTATGTCGAAAGTGTTTTGACCTTCTTGACTTTTGTAGAGTCTCTTTCGTTTGCTCCATTACTTATTTATTTAACCTACGATGAGATGCTTTATTTTTATGGTCTGATCATTTTATTTTGTCTGGTTTTTCTTGAGAATAAATTCAATCTCTTGCGAGTACTTTATATGTATATCCTTTTGGGTACTTATTCGTATTACTTTGAGCGTGATGAAAATGTTAAAGAACTATTTGTTAATGCTTCCAAAAGTGCTTTGGTGATTTCTATTTCAGCGAATGAAGAGCAAGTTATTTTGACCAATGATTTTAATTCTGTAGGGTATTTGTTGGGCGATTATTCGCTGATCAATAAAATAAACTGTGTGGATACTTTATCGTTGAATCCAAGCTATAAAAACAGTTTTATAAGCGTATTAGACTCGTATGTTTATTTTTTCGATCGTAAATTAATCATTGTCGAAGACCAAGAGATTGCTTCATTTACAATGAATGATGCTGATGTTGTAATTCTTCGATCCTATAGGGAGGATCTGTTCAGTGTCATGAATCAATTTTCACCTGAAGTTGTTTTATTAGATGCAAGGATGTCTTCAAATCATAGATATCGAATGAAGGAATTAGGCTTAGCTCAAGACATTCAAATTATTGATTTGAAAGATGATGTGTATACCTTAAGTTTTTAGATGACCTATTATAGGTAGTAGTTTTGCCGTAACCATTCCCCTAAAACCACAGTAAGTGCATGGCTCACATTCATTGATTTATTATGACCCTTCATCGGTATATAAATCGATTTTTGACATTGTTTTAGAATGAATTCGTCTAATCCAACTTTTTCATTTCCAACAAAGAAAGCCGTTTTATTTGGTAATTTTGTTTCATACAGGTCTGTGGATGTAACAGCCGTCTCTATGGCAATAAGATTATAGTCTTTTGGAACGTGTTGTCTCCAGTTCTCGAAGGTACAGAAATGCCATTCTACTGCATTATAGCTTGTTTGAGCTGTTTTTTTGATGTTTCTATTTCTGAACGAAGGTTCATCATTTATAAAAAGAACTTTTTCACAAGCCATATTATCAGCCAATCTCAATACATTTCCTAAGTTGTTTGGAGTATTCAGTTTCCAGCAAACAATAATCGGATGTTCTTGAGTTTTAGTACTTGTATTTTTCGATTTAAAAAAGGCTCTAGACTTAACGTATTCATCCATATGACGAATATAGGGTAAAACATAGGTTTGGAGGGTATAGTAACAAAAAAAGCCTGTCGGTTAGACAGGCTTTATAAGTGTTTCAAAGAAAAAGGGTTCTGTTAAACGGTCTTAACGTTTACAGCATTTAAACCTTTTCTTCCTTCTTGCAATTCGAATTCAACAGCGTCACCTTCATTAATTTCATCAATTAATCCAGTTACGTGTACGAAGTATTCTGTCTTAGACTCTTCGTCTACAATAAATCCAAAACCTTTGGACTCATTGAAAAATTTTACTGATCCTTTGTTCATAGTAGTAAGATTATGCCGTTTTAACGTTTACAGCGTTTAAACCTTTTCTACCTTCTTGCAATTCGAATTCTACTGCATCACCTTCGTTAATCTCGTCGATTAATCCTGTTACGTGCACGAAGTATTCTGTTTTTGATTCTTCGTCAACAATAAATCCAAAACCTTTAGACTCATTGAAGAACTTTACTGTTCCTTTGTTCATAGTGTAATTTGTAAATTTTAAAAAGCAAAGATAGTCTTATATATTGAATATACAGGTTTTCGTTTGAATTTATTGCACTACCTTGAATACCTTATCAAAAGTCGGAGTCAAAGGTCTTGTGAGAGCTGGCAACTAAATTATTGATTTCTTGCAATTCTTGATCTGTTATATCTCTCCACTCACCATAGGGTATATCTAGATTGATATTCATGATGCGTATTCTTTTGAGTTTATATACCTCGTAGTTCAGATAGTCACACATTTTACGTATTTGTCTGTTTAATCCCTGCGTTAATGTGATTCTAAAATAGAACTTATCAATTTGTTCGACTTTGCATTTTCTAGTGATGCTATCCATGATGGGAATTCCATTTCCCATTTGTTCGATGAATTTTTTAGTAATGGGCTTATTGACTCTTACCTCATAGACTTTTTCATGATTGTTTCTGGCTCTCAGTATTTTATTGACAATGTCTCCATCACTAGTAAGTAGGATCAAACCCTCACTTGGTTTGTCCAATCTTCCAATGGGGAATATACGTTTTGGATGCCCTATGTAGTCAACAATATTATCTTTCTCGGCTTTTATGTCAGTAGTACAAACGATTCCTCTGGGTTTGTTTAAGGCGATGTAGACGTGTTTTTCTTCGGGGGTTTCAACTAAGATTCCATCAACATATACCTTATCCTCAGAAGTGATTTTGGTTCCTTTTTCGGGGACTTCACCATTTACGGTAACGCGACCTTCTTCAATGAGTTTGTCGGCACCTCTTCGAGAACAGTAGCCTACTTCGCTGAGATATTTGTTGATTCGTTTAAGTTGAACGTCTTCCATATTTGCAATTTATTGACTGTTTTGATCTGTCGAATGCCGCTTTAGATGATGCGAATCCGGACCTTTTTCTTTTTTAATTTTATGTTGTTTAGCTTTTTGATGAGGTTGTCGGCTTTCTCTGAAGGGACCGAAACAAAGGCACAATCTTGCTTTAGTTCTATAGTTCCTAATTCGTCTCCTATAAGTCCACCTTGTTTAAAAAATAAACCAGCAATGTCACTTTTTGAAATTTTATCTTTTCGACCACCAGAAATGAATAGAGTAGATTTTCTGGTTGTTTCGGGAGGTAAAACTTTGGTTAGCTGTTCTTCTTTTAAATTATTGATGAATTCCGGTAATTTTTCTTCTTTCCAATGAAGTACATAAGCTGTTCCCTGTTTATTCATTCTAGCAGTCCGACCATTTCTGTGAGTGAATTCTTGAGCACGCATTGGAAGGTGGTAATGGATGATGAATTTTATTTCAGGCACATCTATTCCGCGTGCGGCTAAATCGGTAGCAATGATAAGCTGATGCGTTCCATTACGAAATTTAATGAGCGCTCGCTCTCGATCCTTTTGCTCCATTCCACCATAAAAAGAGCCGTGATTGATGTTGTTAGCTGTCAAGTGCTCACTCACTCGTTGAATGGATTCTTTGAAATTACAAAAGATGATTCCAGGTTGGTTGCCAAGATGATCGATTGTTTGAACCAGAGTCTCTAATTTATCTTTTGAGGGAGAAATGATTGATTTTATTTTCAGTTGAGATTCTCCTTCTTTTAAATAATTTACATACGCTGGGTTTGTAAGTCCTACGAACTTAGGAACCCTTACCTTTTGTGTCGCCGAGGTGAGTATTTTCTTTTTGACCCTTGGTATTGACGAGCAAATATCGGTCATTTCTGTTTCGAAACCGACTTCTAAAGATTTGTCAAATTCATCCAGAACCAGCGTCTTAATATTTGAGGTCGAAAACGTATTTCTTCGAATATGATCAGAGATTCTTCCTGGAGTTCCTACTAGAATAGCTGGGCGGTGTTTTAAGTCCATTTTGTCTTTTGAAAACAATCGTCCCCCATAAACCACAGAAGTTTTGAAGCCAGAACCCATTTCCCGAAGAACTTGTTCGATTTGTATGGCCAATTCTCTTGAAGGAGCAACAATTAAAGCTTGAACTTCAAGACCTAAAGGATCCAGTTCATCAATGATAGGTAATAAGAAAGCGAGAGTTTTCCCTGTCCCAGTAGGGGATAGTAGAACAATATCTGTACAGGATTTTATTGCTAGTTGAGCTTCTTCCTGCATAGGGTTTAATTTTTCTATACCTAGCTTGTTAAGAATGCTCTTTTGATTTTTTAAGGCTTGTGACATGACGTAAATATACTTTAATTCATTTTTTTGTCTAGCAAAAAAAAATCTCTTCTTTAAGAAGAGATTTTGATATTCTTTATCAGATTAGTGTTCTTGTCCACCTGGGCCGTGCACGTGTCCGTGTTCGAGTTCTTCTTTTGTAGCTTCTCTGATTTCAACTACAGATCCTGTGAAGTGAAGATCTTGATCAGCCAATGGATGGTTAACATCCATGGTAACAGATTCTTCATTTATTGAAACTACTTTTGCAGGAACAACTTGACCGTTTTGATCTTGAAGTGGAAGTACGTTGTCAACAGCAACTTCTTTAATGAGTTCGCCATCTTGCTTGAACATGTCATGAGGCAGTTCAATAATAGCTTCTTCATTTCTTGTGCCGTATGCATTTTCGGCCTTGATTCCGAATGAAAATGTCTCGCCTATGTTCAAATCAATGACTTGAGCTTCGAATTCAGGAATCATTTGTTTGACACCAGATAAAAATACCAAAGGTTCTTTGCCTTCCGTAGTTTCTATCATTTCTCCTTCCGCATGGTCTCTAAATAGCTTGTAATCTAGAGATACTACTTTGTGTTTTACTTCACTCATGTGATTAAAAATTTTTTGCAAAAATAAACTTAATAATATACCTGCAGTACTAAATAGGGAGATAATTATCTGTGTTTTGTAGGTAACAGAGTATCTGCAGAAATTATAAAATCTCTTGTGCTGCTTATTAAGAATTGATTGATGATTATTTATCCGATGGTTAAATGTGCATTTGGATACTGGTAATTGTGTGACTTCATTTTACTACTCAGAGCAAAAGCGAGAGTAAGTGTACCAATTCTTCCCACAAACATACAAATCATGATGATGATTTTACCAAAGGTTGAAAGCTCAGATGTTATTCCTGTTGAAAGACCTACGGTAGAGAATGCTGAAACTGCTTCGAAGGCGATAGGCATTAAGCCTTTATCTCCATCACTGATACTTAGAATGAAAATGGCTAAAAATATGGCGGACGAAGAGAATAGAAATATGGTGAATGCCTTGTGAAGTAGCTCTGGAGATATGGTCCGCTTACCGATTTCAATTCTTTTTTGTCCTCTAATTGTATTTATTGCAGAGTAAATAATTAAGGTAAATGTTGATGTTTTCACTCCTCCACCAAAAGAGCCTGGAGCCCCACCAATGAACATTAGAAAGATAAATATAATTAGCATGGGTGTTCCAACCCTAGAAATGTCTATCGTATTAAATCCTGCTGTCCTAGAGATGGATTGAAAGAAAGAAGTAATCAGTTGACCATCAAGTTTCATCCCATTTAATGTGTTTTGTTGTTCTAGAAAATAGAACGATAACATACCAAAAGCGAGAAGAAATAGAGAGGTATAGAAAGAGATTCTTGTACTCAACTTCAGTCCCAGCCAAGGAGTCATTATTGTTTTTTTAATTCGATTAAAGTTTACCAAATCTTCGATCACGGGGAAACCAATAGCTCCCAACAGGATTAATAACCCAACAACCATGTGTAAGTTGTATGAGTTTTGAAGTAATGGATTGTTCAGTCCATCTGTGAACAATGTGAAACCAGCGTTGTTGAATGCGGAAACAGAATGAAATATGGAATAAAAAAGTTGCTCCTCAATGTGTTGGAATTTTATTTGAGGGTTCCATGTGAAGTATATAAGTACAATACCTATTAATTCGATAAAGAAACTAAACAAGAAAATTTTTCTCAAAAGACCTTTTCCGCTTAACAAAGATTCGGAACTGAAGTTTTCTTGCAGCATGGTTTGGTGTTTTATCCCCAAACCTTTTTTAGAGAATATCGCAAATAATGTGGCAAAAGAGATGATGTTAAGGCCTCCCAATTGGATTAGTATCATCAAAACGATATGCCCTTTTTGTGTGAAATAAGTAGCGGTATCGACCACGATTAATCCAGTGACGCAGCAAGCACTTATCGATGTGAATAGTGCATCGAAAAAAGGCATCATATGGACTTCTTTGGTCATCTCAGGCATCATTAGTAAGCTAGCTCCGATTACAATGAGTAAGATGAAAGAGAGAATTAGTAGCCTCGGAGGATTTACTTTTAAGAAGGATAGTTTGGGACTTGCTTTACCGAGTCCAATTCCTACCAAAACAAAAAAGTAGCATTGAATGAACAACATGTAAAAGTTTTCCAGATGAAATAACTCTATTTCGTTTCCTATATAAATCAGCAGCGAATCATCAAAAATAAATCGTGAAACAGCATTGATGAGTATTAAAAAAAGTAACATACCTTCAAACCACGATTCTCGAATTAACTTAAAGGGTTCATAGGAATACAGGATATCAATGAGATACTTGAGGATGTAAAAGCCAAAACTAGCTTTTATAAAGATGATGATCCAGTTTTTGATTTCTGTGTTTGGGTCAAATCCAAATTGATAAACCAGCAGTGATAAGATAAGTGTGGCCGTAACAAAACTACCAACTTTGAAAAGATTCAAAACGTATTCTTTACTGTCGTAAAGTGCCAGGTTAATTTTTTCTCGTATGGATCTGATCGACATACTAATGTTTGTTTGTTATTGGAGACTTACTTTTAATAAATCTTCTTTCCGTATGGGTACTACTCCAACTTTTTCACACACCAAGCCACCAGCTAAGTTAGCAATTCTCATTAAAAGTTCACTTTCTAGTTTGCAAGCAAGTGCTAGTGCCGCAACAGAAACAACGGTATCACCCGCACCCGAAACATCAATAATGGTTCTTTGGTGTGCTTTTTCTCTAAAGATATTGTCTTCGTTTTGAAAGTAAATACCGAATTCAGATAGAGTTAGTAGGACACCTTTGGCTTGGAGCTTTGTTCTGAGAATTTCAACATATTTCGATAGGTCTGATTCTGATTTTACGTCAAACTCTACGTCCATACCCTCTTTAATTTCTTTCAGGTTGGGTTTAAATATATCGACTCCTTTGTAGGCGAAAAAGTTTTTCTTTTTCGGGTCTACAATGGTGGGAATGTTTTTTTTTGTGGCACATTGTATCGCATCTTTTATGAGTTTTTCACTCAGAAGCCCTTTGTTGTAGTCTTCGAAGATGATGACGTCAAAATGATCATTTAGAATCATGTTTTTTAGACCTTTGATGATTTTTTCATCCTGTACCATGGATACTTCTTCCTCATCAACTCTTAAAACATGTTTGTTGTCACTAATGATTCTAGTTTTGACGGTTGTATTTCGATCGGATATTCTTTGAATTCCTTCAGTTGAAAGATTCTGTTCCTTCATGAGTTTAAGAAATAAATCTCCGTAATGATCACTTCCGATGCTACTGAAAAGGATTGGGGTAGCTCCAAGGGATTGAATGTTAAGCGCTACATTGGCTGCTCCACCCAGTCTGCTTTCTCGTTTGTTTATTTCAACAATAGGTACTGGCGCTTCCGGAGACATCCGATTTACCTCGCCCCACATGTAAGCATCAATCATGGCGTCTCCCACAACCAATACTCGTTTTGATTCAAATTGATTTAAAATGTCAGCTATAGAACTCATAGATGTTATTTGTGTCCAGAATTAATCAAACATTCCACGATGTGTAGATGCTTACAGATACAAATGAACAAAAAAAATCCCCTACATCATGTAGGGGATTTTTTAATTATACTAATTTTCCAAGAGCTGCTTTGATTCGATCGGCAGCCTCTATAAGTTTTTCATCCGCGGCAGCGTATGAAATTCGAATACAATTAGGTGATCCAAATGCTTCTCCTGTAACCGTTGCTACATTCGCCTCGTTTAGAAGATACATGCAGAAATCATTTGCATCTGCGATTTTAGCTCCTTCGAAAGTCTTACCAAAGTAATAAGATACATCAGGGAAAATGTAGAAAGCTCCCTGAGGGATACTCAATTTCAGCCCATCAATTTCCTGTAGCTTAGAAACCATTAAATCTCTTCTTCTAAGAAATGCTGCGCGCATATCTCCAGTAAAGCTTGGGTCAGCATTGACGGCAGTTTCAGTTGCTTTTTGTGCTATAGAACAGGTTGCAGAAGTTGTTTGACCTTGCATTTTAGTACAAGCTGCGGCCAACCATTTAGGGCCTCCTAAATAACCTACTCTCCAACCGGTCATTGCAAATCCTTTTGACACACCATTTACGGTAACTACACGATCTTTGATGGAATCGAATTGCCCTATACTTACGTGTTCCCCTAAGAAATTAATGTGCTCGTATATTTCGTCAGAGATGATCATAATCTCTGGGTACTTTTCAAATACTTTAACCAATTCAGCCAATTCTTCTCTGCTGTATACAGATCCAGTTGGATTGCAAGGTGTACTGAATAAGAATGCTTTTGTTTTTGGCGTAATGACTTCTTCAACTTGTTGAGCACTTACTTTGAAGTCTGCATCAACGGTAGCTTCAATGACAATAGGTGTACCCTCAGCCATTTTCACCATTTGGTAGTAACTTACCCAATACGGAGCAGGTACAATTACTTCATCACCAGGGTTAACTATCGTTAACAATAATTGAGACAAGGTTTGTTTTGCTCCCGTAGATGCTACAATTTCATCAGCAGCATAGTCTAGGTTGTTATCACGCTTGAATTTCTTTGAAATGGCATTTCTAAGTTCACCCAATCCCGGAACAGGAGTGTAGTGAGAAAAGTTATCGTCAATCGCTTTCTTTGCAGCTTCCTTAATGAATTCAGGAGTGTCAAAGTCAGGCTCCCCTAAACTTAGTGAGATTACATCTACGCCACTGTCACTTAATTCACGGCTTTTTCTGGCCATAGCAATGGTTTGTGATTCTTCTAAATTCAGAATACGATCAGATAAAATGTTCATGCTTTTGAGGGTTATTGCTTAATATTTTTTTTCGTGCCGCAAATATAGTTAAAGAAATTTAGTTGTAGGCGGTTCCATTGTTCGATTTTTATTTTATTAAATTAATAAACCACAGGGGGTTAGGTACAGGTAATACTTAAGGCTGCTATTCTGTCAATCTGCAATTTTTAAATATCTTTGTGGCATGAGTGAGACCCTACTTTTTTCAACAGATACGATTGAGCACATCAAGCAAGGAACGATGCTTCCTGTAATGGAGCATTTTTACACCATTCAGGGCGAAGGTTTTCATTCTGGCGCCCCTTTTTATTTCATTCGTCTGGGAGGCTGTGATGTAGGCTGCCCATGGTGTGATGTAAAAGACAGTTGGGAGCAAGGTAAGCACCCCATTCATTCCGTTGAAGAGATTGTTAGCTGGGTCGTAAATTCGAAAGCTCAAAAGGTAGTTGTCACAGGGGGCGAACCTTTGATGTATTCTCTTGACGCTTTGTGTGATTTACTTCATCAAAAGGATCTAGAGTGTCACATAGAAACATCAGGAGCTCATCCTTTCAGTGGCAATTGGGACTGGTTTACGTTATCTCCCAAGAAACGAAAACTACCTCAAAGTCTCAACTTCAAGAAAGCAAACGAACTTAAAGTGGTCATTGCTCGACTCAATGATTTTCAATTTGCTGAGGATCAAGCTTTAAAAGTGAGTTCTGATTGCAAATTGTTTCTTCAACCTGAGTGGTCTAAAGAATCTCTTATTCTTCAGGATATGATATCCTATGTTAAAGAAAACCCTAAGTGGCGTATTTCTTTACAAACCCACAAATACATGGATATTCCCTGACATGCGTGTTCTACTATTATTCGTGTTGTTAAGTTTCAATATTTTTGCTCAAGAAACAACAAAATCCAGAAAGGCAGCGAAAATATTTAGAGATGCCAAGAGGGCTATTTCTGTTAAAGATTATGGTGCTGCAAAATTATATTTGCAAAAAGCTCTAGCCATTGACGATCGTTTTGTTGAAGCTTGGATTTTATTAGGTGATGTTAATGTGGGGCTTGGAGATAAAAAATCGGGAATAGAAGCCTACAGAAAATCGATTCCAATTGCACCTCGTTTCTCCTTTCCGATGTACTATCGTTTAGCTACAGCAGAACATTCACTTGGTTACTATTCTGAAGCTTTGCAACACATTCGCAAATACTTAAGTTTCAAGAAAGTTTCCGAGACCTACCGGAAAAGAGCAAATTCCCTGAAAAAATCATGCGAATTTTCCATCGCTGCCATGAAAAGTCCAGTAACCTTTAACCCTGAGAGTCTTGGAGATAACATCAATACAGATGCTGACGAATATTTGCCAGCACTTTCTGCTGACGGATCCACATTAATATTTACACGCAGTAAAAAGGATCAAGGTTTTCGTAATGAAGATTTTTATTTATCCGTTTACGATGCAGAAGATTGGTCGGTGGCAAAGAATTTAGGAGAGCCTATCAATACACTTCAGAATGAAGGGGCTCAATGCATTACTGCAGATGGTAAAACTCTTTATTTTACAGCATGTTCTCGACCCGATTCATACGGTCGTTGTGATTTGTATTCATCTAATTTTGTGGGAGGATATTGGACTGAACCTGTAAATTTAGGCGATCGTATAAATACTGAAAGTTGGGAGTCTCAGCCTGCAATTTCATCAGATGGAAGACAATTGTTTTTTGTTTCAAATCGCCTCGGAGGAGTGGGGAAAAAAGATATATGGGTGTCTTATAAAAATGCCAAAGGAAATTGGACACAGGCAAAAAACTTAGGGAAAGACATCAATACAATCAAGGATGATGTTTCCCCTTTTTTACATTGGGACAACCAAACCCTATATTTTTCATCAAAAGGATATTTGGGTATGGGAGGGTTTGATGTTTTTTTATCTCGCCTCAATGAATTAGGCCAGTGGGGCACGGTGAAAAATATTGGATTTCCAATCAATTCGCCTGCGGATGAGAATTCTTTGATTGTTGCTAAAGATGGACGAACAGCTTATTTTGCTTCTTCACATTTTCAAGAAGACAGAGAAGATTTAGATCTATATACCTTTGAATTGCCTATAGATAGAAGGGCTAGGGAAGTTGCATACATTCAGGGGACTGTTACAGACGCAAAATCAAAAAGAGCCATTGAGGCTGAAATAGAACTGGTAGATTTAAACTCAAACAGATCATACAAGAGTATTCGCTCAGATTCTGGTGGTGATTTTATGTTGTGTTTGCCTTCTGAAGCCGAATATGCACTTACCGTGATGAAGAAGAACTACCTGTTTTACTCAGAAAACATTAAAATGAATCGTGAAGGAACGATTCTTGTTAAGAATTACACATTACAGCCTATAGAAGTAGGTGAGCAAGTTCGTTTAGATAATATTTTTTTTGAATTGAATTCTTTTGATTTAAAGAATGAGTCTGCTGTAGAATTAAACAAGATTATCCAATTCATGCAATCAAATCCTTTTGTTGTCGTGGAAATTGGTGGTCATACTGATGATCGTGGTTCACGGAATTATAACCTAGTCCTGTCTGAGCGAAGAGCCCAATCTGTAAAGCGTGCTTTAGAGCAAAGAGGGGTGTCCTCAGAACGAATTCAAACGAGAGGATACGGAATGGATGAGCCCTTAAACTCAAACACCTCTGAGAAAGATAGAGCAGAGAATCGTAGGACGGAACTAAAAATCATTGCTATCGAATGATACAAGTTGTTGAGTGTCCGAGAGATGCCATGCAAGGTGTTGCTAATTTCATTTCAACGGAGAAGAAGGCCGAATACATCAATTTGCTTTTAAAAGTTGGTTTTCATACCATTGATTTTGGGTCTTTTGTTTCTCCAAAAGCCATCCCACAAATGCGCGATACAGAGGCTGTGCTTTCAAAGTTAAATTTAGATGATACAGATTCGAAGTTACTAGCTATCGTCGCAAATCAGAGAGGTGCAGCGCAGGCTTCTTCCTTTGATGAGATTCAATTTTTAGGATACCCATTTTCAATCTCAGAAATTTTCCAACAACGAAATACAAATCGATCTATTAAAGATTCTCTCGTTCTGGTAGATGAGATTAAGAATTTATGTGAGTCTAAAAATAAGAATTTGGTGGTTTATCTTTCGATGGCTTTTGGAAATCCTTACGGCGAACACTGGGACATTGATGTTGTAGCAGAGTGGGTAAAAGTTTTGTCAAAAATGGGAGTGCGCCATGTAGCTCTATCTGACACCATTGGTGCTTCTTGTAAAGAAACGATTCACCCTTTGTTTTCTCAGTTGATTCCTGAGTTTGATCAAGTGACTTTTGGTGCTCATTTACATACAACCCCTGAAAACTGGAAAGAAAAAATTTTAGCAGCCTATCAAGCCGGATGTGTTCGGTTTGACACTGCAATACAAGGTTACGGTGGGTGTCCTTTTGCAAAGGATGATTTGATTGGAAACATGCCTACGGAAAAAGTTCTTTCTTTTTTGAATGAGCAAAAAATGAACTCAGGCCTTAATGCTTTAGCTTTCGAGTCATCTTACAACAAGGCTTTAGAGATCTTTAGGTGAAAAATATTAGGTCATGATTTCATGGAGTCATCGCTGTTAATATTCTTTCAGCACCTTTTTTAAGATCAAGGAATCTTTTTGTTGTATTGTGGTATATTTGCGAGGAATTAAACCACGGTAACTTTGAAGAGTTTTAAAGAATTAGGCGTACACAAAGATTTTGTAAAAGCATTGGATGGCTTGAATATTTCTATACCATCAGAAATTCAAATTTTATCGATACCTGTTTTGTTAGGTGATCGTACTGATTTTATTGGCCGCGCACAAACAGGAACAGGGAAAACAGCTGCTTTTGGGCTGCCATTACTCCAAAGTGTTGATGTTTCGAGAAATGAGATTCAAGGTCTTGTTTTATGCCCCACGCGTGAGTTAGGGCAACAGATTGCAAAGTCCTTGTTCAGGTTCACTAAATTTTCAGATAAGATCTTCACTGAAGCGGTTTATGGTGGAGAAAAGATTGACCGACAAATTGGCGCTTTACGGCGACCTACCCATATTGTAGTTGCTACACCGGGACGTCTCATTGATTTGTTAAAGCGCAAAGCTTTGAGCTTAGATAAAGTGAAAACAGTGATTCTAGACGAGGCAGATGAAATGTTGAGTATGGGCTTTAAAAAGGAGCTCAATCAAATCTTAGATTTTGTCCCTCAAGAGGCCAATAAATGGTTGTTTTCTGCTACAATGCCTCATGACATCAGAGAAATGATTAAAGAGCACCTTTCGGATGATGCGCATAGAGTTGAAACGAGTGGTAAAACATTAGTCAATGAAAATATAGAGCACAAATACTTTGTATGTGATGAGGAGGAAAAGTTGCATGTTTTGTTGCAGTTTATTAACTCACAATACAAGGAAAGAGGAATTATTTTTTGCAGAACAAAAAAAGCGACCCAACATCTAGCAAAGCAGCTTATTGCTAAAAATATATCGACCGACGCCATTCATGGAGATTTGTATCAAAAGGAACGTGATAAGGTGTTACGTGCATTTAAAAAAGAAAAATTACAACTTATTGTAGCAACAGACATTGCTGCTAGAGGATTGGATATAGATGCACTTTCGTATGTAGTACATTACCAATTGCCTGAAAGTGAAGAGTATTACACTCACAGAAGTGGGCGAACAGCACGTGCTGGAAACTCAGGGTTATCTATGGCTTTTGTTACGGCTTTCGAAAGCAATAAATTAAGGGCGTACGAAAAGAGTCTCGATATTTCATTTGAAAGGGTCCGTTAAGTCTACTATGCTGAATCTTATTACATTACCACAACATACATTTTAGAAACTTTTCAAGTCTAAATGCTCACTATCAATCATGTCTACCCATTTCTTCATTTTCTTCTGAATGATTTTGAAATGGTGTTTATCCTCAGGCGTTATCAAAGAAATGGCACTTCCAGGTGACTCTGCTCTTCCTGTTCTCCCTATACGATGAATGTAGTCTTTGGGTGATCTTGGTAATTCGTAGTTGATGACATGTGGAAGGAATTCAATGTCGATTCCACGAGCAAGTAAGTCAGTAGCGACAAGAACTCTGAGTGTTCCCGCTTTAAATTTTGCTAACGATTCAAGTCTTGCCGTTTGACTTTTTTTGCTGTGAATTGCCGATGCGTCAATTCCATTTTTCCGCAGCTTGTCCGCTATGTTGTCGGCTTTATAGGTTGATGCTGCAAAGACTAACACTTGTTGCAAGTCATTTTTCTTAATCAAATAGCGCAGTAGCGGGCCTTTGTTTCCTTCACTAACCCAGTATCCTGTTTGTTTAATCAACTCTATTGAATCTTCTTCTGCTTCTATTTTTATTAAGATAGGATCTTCAAGTATCAGCTGATTAATCGATTTAACATCATCGCTTAAGGTTGCTGAAAAGAGTAGGTTTTGACGTTTTTTAGGAAGGAGTTTGAAGATGCGGTCAATTTCATCTTTAAATCCCATACCCAATATTTTATCTGCTTCATCAAGTACAAGAGTCTTGATTTCGGAAAGATGTACGGCATTAGATTCCACTAAATCTAGCAGTCTTCCTGGTGTTGAAACCAATACATTAACATTGTTAAGTGCTTGCATTTGAGGGTTTATAGAAACCCCACCATATACTGCCAATGTTTTTATTCTTTCTGGTAGCGATGAACCAAATTGCTGGAACACGTCTTTCACCTGAACAGCAAGTTCTCTCGTAGGAACCAATACCAGAACATTTACATGACGATTCTTATTGGCGGAATCATTTTGCAGTTGATTCAATATCGGTAAGGTGTAGCTTGCTGTTTTCCCGGATCCTGTTTTCGCAATTCCAAGTATGTCTCTACCCTTTAAGATTGCGGGAATTGCTTCTTTTTGAATCGGAAAGGGATTCATTAATTTCTGAGTCGTTAGAACGCTTAATAATGACTTAGATAAACCTAAAGATGAAAAAGACATATGAATTAAATTGTGATTAAGGGTTTTTAATGAAATTAATGTTTTGCTGCATCATTTGTATGACCACTCAAACCTCTTTTTTTGTCAAGATTATTTCATGAGTTGTGAGTAGTAATAAGTTTTAAAAATGATTTTTAATCAGCTGTATATTTAATTCGTGAACAGGCAAACCTACGACGTTAAAATAAGAACCTTCAATTTTAGTAATGCCTATAGCGCCTATCCATTCTTGGATGCCATAAGAACCTGCTTTGTCTAAAGGTTTGTATGTTTTGATGTAATATTCGATTTCTGACGCATTGAGTTCCTTGAAAAAGACTTTTGTGCTGCAAGAAAATGAAGTGATTGTATCTTTTGATTTAATACAGACACCCGAAACAACCACATGACTTTTATTGGACAAGCTCTCAAGCATTTTTCTGGCTTCAGCTTCATCTTTGGGCTTTCCCAGAATCTTTTGATCTAATATCACCACAGTGTCTGCGGTAATTATAATTTGGTTTTCACCAACATCTGGAAAAGCCGAAGCTTTCTGCTTGGCAAGATATTCCGCTACTTTTGGAACAGGTAAATTTTTTGGAAAGATCTCATCTATTGGCCGAACCTCAACATTGAAATCGTAGTCAAGTAGTGCCAACAATTCTTTTCTCCTAGGTGACTGAGATGCGAGTGTGATGATTTTCGTCATGTTATGATATCGATGTTTTCAGAGTTTAATCATGAAACTTTTTGGTATTCGATGAAAAATAAATTTGTACGACAAGGTTTATTCGATGAAAAAAAACAAACTAATAATCCCAGCAAAAATGATGAATTTAATGAGCTTTGAAATACGTTCGTAATCCATGTTTTCTTTGGCTTTGTAGATCCATATATTCAATAGGAACAACGGTCCAATGAGAAGAGTCAGAGCGTATGCTAGAGCAACCAATTCACTTTTAAAAATGTATATTGATATTGAAATGACCATAAAAGCAGTCAGTATACTTAACCATTTCACAAATTCTTTTGTTTTGGGAATGCCCCAAACGGAAGGAAGCGTACGTATTTTAAATCGTTGATCACCTTCTACGGTCCTGAGGTCTTTGATGATTTCATTCATCAAACTTGATATAAATGCAAAAGCAGCATAAATACACAGTACAACAAGTGGGGATTTACTTTCTTGTAAGTGTAATTTTGGGAGAATTTCGAAAGAAGAAAGAGAGAAAACAAACAGTAGCGTTAAAATGGCAACAATGAAGTTGCCAACGAAAAGTTTTCGTTTAAGTCTCAGACTATATTCCCAAAGAATGTATGATGCAACCGACATGATGGCTCCTAGAACGATGTAATCAAGTTTGTAGGCGACGAAGAACCCAATAATCACCCCACTTAATGAAAGTATCACGTGAAGAATTAAAGCAACCCTACGCTTGATGCTTCTTCCAACAATTACATTTTTATTTGCGGTGTCTGTCTGAATGTCAAAGTAGTCGTTAATTACATACCCTCCGGCAGCAATTAAAATCATGCTCAATACCAAAAGTGCAAAATATAAATCTCCCAACACATTTTCTTTTCCGTAAGCGGGAACCAAAATACTGTATCTCAATAGGTACTGAATTAGTACCATCACGAGTAAGTTTTGAAAACGGATTAGAGTTAAGTATTTCACGATTCGTTTGGGGGTGTTTTATTTTATATAGACCTAGTCGAACTGTCGTTGATCCATTTATCCTGAATTTTAAGCGTTTGTTCTATTACATCACGTACACATCCTTCCCCACCTTTTTTGGGAGATACATAATCGGATAGGTTTTTTATTTCTTGAGCTGCATTATCAGGGCAGGTCGGTAGCCCAACCATTTGCATGATTTGATAATCAGGGAGGTCATCTCCCATATAGAGTATATTTTCGGAGTTTAGATCGTAGATATGCATGAGTTCATTAAGCGCTTCTACCTTATTGTGACAACCTAAATACACATCGTGAATGCCCAAACGATTCATCCTAGTTTTTACGGCTGCAGAACTACCGCCACTGATAATCGCAACAATCAACCCCTCTTTAACGGCTAGCTGAAGCGCATATCCATCTCGGGTGTGCATCTTTCTTACCTGTTCACCATCCGGCATGAGTGTTACGGTACCATCAGTTAAAACGCCATCACAATCGAAAATGAGAGCTTTGATATCCTTTAGTTTGGTTTTATAATTCATCGTTATTTTTGTATATTATAGTTTCGGACAATAATTTGTAAATGTCATGATTTTTTCCTTTCTCAAGATATTTAAGGTGAGAATCGATGACCTCTTTGTCCTCTCTAACTGCAGGTCCTGTTTGAACATCTTTAGGTTTGTGCTTTGCAACTTTAGATGCTGTTTCTTTAATCAAGGGGTGTAAAATATCCAACGGAATACTTTCTTTTTGAAGTATTTCGTCTGAGATCATGTACATGTAATTGCTGAAATTGCAAGCAAAAACGGCTGCAACATGTAAGACCTTTCTTTGATGAGAATTGATGTTGTACACAATGGGGCTCATCAGTGTCGCTAATCTCATTAAGGTATTGTAGTCCTCACTTTTTGATGCTTCGATACAAAAAGGTACACCCTTAAAATTGAGTTTTTTCTTTTTGGTAAAGGTTTGAAGTGGGTAAAACACGCCCCTTCTTTTGTGTTTAATGACGTCTTGATCTATAGCTCCTGACGTGTGAACAATTAGTTTGTCTTTTAAACTTAAGCTGTCCGCAACTTCTGCAATTACGGAGTCCTTAACAGTGAGTATGTAGAGATCAGCATTTTGATTTAACTGATCTATTTCAGTCGTGTAATCACATTTAAGTCGACGAGATAGGGATCGAGCTTCTTTTTCAGACCTGTTGTAAACTTGAAGAATATTTTGCTCTTTATTTTGAAGTTCTTTGGACAAATGCCAGGCTACGTTACCGGCGCCTAGGATTACAATATTTAACTTTAACGTACTCAAAATATCTTATTTTTTAGTTTGTTTGAATAAATGAAGCATTGCAATAAAAGTACCGATAGCCATCAGAATTACTCCAATCCACAACAGGTTGATGTACGGAAAGATAATAGCTTTCATGACAATGAAAGGCTTTTCATTGTCAATGTGTTCGTATGCTTTTATTTGAATACTTCCCGCTTCTGGGTTTACCTCACTAAAAATGAACTTATACTTTAAAGGTCCATCTTCCAGGTAACCCGGAAAGGATTGAGCTACATTATTTTTTACAGCATAAATAGTTTCGGTACTAGAATATTCACCGATCATGTTTTGCATTTTTAATTTAGCAATCAACATGACGTCTAAAGCCTTTTCACTCTCAAGGTTGGTATTTGCATTTACCAATAAACTATCTAAATAAAGGAAGTGTTTGCTGTATATGACGGAGTCTCCCTGTTTGATGTTTATTAGACTTTCTTGGTGGTAAGGGTCATTCTCATCGTGCTCATCGACATCTGCATAAGTGAGATGCGAGTAAACGTCGTAGAGCAAAAAGTGTTTGGTGGAAGGTTCAGCCACATTACCCATAATTTCATTCAGCTGTATGAATGGGTTTAAGGTAAATTGATATTCAAATTGACCATCTTCCTTGAGGTTAAAGTACTCTACTTCATAGGTTTTGTTAATCCCAATGAGTGTATCTGATTTGTAGAGAACAAAATACGTACCCATAGCCGTTGTATCTCCTTTTTCCAGTAGAATGTTTTCATTGCTAGGAAAGTCTTTGGCGATAAAACCTTCATTGTTTGAGATTACATTTTTGTTTGCATTACTTAATAATGCTCCCATAATAACCAATGCAAAACCTATGTGAGCTATGGAAGACCCTGATAAATTCCAGTTGCCCTTGAGTATTTTTCGCCAATAGAAAAAGTTTGACAAGGCAGCAAATATAGTAGCCCAAAGAAGAGTCAGATATACGGGGTCCCACATTCGAACTGTGAATGCGATAACGAAACTGAGGGCCAAAGATGATATTAGGCTTGAGCTAATTTGTTTAAATATCTTTTTCATATCTGACTTTCCATAACTCAAATATTGTGTTATGCCGATCAGAATAATGATGATGACAGCAATAGGAGCTTGCCATGAATTGTAAAGGTCAATAGCGTCTATTGGAGGAGCCATTTGCGTTCCCAAGACTTTGTTAATTACAGGTAGGGAGGTAAACCATGTGATTTGAAAAGCAGATATAAATAAGACCATAGACCCTATGAACATCCAAAATTCTCGAGAGCTGGAATCCTCTTCTTTTTTAACATGCGGTATGCTTTTGAATCGGAAGATTAAAATACAGATCGAAAAAATTACAAAACTGATCAAGTAAATCAGTAATTGATAATCCAAGCCTCCAGCAAAGGCATGTACAGAAGTATCACCTAATATTCCACTTCGAGTGAGGTAGGAAGAATAAATGACGAGGATAAATGAAAGAATGGTTAAGATAAATGTTGATCTTAAAGCGGTCTTACGAGCTCTGTATACAAGCATTAAATGAGCAGCGGCTACCAAAATTATCCACGGAACTAAAGAAGAGTTTTCTACAGGATCCCAAGCCCAAAACCCCCCAAAAGAAAGCGATTCGTATGCCCATGCTCCACCCATTAAGATTCCTGTGCCTAGAACCATGATGGCAGCATAGGTCCAGGGAAGCGCTTCTTGTACCCACTCTGAAAAATTCTTTTTCCACAAGGCAGCAATGGCATAACAAAAGGGAATCATGGTAAGGGAGAAACCCAAGAAAAGGACTGGTGGGTGTATAACCATCCAGTAATTTTGCAACAGAGGGTTCAAGCCTCTACCGTCAGCAAACTGAGGTACTATCTCCAGATAGTTAGCCATTTTGGTCCAAGGTAAACCTATGTTTTCTTCTAGGTTTCTTACCAAAATAAATGGACTGGTTCCTATTTTCACCCCAAACAAATAACCGCCAATAATCATTGAACTGAGAAAAGCTTGAATGGATGCAACCACTGTTAAAACTGGTGCTTCCCAATTTTTCGCTCTTCTCATTAAAATTACGCCTAGGATAAGATTCCAGAAAATCCACAAGAGAAAACTTCCTTCTTGACCTTCCCAAAAGCACGATACCATATAGTGCGTAGGAAGTGATAGAGAAGAATGTTGCCATACGTACTGGTACTCAAAATAGTGATTGTAAATCATGATAAACATGCACACGATGATACCTAATACTGACAGCCCATGAACGTAAAAAGAGCCACGAGCCAATGGAGTCCAATTTTTCCTTAAAGTATCACTTTTTGATGCTTTGTAAAAAGAGAATGCTGACATCAAAGCAGCAACAAAAGCGATGCTGATAAAAGCCTGGCCAATCGTACCTACGAGGGTGTGTTCTCCAATGTAATCTATCATAATTTGGGAAGTGTAATGGTGTCTTGTTCAATAAATTGTTGTTCGTTGTATTTTGATGGGCACTTCATTAAAATGGTGCTAGCTGTAAAACCTGAATCTGTAGCAAAACCGGTCATTGTGATTTTTTCTGAACGTTCAAAATCTTGAGGTTTTGAATCGTAGAAGTATACTTTACGTTCGTTTTGAAGAGAATCGGAGGCATAAAAGGTTAAAACATTTAAGCGTGGCTCAAACAGAATTTCTTTGTCTTTGTTGAGCTCCCCTATGACGGTGAATTCTCTGCCCATTTGCTTTTCTGCATCGGTAAAAGTGATGTAAGTGCTGGCATTGTAGGTTAATGAAACAATAACACCAATAATAACAGCAACAAGGAGGATTAAAATGATTTCAGTTTTCTTCATTCTATTCTTCAAGCTTTTTAACTCTTTGGTCTATTCGGAATAAATAGATGGCCAAACCGATGAAGATGATAGCGATAACAGCCACAACGACATAGATTTTACCATTAGATCGCATTACATCTGCCATTCCAACTGCTTGAGCAAGAGCTGAATTGATGAAAAATAAGCAACAAATGAGTGTACCAATTAATGACTTCATTTTTAAATATTTTCTTTATTAATTTCAAGTGTTTTGATACGATATCGAAGTTGTGCAACCCAAACACCTAATAGAATCCAACCTATAACTGCTGGATAGAACACCATACGCATACCGCTGTTTAAATCGTAATTACCAAAGGCAGGATTCCCTCCATTTCCCGGATGAAGACTGTCGGTCATTCGAGGTAGTACACCAATAAAAACGATCATCATAACAAAAGCGAGGATGTTGTAGATTGCGCTAACCCGTGCTCGACTGTCATCATTTTCTATGCTATTTCTGAGGATAAAGTATGCGAGATATATAAGCATGGTAACAGCTGTGCCATTTAATTTTGGGTCATTTACCCAAAAAGTACCCCAGGTAAATTGCGCCCAAATCATACCGGTCAATAATCCCAACAATCCCATGAACATACCTGTGGAAGCAAAAGCTTCAGCTTTCAGGTCTTTGGTTTTGTCAAAACCATTTAAAAATCGAATACTTTGGATCATTGAAAACAACATCAAAAAGATCATACTAAACCACATGGTCACATGGAAGTATAAGTTTCGAATCGTTTCGTTAAGAATGTTTAGATGAGGAACGGGGAACAACAGGCCACCAATAATGCTGTATAAAATCAGTAAAATTCCGAGTATTTTCCACCATTTTGATTGCATCGAAAAAAGCTTTTTTTAGTCACGCCAAAGGTACGGAAATAATAGGTAAGAGAGTAAAACGCTGGCAATATTTAATAATGCTAAAAACAAGAGTTGATTGCCTGCAATAAAAAGGTTGTTTTGACTCAAACAGATTTGGGATGTTTGAATTAAATTAAGAAGCAGCGGAAAAAGTAAAGGCATGCTTAAAACAGCCATCAATCCCGCGTTATTATTCGTTTTTGATGCTATTGCTGAAACTAATGTTAAAACAGAAGCTAAAGCAGAGCTTCCCAGTATAATGCAAAGTATGAATGAAACATTCGCTGTAATTGGATTTCCCAAGAAAAGACTGTAAATAAAATAACTTACAAGGGTTAAAAAAATTAATAAGGCACTATTAAAGATCGTCTTAGCAATGATAATAGCTCTTGGATTGGCAATGGTGTAATAAAAAAGACTTTGGTCTGTAAGTTCTTTTTTGAAGCTTTGCAGACAGGCGTTCATAGCAGCAAACAACACAATGATCCAGAATAAGGCAATCCAGGAATTACGGTCTATCACGCCTTCAAAGCTTAAATAGGCAACATAACTTGTGCTGAGAACATACAAGAGCATGCTGTACAATGCATTGCGCTCTCGTCCGTTTAAACGAATGTCCTTAAGTACCAATTCTTTTACCTGATGAAGCATAAATGCAAATATAGACTTTTATCAAATTAGACTCACTGAACCGTCGGGCTTTGTGCCTTTTTTTGGGTCAAAAACACAAATTAGGACAGCTTTCATTGGCTGCTTTCATTTTCGGATTGATTATTGTGTTCATTTTCCTATTGGTTATATTTGCATACAAACGATTTTACATGAAAAAACATCTTATTTTCCTTGTACTCCTACCGAGTTTGGTTCTTGCTCAAAATTACAGCAGAGATTCAGCCATCAGTGAAAGAATCCTTTCAGGATTTGTTTTGGACTCCCTGAGTCAAAATAGTTTGCCTTACGCATCGATTAGCCTATTAGATTCAGAGTCAAGTTCTCGATTAAAGGGCAGTATTTGCGACCAAAATGGAGGTTTTTCAATAGAAAAGATTCCTGTTGGGTCATATGATTTGTTGATAGAGTATATGGGTTATACTCCCAAATTATTGAAGGGAGTAGAGGTTCGTAAGCAAGATGTTCAGATCAACATTGGCCCCATCTTATTGCGTAAATTTGTTGAAGAACTTCAAGAAGTTGAGTTGTTGGAAAAAAACACATTTGTAGTTCAAGAGATTGATAAAAAAGTCTTTAACGTGAGTCAGGACGAAGCAAATTCATCCGGTTCAGCACTCGGTTTGATGCAAAGTTTACCTTCTGTTGAGGTAGATGTAGAAGGTAATGTGAGTTTGCGTGGATCGGATCAAGTTCGACTCTATGTAGATGGAAAATCTTCTTTACAAAGTTCATCAGATTTATTGGAAAACCTTCCCGCATCCATGATTGAATCCGTTGAATTAATCACCAATCCCTCTGTGAAGTACAGCCCAGAGGGTATGTCTGGCATCATCAATATTGTCTTAAAGAAAAACAAAGCCAGGGGGTTTAATGGAAGCGGTTCATTGACCATGGGTTATCCTGATCGAAGAAATTTTTCGGCAACCATAAATCGACGTTCTAAAAAGTTAAATCTGTATTCATCGTACAGTATCATGGCTCGTGAGGGCGCTTTCACTTCAGAAAGTGAAAAACAAACCTATTTTGATGAAGAAACTTTTTATTTGAAACAAGATAAACGGGGTGGAGATTATCGTAAATCCCACACGCTCAAGGCGGGTTTGGATTTTACGCCAAATCCTCGTAACTATTTCACTCTAGAAGGAAAGTTCATCCCTTCAGAGCGAATAGGTAAGGATACAGTTCTCTACAACCAAACGTCCGTTAATGGTTTCAGTTCTTTCGACAGATTGACGCATTCAGCATCCGTTAATGGTTCCTCGGAATTTAGTCTTAGTGGAAGGAGTGAATGGTCCAATGGGTTAAAATCAGATCTTTATCTAAGTCAATCCAATCAAAGTATTGACAAATCTGACCATTACACAGAAACGTTACTGAATCAGAATGATTGGGTCGGTAATGCCCCTATTTATGAACAGCTGACTAACGAACGAGTTGATGATAAGTTTGAGTCAAAATTGGACTTTTCCATAGGTAATGAAGACCATGGTAAGTGGGAATGGGGCTTGAGTTATCGAATTCGCCAAATGGATCAAGATCAATTTTCTGATTTAGGCTCAACGTATTTAGACGGCTCCTCGCTGGATAACCGTTTTGTTTATGAAGATGAAGTTTATGCTGCTTATCTTAATTATGCGAAAGCTTATGGTTTGTGGTCTTTTCAGACAGGTCTTCGCGCAGAGCAGATGTCGACTCGTTCTTATTTGGATCAAATAGATTCTGTGTACACCACTTCGTATCATTCTTTATATCCAAGTTTGTACTTAAGCTATAATATGGATGAACTTTCATCAGTTCAAGTAAGCTATTCTCGACGTGTCAATCGCCCAAAGTTTAGAGCCTTGAACCCTTTCCCAAAATATTCTGACCCTTACAATTTGAGAATGGGAAATCCTTTTTTAAAGCCAGAGTTTGTCAATTCGTATGAGTTGGGGTTTCAGAAATACAATCAGGGAGGTAGTTTTACGGCATCCGTATTTGCGAAAGATATTCATGACAAGCAGCGTAGGTTCATCGCGGTAGATTCGAACAATGTTTCACGAGTGACTTATCAAAACTTAAATAGCACTTTGAATGTTGGTGTTGAATTTTTATGGTCTAAAAAAATATCATCGAGACTTAACTTAAGGCTAGGTTCATCCATTTATCATTCCAAAATGGATGCTTCAAATTTAACGAGTACTTATGAGCAGTCTGCCATCAGAATGCGATCTAATTTTAATTTTTCTTGGAGCATGAAGGGGCATAAGCTTCAGATTTCGGGTTGGGTTCGTCCAGGAGGTCAAGTAGGTCAGGGGAAGATGAAAACCATGTTTAATACCGATTTGGTGTACGCAAAGAATATTTTTTCAGACAAAGGGAAGTTCACCGTAAAGATTAGTGACGTATTCAATACCAGTGGTTTTGGTATAGATACTTACGGGAAAATGTTTGATCAATCTTTTAGCTACAAAAGACAATCCCGAATTCTCAGTATCAGTTTAAGTTGTAACTTTGGTCGTAACAATGAAAGCCCTTCATCGCGAAAGAAAAAGGGGAATTATAACAGCCCTCGAGATACCGATGGGGGATATTTTTAAGTCAGGTCTATGAAACGAAATTTAGTCTATCTCATTCTGTTATTTAATTCCGTAATCTATGCTCAAGAATATTTTACGCTGAGTGGATTCATTCGTGAAGCAGAAAGTTCAGAGGACCTTATTGGAGCGAATCTAGTTTGTGAAAATTTAAAAATTGGAGCAACAACCAATGTGTACGGATTTTATTCGATGCGCCTCCCTGAAGGGACACACTCCATTCGATATTCTTTTATTGGTTATGTCGATCAAGTTCTAGAAGTGAGTATAACAGAGGACGAAAAGGTGGATGTCTTTTTACAAACTTTTGCAGAACAACTTTCAGAAATTGTTCTTGAGGATGAGGCCAGCGCTAAAGTTCGTTCGATAGAGATGAGTGTTAACAGGTTGGAAACTAAAGCGGTAAAGCAATTGGCGGCTATTGGGGGAGAAGTAGACATCATCAAGAGTATTCAGTTGCTTCCAGGAGTTACCAGTGTGGGGGAAGGGGCGAATGGCTTTAACGTACGCGGAGGAGCGGTAGACGAAAATCTAGTTTTACTCGATGACATGACTCTTTACAATGCTTCTCATTTGTTCGGCTTTTTTTCGGTGTTTAATGCAGATGCCATCAAAGATATGAAACTCTATAAAGGAGGAATCCCCGCCGAATACGGCTCACGGGTTTCGTCAGTCTTGGATGTGCATCAGAAAGAAGGAAATTCAAATTATACGGAAGCATCTGGGGGAATAGGTTTGATATCAAGTCGGTTTATGGTGGAAGGACCGTTGTGGGATGAGAGTTCATTTATGGTGGCTGCTCGAAGGTCTTATGGTGATTTATTCTTGGCTTTTTCCAAAGATTCTGCTTTAAAGGATAATAAGTTGTACTTCTATGATTTGAATGTGAAGGCGAATACTTGGCTCGGTAAAAAAGACCGTTTGTTTTTGTCTTCTTATATGGGTAGAGATGCCTTTAAATTTGGAAGTTTATTCGCGTCTTCATGGGGTAACGAAACCATTAACCTAAGGTGGTTGCATCTTTTTTCAGATCGAACCGTATCCAATTTATCGTACAACTTCAATGATTACGATTATCTAGTTTCTATTTTACCCGAAGGTTTTGAATTTGATTGGAAGTCAAACATTAGAAACCACCAATTGGAATATGATGTCTCTTATTATCACAGTAATGAACATCATTTTAAGGGGGGACTGTCTGTAAATAAATACGATTTTGAACCTGGGTTGATAGCTCCTGCTGCCGATAGCTCTGCGATTGTCACCTTTGATATGAGAAATAAGTTTGCTTACGAAACGGCTTTGTTTTTTCAAGACGAATGGAAGGTGTCAGAACGTTTGCTGGTTAAAGCGGGTTTAAGATGGTCTTCGTTTTACAGAATGGGAAGTGATACTATTTTGGTTTATGAAAATGACGCTCCGATTACATACGATCCAAGTTTGGCTCAATATACCAACGGGTCTGTTGTAGATTCTCTTTTTTATGGATCTAATGCTTTGGTGAAAAGTTATTCAAATTTAGAACCTAGATTGTCTGTGCGATACCAAATAGACGAATCCAATTCTTTAAAAGCGAGTTATCAGAAAATGAATCAATACATGCATTTGATTACCAATGCAAGTTCCCCGACACCATTAGATATATGGGCCCCTTCAGGTCCCTTCATCAAACCCTTGAAAAGTCAGCAATATGCATTGGGGTATTTTTACAGTTCAGATAATCAGATGTGGGATTTCACCAGTGAATTGTATTACAAGCGTTTGGATGATATAACGGATTATGTAGATGCCGCTGATCTAGAGTTTAACAACCATCTTGAAACTGAAATTCTTTATGGTAAAGGTAGGGCTTATGGTTTGGAGTTAATGATTGAAAAGAAATTAGGCAGGCTTACCGGATGGCTGTCCTACACCTATGCGAAAACCGAAAGTATGGTTTCGGGGAACGGAGCAGGTGGTCCAGGAATTAATTTGGGGAAGTGGTATCCTAATCCACAAGATAAAACCCATGATTTGTCTTTGGTTGCATTTTATAAATTGAATAACAAGTGGTCCTTTTCGTCCAACTTTGTTTATTCAACAGGGATTCCTACAAACTACCCTGAAGGAAAATATGAATATGAGGGCATTGTGGTGCCGCATTATTCCGGTTCAAGAAATCAAGAACGTCTGGAAGATTACCACCGATTGGATTTTGCGGCCACGCTAAGACCTCGAGAAAACGATCGCAGAGAATGGGTTTTTAGCATCTACAATATTTACAATCGAAAAAATGCTTCGTCACTCTATTTTCGAGAAAGTGAAGATTTTGCCGGACAAACGGAGGCTGTAAAGCTGTCTATTTTCCCCATAGTTCCTAGTGTCTCATATAATTTCAAATTCTAATGAAAAAAGCAAGTATCTACATTCTGTTCATGATTCTTTTTACTTCTTGTGAAACCGTTGTTGAAGTGGATTTGCAAGACGGTGAAAAAAATTTAGTCGTGGAGTCTTATCTTGAGTTTTCAAGTAAGACCAATATGGGCTTTGCACACGTATACCTCACGGAGTCAAGTGCTTTTTACGAAAACAATACACCCAAAGCAGTGTCTAGCGCAACCCTTACGATTAACGATATTTTTACATTGGTAGAGCATCCAGATTCTTCAGGTTATTATGTAAGTCAAGATTCAATACCTGCTGGTGCTCCAGAATTTGAACTTAAAATTACGGCTACAATTGATGAAAAAGAAGGGGCGTGGATCGCTAAAGATACTTACACAGAAATTCCGTCGATCGATTCTATCTATTACGTTTATAAACCCGCTTCTCCGCCATTCCAAGACGAGGGGTATTATGCAAAGATCATGTTGGTTGATCCTTTTGAGGTCTCTAACTTTTACCACTTAGATGTGTTCATTAACGATACCTTGAGTTTTGAATTAAATGGGGGTACCAAAAGATCTTCAATCTTGAGAGATGAATACACCAACGGTAGTGCTCTAGATTTTGAGGTGAATGACGCTCCCCTAAAATATGGAGATCACTTAAAAGTACGCTTATCTTCCATTACAGAAGAGGTGTATTTCTACTATTTCAATTTGTATACTTTACTTACGGAGTCCAATGGTATTGGATCTCCACCTCCATTTCCTCTTTTCGGCAATGTGGTTTCTTTAAACGAAAATTTCAATAATGGTTTAGGGGGTTTTCAGGTCAGAAGCGTTACTCAAAAGACTGTTAGCATACAGGATTAAAAAGTAGATTTTATTCGAGACTTGATCAAAGAGGCTTTAAAATCATGATTACCTATGCTATATTGGACGATTCAGTATCAACTTTTTAAGATTGTTACAAATAGTTGAAGAATCTTATTACTTTTACCCGGAATTCAAATACTTATGTACAAAACGATCATCCGCCCACTACTTTTCTGTTTTGACCCGGAAAAAGTTCACCATTTCACCTTCAACCTCATTAAATTGATGCAAAGCATTCCTTTTGTGTCATCAATAACACGAGCCTTATATACCCCAAAGAATCCAAAGTTAAAACGAACCGTTTTCGGTTTGGAGTTTGATAATCCGGTAGGATTAGCAGCCGGTTTTGATAAAGAAGCGAAGCTCTATAATGAATTGGCCAATTTCGGTTTTGGTTTTATTGAAATAGGAACCCTGACCCCGGTAGGGCAAGATGGAAATCCTAAACCACGCCTTTTTCGATTGCCTCAAGATTCCGGATTAATCAATCGTATGGGTTTTAATAATGAAGGTGTAGATGCTGCTGTAGCTCGTTTGAAAAAACGAAAGACCAAAGTACTTATTGGAGGTAATATTGGTAAAAATAAAGTCACACCTAATGAAAAAGCTGATGAGGATTATTACAAAACCTTTCATGCTCTTTACGAACACGTTGATTATTTTGTGGTGAATGTGAGTTCTCCCAATACACCTGATCTTAGAGCCCTTCAAGATAAAGAACCTTTGACCAAATTGTTGAAAATGCTCAAGGATGAAATGCTTTTGAAGCCCAAACAAAAGCCCATTCTTTTAAAAATTGCTCCAGATTTAAATAACGAACAGCTCGACGACATCATCAGTATTGTCACTGAAGTTAAGATAGATGGCGTCATTGCCACCAACACCACGATTGATCGTTCTATGCTTACGACACCTTCATCAAAAGTGAAAGCCATCGGTGCCGGTGGATTGAGCGGGAAACCTGTAAAAAAACGTTCCACAGAAGTGATTGCATATTTACATCAAAAATCTAACGGAGCTTTTCCAATTATTGGAGTTGGTGGGATTTATACCGCTGAAGATGCGATAGAAAAACTTAAGGCAGGGGCGAGTTTATTACAAGTCTATTCTGGATTTATTTATGAAGGTCCTTCCATGATTAAGAAGATTTGCAAAGGAATTGTAAAAGCGGGCTTGTAAGCAATTCTTCTTGTTGATAGAATTAACTACTTTAGAGAACTGAACACGAAATTATAATGGCTCAAAAACCATCCATACCCAAAGGAACACGCGATTTTTCTCCAGCTGTAATGCTCAAGAGAAACTACATCATTGAAGTCATCAAGAAAGCGTTTAAAACCTTTGGGTTTTTACCTATCGAGACGCCATCAATGGAAAATCTATCTACCCTAATGGGAAAGTATGGAGAGGAAGGTGATCGCTTGATATTTAAAATATTAAATTCTGGAGATTACCTCAAAAATGTAGATGCTCAAAGCGATTTTGATGCTAAAAAAATGATGCCTAAAATTTCTGAAAAAGCACTTCGTTATGATTTGACAGTTCCTTTTGCACGATATGTAGTTCAGCATCAAAATGACATAGCCTTACCTTTCAAGCGTTATCAAATACAACCCGTGTGGCGAGCAGATCGTCCTCAGAAAGGCCGGTTTAGAGAATTTTATCAGTGCGATGCCGATGTGGTTGGTTCTCAATCATTACTGTATGAGGTAGAACTCATTCAGCTTTACGATAAAGTTTTCACCGACTTAAAACTTCCTTCCGTCATCAAGTTTAACAATCGAAAAATTCTCTCAGGAATTGCAGAGGTTATTGGAGAAGAGGATCGGCTGATTGACATGACCGTTGCCATTGATAAACTCGACAAAATTGGGATTGACAAAGTGAAAGAAGAAATGTTGGAAAAAGGCATTTCAATCACAGCTGTTGAAAAGATCGATCCTATTTTAAACATGCAGGGAAATGTCAGTGAAAAGTTACGCACCATGCGTGAGGTTTTAGCAGATTCTATTCTGGGGATAGAAGGTGTTGAGGAGATTCAAAAAGTGATTGATAAATTAGCGGTATTAGGTTTAGAAACCACAGAAGTAGATTTTGACTTAACGCTTGCCCGGGGATTAAACTACTACACAGGTTCGATCTTTGAGGTGCAAGCCAAAGGTGTACAAATGGGCAGCATTGGTGGTGGCGGTCGCTACGATGATTTAACGGGAATTTTTGGATTGAAAAATATGCCAGGAATTGGCATCTCTTTTGGTTTGGATCGCATCTATTTAGTTTTAGAAGAATTAGCTTTATTTCCGAGCTTGGAAGCCGATTTCACCCAAGTGATGTTTGTTAATTTTGGTGAAAAAGAAGCGGATTATTGCCTCAAAGTTCTTCAAAAAATTCGCCGTGCAGGAATTAATTCTGAGTTGTACCCCGATGCTGCAAAGATGAAAAAGCAAATGAATTATGCGAATAAAAAAGGAATTCCTTATGTGGTTCTCGTTGGTGAAGATGAGATGAAAAGTGATTTGTTAACCATCAAAAACATGACCGATGGCTCCCAGTCTAATCGCACAATTATTGAGTTGATTGATTGGATAAATTCCTTGTAGAAATTTATTCATTTTACAAGTGCTGCTCTAGTGATAAAGTGCTGTTTCTTTTTGGTTTTTGAAAAACCAAACAAGACAGATTCCTCCAACCAAAGCTATGATAACGCTCATGGCCATCATGGCGCTACTGAGACCTTCATGATCAGCGATCCATCCAATGAACGGAGCAACAATCGCAAAAGTGGTTCTGATGATGAAACTACGTATACTCATCACGGTAGCGCGAACATTTGACTCTGTGTGTTTATTGATGTAGTTTCTTAGTAAAGGAGTCGCATATCCTCGATTTGCATAAAAAAGAAATAAAATCATCAAGCCCAAATAATTCATGTTTTGTGCAATCAAAACGTATCCGAAAACACTGGAAATAAAGATGAGCGTTAAACTCTTTAGCGGTTTTATTTTTTTGTCTATTCGGTAGGCTAGGAAGGCAACAATTCCCACAAGAATGTTTAATAATGCCCAAATAACACCGTAATTTTTCATTCCGATACCAATGTCTTTTAAAAAAGGTTGTGCAAGCCAAGCCATCATGAGTGTTCCGATACCCATAATTGCAGAGTAGATGATGTATGTTCTGAGAATTTTGGATTCTACTAAAGAAAATTTAACGACGGATATAATCGACTTCCAAGAGTTTTTAAGCTGTTTTGTTTGTGTTTTAGGTTCGACCAATGAAAAGGCAAAAGGGATCGTTATCATGGCAACAACAACCTGAGCATATGCAGGATACCTGAAGGATATTGCTGCCAAGAAACCACCAATTATGCCCGCAGCAGCTTCAGAGAAGTTACCGATAGAAACACTTCGGCCTTCATATTTTAAAAATCGATCTTCTGCTTTAACTTCAAGAAGACTGTCATACATGATTGCCGTGTCGGCTCCAGAGATGAAACTGTTTCCAAGACCAAGAAATATTTGAGCGGCTAAAAACCACCAAAAATCATAGGAAACAGAAAAAACACTAAATCCTATAAAAGCTAAAATACAGCCAAGAATCAGTGTTTTACGTCTGCCTAAAATATCTGCTGCATATCCTGAAGGGATTTCCATTAAGCCTAAGGCTAAAGAATAGCAGGATTGAAGAATCATAATTTCCTGTAAATTTAGTCCATGATCCTGAAAAAAGAGCACAATGACCGGCATGATGATCATAAACCAAAGAGAGCCCTTAATGACAAAAAGTTTCCAAATGTTTTGATGGGGTAGTGTGATCATTTTCGTGGATGGTGTTGAATGATTTCCTCTCGAATAAAGTCTCTATCGATGTGCATGTATATTTCAGTGGTGCTGATACTCTCGTGTCCAAGCATGGTTTGAATTGCTCTTAAGTCCGCTCCTCCTTGAAGTAGGTGCGTAGCAAAAGAGTGTCTGAAGGTATGTGGACTGATTGTTTTGCAAATACCTGATGTTTTAGCTTGTTTTTTTACAATGGTAAATATCATCATTCGGGTCAATTGTTTTCCGCGATTGTTAAGGAAAACAAAATCTTCATGTCCCTTAGCGATGTTTTGTTTTGACCGGATCAATTGGATGTAGTTTTTCAGATATTTGATGAGTGTTTTGTTCAAAGGAATCAAACGTTCTTTATTTCCTTTTCCAATGACCATTAGAAACCCATCATCTAAAAACAACTTTGAGCAGTTCAAGTTGATGAGTTCGGAAACCCGTAAACCACAGGAATACATTGTTTCTAACAGTGTTCGATTTCGTTCACCGTGGGTGTTGGATAAATCAACAGAGTTGATCAGCTTATTGATTTCCTCAATGTTTAGCGTATCGGGTAGTTTTCTTTCTGTTCGGGGACGGTCTATGTAATCACACGGGTTTGTTTCTGTGATGTTTTCGATACAAAGATAGTGATAGAAGGATTTAATGCCTGAAAGTATTCGAGCTTGTGATTTGCTCCCTATCTTTTGATTGTGAAGCTCTTTGATAAAGTCTCGAAGCGTATCCACAGAGACTAAGGTACAGTCTGTGAGTTTCTGTTTAACACAAAATGATTCAAGCTTGTTCACGTCACGAAGATAAGCTTCAACAGAATTTTCTGACAAAGCCCGTTCAAGTACAAGGTAATTCCGGTATTCTTTTAAAGCTCCTTTCCAGTTCATTTCTTATATTAGCCCAACCAATAGCAAATATATGAAAGTGATCATCATCAACGGACCCAACTTAAATCTTTTGGGGAAAAGAGAACCTACAATTTACGGTAACCAGACCTTTGAGGCTTATTTGGAGACTTTAAAGACCGAGTTTTTCGATCTTACGATAGATTATTACCAGAGTAATGTGGAAGGGGAGCTTATTGATAAAATTCATGAAGTTGGATTTTCTTACGATGCGATTATTATGAATGCAGGAGGATACACGCATACTTCTGTTGCTATATCAGATGCCATTTCATCTGTTGAAACACCCTGTGTAGAGGTGCATATCTCTGAACCTGTTGCTCGAGAATCTTACAGGCATACTTCTTTAATTGCGGCGAAATGTAAGGGGAGCATCAGCGGTTTTGGTATGGACTCTTATCGTTTGGGGGTGCTTTCAGTAATCGGTAAATTGTAGCTGATGTATTTCCGTTGACAAACCATTTCAATGGATTTTACACATTCATTTTTTAAAAAACCTTCCAGATGAATTCCAGAGAAGATAAACTACAAGCCTTCGGAAGACTCCTTGATATTATGGATGATTTACGAGCGAAGTGTCCTTGGGATATGAAGCAGACTATGGATACCCTTCGTCACCTGACCATTGAAGAAACTTATGAGTTGTGTGATGCCATATTGGATGGGGACATGGAAGAGGTTAAGAAGGAATTGGGAGACATTTTACTCCATGTGGTTTTTTATGCAAAAATTGGCTCTGAGGAAAAAGCTTTCGATATTGCCGATGTTTTAAATGCTATTTCTGAGAAGCTTATTTTTCGTCATCCTCATGTTTATGGAGATGAAGAGGTCCAAGATGAAGAGGATGTCAAGCAAAATTGGGAGAAATTAAAATTGAAAGAAAAAGGTGGAAACGCCTCTGTTCTTGAGGGAGTTCCCAATTCTTTACCTGCCCTAGTGAAAGCCATACGAATCCAAGATAAAGTTCGTGGTGTAGGTTTTGACTGGGACGACAAGGAAGATGTATGGGCTAAAGTCAAAGAAGAGCTGGAAGAATTTGAAGCTGAGATGGAGCAGGGTAACACAAAGGATATGGAAGCTGAATATGGAGATCTTTTGTTTTCTTTAGTCAACTACTCTCGCCACATTAACATCAATCCTGAAGACGCCTTGGAGCGAACCAATAAAAAGTTTAGAGCACGCTTTCAGTTGATGGAAATGCTCATTCGAGACGATGAGAAAAATATATCATCAATGGATTTGGGTGAAATGGATCTGTATTGGGGGAAAGCAAAAAGGCAGATGAAAGTTAAGTAATTTCATCACTCGTGTCGTAATGCCTCTATGGGATCTAGTTTTGATGCTTTGATTGCCGGATATAATCCTGAGCCTAATCCGACCAAAAAACACAATAAGATACTTGCTCCCAGCCATGGCCAGGGAATTACAAAGGCAGAATTTACAACAAGTGATGTGATGTTTCCGATGAAGATGCCAAAAACGATTCCGACGATACCACCCATTTGACAGATGAGAACAGCTTCCACTAAAAATTGTTGTTTTATTGAGTTTGAAGGAGCTCCAATGGCTTTTCTGGTTCCAATCTCTTTGGTTCTTTCGGTAACACTCACCAGCATGATATTCATCAGTGCGATGGCCGCCCCCAACAATGTGATGAAGCCAATGATTGTTGCGGCTTGGGTAACATAGTCTAAGTTGTCCATTAGAGATTTGGCAAGACTATCGCTTTTAGAGATGTAGAAATTAATTTTTTGTTTTGGTTTTAATCTTCTAATACTTCTGAAAACTCCCGTAGCCTCCCCAATCTTTGCATCGATTTCATAACTATTATTTGCCATAATACTAATCGATACCGTGGGGATGTAAGCCATGTTGTTTCTCAAGTAACTGATCGGTAGCATGCAGCTTTTATCTCCCCCCATACTCATGCTAGAGCCTTTCTCTTTCAGCACTCCGATAACCTTAATGCGTTTGTTGTTCACAGAAATAAATTCTCCAATCGCAGAGGGTGAAGATTTGAATAGTTTCTTGTAGATATCTTGACCAATCAAAGCAACATTCCTATTCAAGTTTATGTCGTGTTGGTTGATGTTTCTACCGGTTTCGATTTCGTATCCAGAAACACTCAGGTAGTTTTCATCCACACCTAAGATTTGAATGTTTGGGTTGGTTTTTTTTGATTGATGATTGATTGTGGCTATTCCAGAAGCTCGATAGGAAACAGAGGTTGTACCGTTGTTTTTAAATCGTTTTTTAAACTCCAAAGCCTCCTTGTATTCAATATCAGGGTTGTTGATCTGCCTCTCTTCACGAGAACGACTTCCTCTTTCTTGATTTTGCAGGGTAAACGTATTAGCTCCCATCATGGAGAAATTATCGTTTAATGCGTTGTCTATGGAGTCGATTGCAGTTAAAATGCCTACAAGCGCCGTAATACCTATAGCAATAATAGAAACCGTAATGCTAGTTCGTAACAAGTGTCCTTTGATGGAATTAAGCGCTATTTTAATATTATCTATCAATGTATATTCAGCGTTTTGAAATCAAAGGGCGCGAATGAAAGTCTAGTTTTTATAACGATTTTTTGATTTTTGAGCTTTTTTGTCTCTCGATCGGTTTGCTTTATTGTCAGAGTCAGCGGTTTTTTTTTGAGGTTTATTGAAATTTCTTTGTCCTCGAGTTGGGGCCTTCTTTTCAGGCATTTCTTCTACTTCGTCAGCAAAAGGGTGATTGGAGACAACCGGTATTTTCTGATCAATTAGCTTTTGAATGTCCTTTAAGTAAGTTCTTTCTTCTATGTTGCAGAAGGATACGGCAACGCCTGAATTCTTGGCACGACCTGTTCTACCGATACGGTGGACATAGGTTTCTGGTACATTCGGTAGGTCATAATTAATAACCAATTCGAGTTCGTCAACATCAATTCCTCTTGCTGCAATATCGGTAGCGATGAGAACTTTCGTGTCTCTATTTTTGAAATTCTCTAAAGCCCTTTGTCTTGCTCCTTGAGATTTGTTACCATGAATTGCTTCAGACTTGATTTGAACTTTATCCAACTGCTTTACAATTTTATTGGCACCGTGTTTGGTTCGAGAGAAAACCAGTACAGAATCAATTTCATTGGATCTAATTAGGTGGATGAGCAAATTGGTTTTGCTTTTTTTGCTAACGTAATAAAGAGCTTGTTCAACTTTTTCTGAGGTTGCCTGCTCAGGTTTGATGCTAACTTTTTCAGGTTTCCCTAAAATTGATTGAGAAAGCTTTACAATAGATAGAGGCATGGTTGCAGAGAAAAATAAAGACTGTCTTTTTTCTGGAAGAGCTGCAATCACCTTTTTTATGTCATGAATAAACCCCATGTCAAGCATGTGATCTGCTTCATCAAGTACACAATACTCTACGTCTTTTAAAGAGATGTATCCTTGATTCATTAAATCGAGCAATCGTCCGGGAGTTGCTACAAGAATATCAACTCCGTCACGCAGGGCATTGGTTTGAGCACCTTGCTTAACCCCTCCGAAAATAACGGTGTTTTTCACATGTGTATGCCGTGCATACTTCGTACAGTTCTCACCAATTTGGATGGCTAATTCACGTGTAGGAGTTACAATGAGCGCTTTTATTTTACGACGGCCATTTTCATGAGCTTTTGCATTGTGTATGTGTTGAATGATTGGGATGGAAAAAGCAGCGGTTTTACCGGTACCTGTTTGGGCACAACCCAACAAATCCTTCCCTTCAAGTAGAATGGGTATTGATTGTTCTTGTATGGGTGTTGGTTGAGAATATCCTTCAGCTTCTAAAGCCTTAAGTATGGGGTCAATAACCCCGAGATCTTTGAATGTCATAAATGGCGTATAAAATTCAAAGGTAGTTCAAAACATTGGAATCTTGTTGAGAAAAACTAGCTATCATTTTTAAATGATTAAAATTGAAATTTTTCAGATTTTCAAATCCCTTCAGGGTTGGTCAATTCATAAAAGCGTAGTAATTTGCAGCCATGCAAGAAAAGATACTTATACTCGACTTTGGTTCTCAGTATACGCAGCTTATAGCACGTAGAGTGAGAGAGTTAAACATATATTGTGAGATTCATCCTTATAATAAAATACCTGAATTATCGGGTAATTTGAAAGGGGTAATTCTTTCAGGTTCACCTCATTCGGTGCGTGAAGAAAATGCACCGATACCTAATTTGGATAATATCAAAGGGAAATTGCCATTACTGGGAGTGTGTTATGGAGCTCAGCATTTGGCACATAAATTTGGGGGAGAAGTTTTACCCTCAAAGATTCGGGAGTACGGTCGTGCAAACTTATCTTTTGTAGACGACACACACCCCTTACTTAAAGGGGTTCCCACAGGGTCTCAAGTGTGGATGAGTCATGGAGATACGATTGCAACACTTCCTGAAGGATATAAAATTATCGCTTCTACACATGATGTGGAATGTGCTGGCTACTATATAGAAGACGAAAAAACGTATGCGATTCAGTTCCATCCGGAAGTATATCATTCTACTGATGGGGCTACTCTTTTGAAAAACTTTCTTGTTGACATCTGTTCCTGTTCTCAAGACTGGACTTCAGACTCTTTCGTTGAAACAACTGTGGCAGCACTGAAAGAGAAATTGGGCAATGATAAAGTTGTTCTTGGTTTGTCTGGTGGTGTAGATTCTACGGTAACTGCTGTATTGTTACACAAAGCTATTGGAGCAAATTTACACTGTGTGTTTGTGGACAATGGTTTGTTGCGAAAGAACGAGTTTAGTGGTGTTTTGAATCAGTATGAGGGTATGGGTTTAAACGTTACTGGAGTAGACGCTAAGGATCGTTTTTACAACGATCTATCAGGTCTGTCTGATCCTGAGAAAAAACGAAAAGCCATCGGGAAAGCTTTTATTGATGTATTTGATGATGAGTCGAATAAAATAGAAGATGTTATTTGGTTGGCACAAGGAACGATCTATCCAGATGTTATTGAATCTGTATCTGCCACAGGAGGACCATCAGCAACGATCAAATCCCATCATAATGTGGGTGGTTTGCCTGATTATATGAAGTTAAAAATTGTCGAGCCACTCAATACTTTATTTAAAGATGAAGTACGTAGAGTGGGTAAATCTATGGGCTTATCCCATGATTTGTTGGGGCGTCATCCTTTCCCAGGACCTGGTTTGGCCATTCGTATTTTAGGAGATATTACTCCAGAGAAAGTAGCGATTTTACAAGAGGTCGATCATGTTTTCATTCAAGGACTAAAGGATCATGGTTTGTATGACGAAGTATGGCAGGCAGGAGCTATGTTGTTACCGGTTCAGTCGGTAGGCGTTATGGGTGATGAGCGAACCTACGAGAGAGTGGTTGCCTTAAGAGCCGTTGAGTCTGTGGATGGAATGACAGCCGATTGGGTACATTTACCTTATGATTTTTTGGCAAAAGTGTCCAATGATATCATCAACAAAGTTAAAGGAGTAAATCGGGTTGTTTACGACATTAGTTCTAAGCCACCTGCAACCATAGAATGGGAATAAATAAAAAAAAAGCACTCGTAAGAGTGCTTTTTTTTATCTTTTTTCTTAAATTATATTTCTACCACGAGATTTTTGAGATCTACGACCTTTTGATTCCTCAATAGATCGTCCATAGTTTCTCTTTCTCGGATGAGGTGAGTTTCACCTTTAATGGTGAGAACTTCAGCAGGTTTAAACCTTGAATTGTAGTTTGAAGCCATAGAATAACAATACGCACCTGCATTTTCAAACAACAAAATGTCTTTTTCACGAACCTCGTTTAAAATTCGATCTGTAGCGAATGTGTCAGATTCACAGATGTAACCTACCACAGAATACATTTTTTTCTCACCATCCGGATTGGAGATGTTTTTAATGTTGTGGTGAGAATTGTAAAACATAGGACGAATCAAATGGTTGAATCCACTATTTACTGCAACAAAAGTGCATGCTGTGGTTTGCTTGATCACGTTTACATCGGCTAAAAAAGCCCCTGATTCACTAACCATAAATTTACCAGGCTCAAATCTAAGCGTCAAATCTTTTTGTCTTTTTTTACAGTATTCGTTAAAGAGTTTACTGAATTGAGCACCAATTTTAGCGATGTCTGTTTCTAGATCATTTTCTTTGTATTTGATTTTAAAACCACTACCAAAGTCTATCGATATGATGTCCTCAAATTGATCCGCAATTGTGAAAATTAAATTGGCAACGCGTTCAAAAATGTCTGCCTGTACAATATCTGAACCTGTATGTACATGAATTCCTTCAACGGTGATGTTGTATTTCTTTGTCAACCGAAGAACAATAGGAATTTGGTGAATCGATATACCAAATTTAGAGTCAATATGTCCAACACTTATGTTGTTGTTTCCTCCCGCCATCAAATGAGGGTTTACGCGAATGAAAATCGGTGTGTTCGGAAATTTAAGCCCAATTTTCTCTAGTATAGAGATGTTATCTATCGTAATTTTTGTTCCGATTTTTATAGCCTCTTCATACTCTTCAATGGAAACTCCGTTGGGTGTAAAGATGATGTCTTCAGGAGCAAAACCAGCCTTCAATCCCATTTGTATTTCTTGTATAGAAACACAGTCCAAACCTGAGCCCATTTCTTTGAAAAGTTTCAGAATAGAAAGATTTGTAAGCGCCTTGGCAGCAAAGTGAATTTTTAGATTCTTTACGTCGAAAGCTTTTTTAAAAGATTGGTACTTTTCAATAATCACATCACCATCATAAACATATAAAGGTGTGCCATATTCTTGGGCAATACGAGAGAGGTTGTTTTTCATAATTTAATTCCAATTCGCCTGTTTCTTCAGGCGTGTTAAAGCCTGCAAATTTATAGCATTTATTTGGATTAGCAAATGCTTCAATCTAATAGTGGCTTGGCTTGTTTTTACAGACATACTTTACCGGACATTTAAAGCAGATTGATGAACAAAAGCTTTTAAATAGATGATTAGCCTTTGCCTATGGCTTTCGGAGTCTACCGGTATGAATGCTATACCTCGATATTTTTGAATTCACACACTTTTCAAAGAAAGATATAACCTGTAAAAGGCTCACATGTGTGTGTTGATTACTTTCTGTGTAGATGCAGTCAGCCTCATAAAAACAAGCTATATTAGTCCCCAATGAAATATGGTATTGCACATATTAGTATCATTCCAATGCGAGCTGAGGCTGCAGATACATCAGAGATGGTGAATCAGATTCTTTTTGGTGAACATTATAAAGTGGTCGACAAACGGGTCAAATGGATTAAAATCAGGTTATCTCATGATGATTATGAGGGGTGGATTTGTAGCAAACAATTTTTTGAAATAAATAAGGCCCAATATTTAAGTTTATCGGAAGAGCCCTCGTATTACAATTACAATTTGATGGATGCCTTGACGACGGATTCGGGAGACATGATTCCGATAGGTTTGGGAAGTGCTTTACCTTTTTATGAGGGTGGGCATTGTTTGATTAACGATCGGCGGTTTCTTTTTGAAGGTGCCCAACAACCTAATGAGACTAATGGTAAAGAGGATCTTATAAATACGGCTTATATGTATCTTCATGCACCTTATTTGTGGGGCGGGCGGTCTCCTATGGGAGTAGACTGCTCCGGTTTCACCCAAATGGTTTACCGCTTAAATGGTAAATGCATACCTCGAGATGCTTCCCAACAAATCAAGCTAGGCGTTACACTGAGTTTTATAGAGGAAGCCGAACCTGGAGACCTTGCATTCTTTGATGATACAGAAGGAAACATCATTCATGTGGGCATCATTTTAGAAAACAATCACATACTTCATGCCTCAGGAAAAGTTCGTGTTGACCGAATTGATCAACAAGGTATTTTTAACATAGAGCTTGGGATCCATACGCACAAACTTCGATTGATTAAAGCTATTTTTTAATTTCCCGATCCAAGACCTTATTGAATGAAAGGGTTGTTTTTCTTCTCGAACCCTATACTTGTTTCTTTTCCGTGCCCGGGATATACGATCATTTCGTCATTGAGAATTAGTAATTTATCTTTTATAGACCTCAGAAGTGTCGCATGGTCGCCTAGAGGTAAGTCTGTTCGCCCAATACTCAGGTGAAATAAGACATCCGCTGACAGTAAGATGTTTTCATCTTGATTAACCAAGCAGATATGTCCGGGAGCATGACCGGGCGTGAAAATGATTTCAAACGAACTGTTCCCAAAACTTAAAAATTCACCTTCTTCAATGAATCGGCCCACTTTGGGAAGTTCTTCCAAGTGTAAATCGTATTGTTCAGCCGTCAGCGGTGCATACTCTAGCAAGGGAAGATCTGCCTTGTGCATGATTGGTTTGATGTCGTAGGTATCCGAAACAAATTTATTGCCAAAAAGGTGGTCTAAATGACAATGAGTGTTTACAAGCGTAACAGGTTTCAACCCCTTTTCCTCAATGAAGCTTTTAAGTCTCGCGTTGTCTTTTTCATCGTAACAGCCTGGGTCAACAATAAGACACTCACCGGTTTCATCATAGGCGACGTAAGTGTTCTCTTGAAAGGGGTTGAAGGTGAAACTTTTAATTTGTATCATTGGGACTGTCTTTTTTACTTATGCCAAAGTAATTATTTAAACCAAGAATATCCTAACTTTACAAGATTAAACAGATTCAAGTGCAGCATATATCCAAGATTAAAGAAATAGTAGAATCGTCATTTCCCACATTGGTTGAGTGGCGTGAACACCTTCATGCAAACCCGGAGTTGTCTTTCAAAGAAGAAGAAACATCCGCCTTTGTAGCCTCTAAGCTAGAGGCTATGGGTATTCCCTTTGAGAAAGGTGTTGCTGGAACGGGCATCGTCGCTCTAATCAAGGGGCGGAATCCCGAAAAACAGTGCCTTGCCTTACGAGCAGATTTGGATGCTCTTCCTATTGTTGAAGAAAATGATGTTCCCTATAAGTCAAAAATTGAAGGGGTTATGCACGCTTGCGGACATGACGTTCATACAACCTGTTTGTTGGGGGCTGCTAAAGTGATTCAGCATTTAAAAGAAGAATTTGAAGGGACGGTAAAATTAATTTTTCAACCTGGAGAAGAGGTTTTACCGGGAGGTGCATCGTTAATGATTAAAGAAGGAGTATTAGAAAACCCTAAGGTCGATAAAATTGCTGCCCTTCACGTATTTCCTAGCATGAATGTAGGGAAAATTGGTTTTAGACCCGGGCAATACATGGCTGCTTGTGATGAATTGTACATTGAAGTAAAAGGTAAAGGTGGGCATGCTGCATTACCAAGCGAATACAACAATCCCATCATGATCATTGCAGAGCTTTTACCAAAGTTGGAGGCTTATGTTGAGTCTTTATCTCATGGAACTTCCCCGTATATTTTTGCCATAGGTAAATTACAAGCTGATGGTGCGACTAATGTCATACCACAATCTGCATTTGCCCAAGGCACACTTCGAACCATGGATGAAGCTTGGCGGCAACAAATACATGATAAAATGATGTTATTTACGTCGGATTTTCTGGCCTCTAAAAATGCACAAGGTGAATTGCGTATTGCGAAAGGATATCCTTCCTTACTCAACAATGAGCTCTTCACAAAACAGTCCATGCTCAGTGCTAAAGATTACTTAGGCGCTGAAAATGTCGAAGAAATGGATATTCGAATGACTGCTGAAGATTTTTCATTTTACAGTCAGATCACGCCTGCTTGTTTTTTTAGACTGGGTATTCGTAATGAAGATTTGGGGATCACATACGGAGTTCATCATCCTAAATTTGACATTGATCAAAATGCTCTAAAAGTTGGAGCAGGAGTGATGGCCCAGATAGCTATTTCTGCTTTAGATTAGTTGGCTAAATCTGATAGGAATTTGATGCGCATCAATCTCAAATCATCTTCCTCATAATCTCCATCAAATTCTGACATAGCTTCATCTATAGAGTCCGTTTCTGCATCTTCTTTGAAATAATCAAAGATCTCTTCTTGTTGATCCTCGTCGAGCATGTCATCTAAGTAGTAGTTAATGTCTACTTTGGTTCCTGAATAAACAATGTTTTCTATTTCACTGATGAGGCCAGACATATCAAGGCCTTTTGCAGATGCAATATCTTCTAGGGGCAGTTTTCGGTCTGTACTTTGTATGATGTATACTTTCAATCCAGATTTATTAACAATAGATTTCACCACCATATCTTGTGGACGATCAATATTGTTTTCCTTCACGTATTCGCTTATAAAAGTAATAAACTCTTTTCCGAATCGATTGGCTTTTCCAACACCAACCCCATTGATGTTGGTTAATTCCTCAACATTAATTGGGTACTGAAGTGCCATGTCTTCCAGCGAAGGGTCTTGAAAAAGCACAAAAGGAGGAAGGTTTTTGTCTTTGGCTATTTTCTTTCGAAGATCTTTGAGCATGTCAAGAAGTACTGCATCAAATACAGAAGATTTTATATTGGATTGAGCTTCTTGCTTTTCAATGTCTGTATAGTCATGGTCTTCTGTAATCATAAAGGACTTCGGACTTTGCATGAAAGCTCTACTTTCAGAGTTTAGTTTGAGAATCCCATACGACTCAATATCTTTATGCAACAGAGCTTGAACAAGAACTTGGCGGATTACAGCATGCCAATACGCAGCGTCTTTATTTTTTCCTTTTCCAAATACATTTAATCTGCTACAATTGTAATCATTAATCATGGCGGTCATTTTTCCAATAAGAATATTGACCAGTTCTTTGGGTTTAAATTTCTCTTTGCTTTCTTCTATTGCATTTAACAGCAAAAGAACATTTTCTTTACCCTCGTTCTGTTTTTTTGGATTCTTGCAATTGTCACAAAGTTCGTTGCAGTTTTCTTCGTCAAATATTTCCCCAAAATAATGCAGAATGTATTTCCTTCTACACATAGATGTTTCGGCAAAAGAGACGGTTTCAAGGAGTAATTGTTTCCCAATTTCTTGTTCAGCCACCGGCTTACCTTGCATGAATTTGTCAAGTTTTTCGATGTCTTTATAGCTGTAAAACGCAACGCAAACTCCTTCTCCGCCATCACGGCCAGCTCTACCTGTTTCTTGGTAATAGCTTTCCAAACTTTTGGGAATGTCGTGGTGAATCACAAAACGAACATCAGGTTTGTCGATACCCATACCAAAAGCAATGGTCGCTACAATGATGTTGCAGTCTTCCATCAAGAATGCATCCTGGTGTTTTGCTCTCGTATTTACATCAAGACCCGCGTGATAAGGCAATGCATTGATTCCGTTCACTTGGAGTGTTTGGGCAATTTCCTCAACTTTCTTTCGGCTCAAACAGTAAACAATACCCGACTTTTTGGGGTGTTGTTTGACGAATTTAATAATCTCCTTGTTTACATTGATTTTAGGTCGTACCTCGTAAAAAAGATTACCCCTGTTGAACGAAGACTTATATAATTTGGCATTTTCCATGCCTAAGTTTTTTTGAATGTCCTCCTGAACCTTTTCGGTTGCTGTTGCTGTCAGCGCAATAATGGGTGCTTTTCCAATTTTCTCAAAAATACTTCTTAAGTTTCGGTATTCTGGTCGAAAGTCGTGCCCCCATTCTGAGATGCAGTGAGCCTCATCGATGGCAAAAAAAGATATTTCGACGGAGTTCAAGAAAGAAATATTCTCCTCTTTGGTTAGCGATTCAGGAGCAACATAAAGTAGTTTTGTCAAGCCATTTTTGATGTCCTCCTTGACTTTTTGAGCTTCTTTTTTGCTTAACGAAGAGTTTAAAACGTGAGCAACTCTGTCATTAGAAGCAAAACCTCTAATGGCATCTACTTGGTTTTTCATCAATGCTATCAAGGGGGATACGATGATAGCAGTTCCCTCACTCATGAATGCCGGAAGTTGGTAGCATAGAGATTTACCACCACCCGTGGGTTTAATTACGAAGACATCTTGACCATCAAGTAAGGTTTGAACGATTGATTCTTGATTACCTTTAAAATGTGAAAAACCAAAATACTTTTTGAGGGTGGAGTGAAGTGGTTGATTTGTTTCGCTCATGCGCTGTAAATTCACGAAAATTGAGTTATTTTGCAGTATTAAAGTAAAGACAAAGTTCTGAAATATCAAAACAAAACTATTGAAATCTTCTAAGGAAATAATAGAGATTGCCAAAAAGGTAATTATTCACGAATCTCAGGTTATTGCTAACCTTTCGAATTTATTAGATGCTCAATTTAGTGAGGCAGTAACTTCGATATACCAGTCGCCAGGAAGGCTCATCATAACGGGTATCGGAAAGAGTGCTATCATAGCAAATAAAATTGTAGCTACCTTAAATTCAACCGGTCAACCGGCTATGTTTATGCATGCTGCCGACGCTATTCATGGTGATTTAGGAATGGTTCAGTCCGATGACATCGTCATGTGCATCTCCAAGAGTGGAAACACGCCCGAAATAAAAGTTTTAGTCCCTTTGATTAAAAGTCTAGGGAGCCCACTCATAGCAATGACCTCTAATAAAGATTCTTTTTTAGCGGAACATGCAGATTATTTGTTTCATGCTCATGCAGAAAAAGAGGCTTGCCCAAATAATTTAGCACCCACAACCAGTACGACAGCTCAATTGGTTATGGGAGACGCTTTAGCTGTTGCCTTGTTAGAGTTGAGGAAGTTTACCCGTAGCGATTTCGCTAAATACCATCCCGGCGGGGCTTTAGGGAAAAAATTGTACCTCAGAGTGGGCGATGTATTGCATGCTGAAAAGCCTCAAGTGGCTTTGGATGCTAATTTGCAAGAGGTTATCATAGAGATCTCTTCCAAGCGTTTAGGAGCGACTGTGGTCGTTGATTCCGAAGAGATTGAGGGTTTAATTACCGATGGAGATTTGCGAAGAATGCTCGAAATAGGTGGCTATACCAATGATGTCTTGGCACGAAACATCATGAGTGAAAATCCGAAGCGTATATCGAAAGACGCATTAGCAGCAGAAGCGCTATCCATCATGGAGTCTTATCAAATCACTCAACTCGTTGTAGAAGACGAAGGTCGCTATGTCGGGCTAGTTCATTTACACGATATTTTGAAAGAAGGAATTTTATAACATGAGTCGGCAGAAATCAGATATGTCATTTTTAGAGCATCTGGGGGTTCTTCGTGGACACCTGATACGTTCTGTTATTGCTGTTTTGGGTTTTACGATTTTAGCATTCGTGAACAAAGGCTATTTGTTTGACGACTTATTGTTGGCATCCAAAGAGCCTGATTTTGTTACCTACAGAACACTCTGCAAAATCTCAGAATTGTTTCGTCTTGGTGATGTGCTTTGCATTACCGAACAGCCCTTTATCTTGATGAATGTCGACATGTCAGGACAGTTTACCATGCATTTGTGGGTTGCATTTATAGCAGGCGTTATTGTTGCATTTCCATATATTGTTTGGGAATTATGGTGTTTTATTAAACCTGCTTTACAGGACAATGAATCCAATTACACCTCTGCTATTGTTTTAGTGATTTCCTTTTTATTTTTGTTGGGGATTTCTTTTGGGTACTACATGATATCCCCATTATCGGTAAATTTTTTAGGGACCTATCAAGTTAGTGAGATGGTTTCAAATCAGATTAATTTGAGGTCTTTCATCAGTACCGTAACAACCATAACCTTTGCCTGTGGTTTGATTTTTCAACTTCCTATCGTTGTGTATTTTTTATCAAAGTTAGGCTTACTATCCCCAACAACCATGAAGCATTATCGTTCTCATGCGGTTGTAGGAGCTTTGGTTGTTTCAGCCATCATAACACCTCCTGATTTATCGAGTCAAATATTGGTAACTTTACCCTTGTTGGTTTTGTATGAGATAAGTATTCATATTTCGAATTTTGTAATCAAAAGATCTCAAGAAAAGCATGAAGTTAAGAGCTGAAAAAATAGTTAAAACCTACCGAGATAGAACGGTAGTTAAAGGTGTAAGTTTAGAGGTTAATCAAGGTGAGATTGTAGGTCTTTTAGGGCCTAATGGAGCTGGAAAGACGACGTCTTTTTACATGATTGTAGGTTTGGTAAAACCGAGTTCAGGATCTGTTTATCTTGATGACGAGAACATAACTATGGACGCCATGTATGTTCGTGCTCAAAAAGGGATTGGTTATTTGGCTCAAGAGGCTTCCGTTTTTAGAAAATTATCTGTTGAAGACAACATTAAGGCTGTTTTAGAGATGACCACACTCAGTAAAAATGAGCAGTCACAAAAGTTAGAGGAATTACTCAATGAATTTAGTCTTCAACACATCCGAACTACACGAGGTGATTTATTGTCTGGAGGCGAGCGAAGAAGAACTGAGATTGCACGTGCCCTTGCTGTAAACCCTAATTTCATTCTTTTAGACGAACCCTTTGCAGGTGTTGACCCCATCGCTGTTGAAGACATTCAGTCGATTGTGTATCAACTCAAAAAGAAGAACATTGGCATACTTATTACAGATCATAATGTTCAAGAAACCCTATCGATCACTGATCGAGCATACTTACTCTTTGAAGGGAATATTTTAAAAGCAGGAACAGCTGAAGAGTTGGCTGCCGATGAACAAGTTCGTCGGGTTTATCTGGGGCAAAACTTCGTACTGCGTAAATAAACAGATTCAACTTGTGTAATGGTTCATTCAGAAGCAGGTTTGAATACCATGGAGAAGAAGATGTAAAGGAGAACAACGATGGGTATTGCAGAAAATTTCAATAGTCCGATCAATAGAATACCCGTTGCAATAAACAAGAACCTAAGCTTATTTTGAGCATACCTAAGGTTTTTAAATTTCAGAGAAAATAAAGGGATTTCAGAGACCATTGCCAGAGACATAACTACCGTTAGCGACACAACAATTTCAGGCATTGAAATCAAAAGTGCGATATTCGATTCTTCTTGGAAGGATAATATCAATGGAAACGATGCAAAAAACAAGCAATTGGCAGGTGTAGGTAAGCCAATAAAATTTCGGGTTTGTCTTTCGTCAACATTAAATTTTGCCAGACGGTACGCAGACAAAGCCGGAATGAGGAGGGATACAAAGGAATATGTGCTCCATGAGCTTGACTCTATGAGGTGAAACACCACAGATCCAGGCACCACACCAAAGCTAACCATATCGGCTAAAGAGTCCAATTCCTTACCTATAGGCCCCGAAACTTTTAGAATTCGAGCAGCAGCACCGTCCATAAAGTCGAAGATTGCAGCGAGTCCAACTAGGTAAGCCGCAAACACCATTTGGTTATGAAAAGTAAAGTACAAAGCGATACATCCACAAATAAGATTTGAGATTGTGAGAAGGTTTGGAACGTGTTTTAGCATCTGAAACTTATATTTGTAACAAATTAAAGCAATTTATTGCGATTGAATTATAAAATATGAGTTTTGTAAAACATATTCTTGCTTGTTTGCTGCCCACATTGTTTTTTTACGGATCGTGGCCCCCTCAGACACAACCCGTACTTATCTTTATTGCATTTGTACCCTTATTGTGGTTGGTGTTAAATTTTAATACCGGAGAGAAGAAGTTGCATGCGTTTAGATTGTATGGAATGCTTTACCTCACTTTTTTTCTTATTAATTTTTCGCTCACTTCTTGGTTGATGAATGCGCATTGGGGTGGAGGTTTGTTTGCATCTTTATTCAATGCATCTCTAATGTCCACTGTATTTTTTATGGTATACAAGTTGAAGCATGCATTGGGTGAAAAGCATGCGCTTATTGCTTTTCCCATATTCTGGATTGCTTTTGAATATCTTCATCTTAACTGGGAGTTGACTTGGCCATGGATGACCTTAGGGAATGTTTTTTCCAACCAAGTTCATTGGGTTCAGTGGTACGAGTATACAGGAGCTTTAGGCGGTTCTCTTTGGGTTTTAATCATTAATGTTTTGTTGTATCAGTTTGCAAATCAATTACTTAAAAAAAAGTACAGGATGGGGTCTCTGTTCATGGGCTTATTGGTTTTTACAATCCCTTATTTGTGGTCAAAAGCCTTGATGCCTGATGTTTCCACCTCAAATACAGATGCTGTTGAGGTTGTTGTCGTTCAGCCAAACTTTGAGCCTCATTTCGAGAAGTTTAAAGTGTCCCAAAGCGATCAGTTTAAGCGGGTAGAGGTATTGCTTGATTCCGTATGGGATACTCATCCAGATTTGATTGTTTTACCAGAAACATTCATCACCGATTGGATTTGGGAATCGGGAATTGAGTATGCTTCAGCTATAAAAGTTATGAAATCTTGGTTGAAAGATTATCCCAACACACAAATCCTAACGG
>DLQO01000005.1 GCA_002478765.1 Flavobacteriales bacterium UBA7430
ATTCAATGAGAGTGAATGCGTTGTTTGTGCTTCCCAGTTTGACTTCAATACAATAGCAGTGCGTTTCAAGTCTTCATCTTGCTCATCGAAATACAAAACCGTTTTATCTTTTATAAAAAAAGCACTTCCCGTCTCTTCCATCACATTAGCGATCGGAATTAAAGGAAATTGCTCCAGATGGGTTTCGATTTGTTGCTCACATTGCGTAAAAAACAACAAACTTACAAAGGATAATAGGATTGAAAATGGTTTCATAACGTAAACGATTGATTTAATAAGATGCAGCAATTGCTTTATCCAAAAGATTTTTAGTTTTTATAATTCCTTCTTCTTCAGAGTCTAAAGTACCTTCGAATTCAATTCCTACATAACCCGAATATTGATTCTCTTTAGCAATTTTAATCATTTTAAAGAAATCAGATTGGGTTTCATTGCCCTGTACATCGAATGCATGAGACTTTGCACTCAAGGCTTTTGCAAAAGGCATTAGATCTGACATTCCTTGATAACGATCGTAAGCAGAGATACACTCTTGCTCTTTGCGTTCGATGCAAAAATTACCGAAATCAGGGAGTGTTCCAATATTGTCGTTACTAACATTTTGCATTACCGTTGCAAGCCAGTTCCCATCAGAAGAAAAACCACCATGATTTTCGACTAAAATACTAACACCTATGGGTTTTGCAAATTCTGCTAATCGGTTTAAAGAGTCGATTCCCGCTTTCTGAGCGTCTAATCGATCTTCGCCACCATGTAAATTCACTCGAATTGCATGACAACCCAATACTTGAGCAGCCTCCACCCATTTGTAATGGTTTTCAATATTGACTAGTCTTTTTTGAGCATTCTTCTCTGCCATGCCCCCTTCCCCATCTATCATGATGAGTAGGTTTTTTTGTTGGTGGTCTTCAGCGCGACGATTCATTTCTTTTAAATAAGGAAGATCTGTTGCCTTATCTTTAAAAAAAGCATTTACATATTCCAATCCAACACAACCAAAACTTTGCGACATTTTAGCAAAATCTAAATGATCCATTGCTCCTGCAAAAAGTTTGCGGTGCAAAGACCACTGGGCTAAGGATATTTCTAAAGATGCGGTGGAGGATTGTGGGGTTACGATCGATCCGAAAACTGGGTTTACAAAAGCAAGGCCGGTACCAGCTACTAGTGATCTCGTTAAAAATTTCCTTCTATTCATGATTTTATTTATTGATTTTAAAAGATACTAATTTTTCATTATTCTGTGAAATTAATATCAAGTCTTCATTCGAAACTTTTACATTCAACATATGCTTTGCTGAATAAGGTACTTTAAACCCGGTACTCCTGCTGTCGTCGACAGTGGTTTTTAAAGAAGAATCGATTGACAACACAAGGCCTTCAAAACCGTTTTTAGGCCCTGTAAAGACTTCGTATGCGTTGTCGTTTCCAACCAATACTATCTTTTTAGTTTGAGGCTCTCCAACGTCAACCACCATGGCGTCGTATACAGGCGAAAACTGAGCTTCGACTGCCAATTCGTGTTGAATAAAAGAATTACCCTTATTTTCAAAAATGGAAGAACTGTAGGTGTGGATTTCTAATGTTTCTGCCTTTTGCTGCTCTTCTTCGGTTAATATGTCATCGAGAGTTGCATTGGCGTATAAAGAGTAGTTCTTGAATGCTTTCTTTTTATACTGCATCTGATTCAGAAAGTTATTGCGCAAATGAATCGGAGCATATACGTCATCTTTGGGAGCGAAAACAAGGGGTTCGTTTTTACCATTGCCCGTAAAATCTGCGTACTTCATAAGCAGTGGCTGCTCTTTAGTTACTTTATACGGGTTATTCCACCCTTGATTTCCTACAATCAAGTCTAGATCTCCATCGGCATCTATATCAGAAACGGTAATGGAATTCCAAGCTCCGTTTATTTTTTTAGGAAAATACGAGTCATCTTGAACAAAACGGTCACCCTGATGGAGCAATACTTCAATCCCCATCCATTCGCCCGTTAGGATTATATCCGACATTCCGTCTCCATTAACATCCATCAATTCAGCATCGGAAAGCATCCCTAAAAATCCATTTTCTGGCAAATATTCTTTTGTTTTATCTTGGTATACTCCAGCTTCGTTGATTAACATAACAGTTTGTGGGGATTCTGGGTAGTTAAAAGGACGTACACGCGCGGTCACTAAAAGATCTAAATCGCCATCTCCGTCCACGTCAAAAGGAATTACTCTAGAGGTAACCTCGTTATAGCTCGGCAAAATACCTTCTGCCGGTGTAAAGTTTCCTGCTCCATCATTCAAAGCAATTTCATCTTGAAGCAAGTCGGGATTATTAACCCCATTATGGCCATAACCAATATATAAATCAAGATCATCATCACGGTCAAAATCAAAAAGAGCCAAAGCAACAACTTCTTTTTTTGTATCGATGAAAGTAAGTTCGGTTTTTAAAAAACCAGTCGCTACTTGTGACATCAAAACAGTATGTTGATCTTTTGCTCCCCCAATGATGATATCTTCGTAGCCATTTCCTGTAATATCGCCTGCAACGAGAGCGGGACCTTCGTTACTGTATACTCGTTGTTGCAGTTCATCCGAAAAGAAATCATAACTCTTATTCTCTTGGTGTGTATA
>DLQO01000038.1 GCA_002478765.1 Flavobacteriales bacterium UBA7430
GCTTGTGTGAAACGGAAAATGTTATCAATAAAGAATAAGATGTCACGTCCAGCACCATCACCTTCACCATCACGATAATATTCGGCTAGTGTCAAACCTGAAAGTGCGACACGAGCACGTGCTCCTGGAGATTCATTCATCTGCCCAAAAACCAAAGTAGCTTGTGAGTTAATCATCTCTTTAGGATCTACTTTTGTAAGATCCCAACCACCTTTTTCCATGTCTTCTTCAAACTCTTTACCGTATTTGATTACGCCAGATTCGATCATCTCACGTAGAAGGTCATTTCCTTCACGAGTACGCTCACCTACTCCGGCAAATACCGAAATACCATCATGGCCTTTGGCAATGTTGTTGATCAACTCCATAATCAGTACTGTTTTACCTACACCGGCACCACCGAAAAGACCAATTTTACCACCTTTGGAGTAAGGCTCAACGAGGTCAATTACTTTAATTCCTGTGAATAAAACTTCTGAGGAAGTAGATAAGTCTTCAAATCTTGGAGCTTCGCGGTGTATAGGATAACCACCTTCTTTGCTCAGTTCACCGATCCCATCAATGGCATCTCCAACAACGTTAAACAATCTACCTTTAATTTCCTCACCAATAGGCATCAGGATAGGAGCTCCGGTTGAAACAGCTTCATTCCCTCTACTTAAACCATCTGTTGAATCCATGGAAATAGCACGAACAGTGTCTTCTCCAATGTGTTGTTGGCATTCAAGAATGATTTTCTTACCATTGTCTTTTGTAATTTCAAGAGCATCAAAGATGTCCGGTAGGCTGCCTTTGCTGCTGTCGAATTTAACGTCGACTACAGGGCCGATAATTTGAACGATTTTTCCGATATTTTTTGACATCGTAAAATATATTTTGTTGAATAATAGATATTCCTTGTTTCGGGCGCAAATTTATCGAATTTTATTTAATTAGATATTAGTCTTCCCTTTTTTTATTTTACTAATTTTGGTATCGCCATTAGACCTTGTTGTCAATGTTTTTAGTTACTGAGAATAAAATCGTTAGATTTCTGTCTGTGAAAATATATCATTCTATTGAATCGTTTGAAAAAGTAAAGAATGCCGTGGTTACTACTGGGACTTTTGATGGGGTTCATCTGGGGCATTTAAAAATCATTAATCGTCTGCGCAAAATAGCTAAGGCAATAGATGGTGAGACGGTATTGTTAACTTTTTCTCCACACCCCAGAATTGTTTTGTTTTCTGATAACAGTCTCAAACTCATTTTGACTAAAAGTGAAAAAATTGATCTTTTGAGGAAGGCTGGTATTGACCATTTGATCATACACCCCTTTTCGAGAGAATTTTCGAGGTTATCCTCTGTTGAGTTTGTTCGAGATATATTGGTTAATAAACTGGCTACAAGTAGATTGGTGATTGGGTACGATCATCATTTTGGTAGAAATCGGGAAGGGAGTTTTGAACATCTAAGAGAATTCGGTCCCTTGTACGGCTTTCAAGTAGAAGAAATATCGGCACAAGATGTTGAAGAGGTCTCTGTAAGTTCAACAAAGATTCGTAAGGCGCTAGAATCTGGGGATGTTAAAACAGCTCGTGCTTATCTTACTCATGATTTTTGCTTGTCTGGAATTGTCGTGAAGGGAAATCATTTGGGTCATAAAATTGGATTTCCGACGGCAAACATTAAAGTGATGGACTCGCACAAACTTATTCCAGCAAATGGGGTTTATGCGGTGCGAGTTTTGGTCAGAGGAAAAGAGTATAAAGGGATGTTGAATATTGGGATTCGCCCGACAATAGATGATTCAGACAAAACCATTGAAGTGCACATTATCGACTTTGACGAAGAGATTTATGGGGAAGACGTACGTGTTTTTTTTATTGAGTGGGTTCGAGAAGAACAAAAATTTGATAGCTTGGAAGCGCTCAAGAATCAGCTTATTCAAGATAAAATTGAGGTTTTGAAATAAGGTGTACTTCTCGACAAACATGTATACGGTTAATGCGTAACAAGGGTTACAATCAGGTTTTCTATGTTTTCAAATTCGACATTAAAAACGGTATCTATGTAAGACGCTTTCAAGGGTTCCATTTTATCAACCCGAATGTCTTTTTTGTAATCAAGTTTTGGGTTTCCAGTATACTTTAAAATGGACTCTTTAGTTCCCCATAGTTTACATGCCAAGTCCAGAGAAGGATTACATTGAAACTTATCGTATTCTTTTGTTGAAAGAATTCGAGGTAAAACAGTAAGCAATTTTTCTGATGGCATTTCAATATCTATTCCCAATCGCTGATCTCCTAGGGCAATGGCAATGAAGTTTTTACTGTGTGAAATAGAGATGTGTTTGTTCCCTTGAATGTAGGGTTGTCCGCTATCTAAATGTTGCAGTGTTGTTTCATTTCCGAAGATCGATTTTACAGCGCTTCGCGTGGCAATAAATTCTATTTTTCTTTTTTCGCTTTTGATCTTTGCAAGTGCCAGAAGTTCTTCTTCTCTGAGGAGTGTTTTTTTTAGAAGAATATCGTAAGTAGAGACTACTTTCCAAACATAAATTTGGCTACTGTTTGCGGTTCTTTTGTGAAATATTTGTTTCATCGTTGATGTAAAGATATGCATCTTCGGTGAAATATTTTCGACTAAATTTTGTTGTATCTTTGCAATCTAAATTAGTTTTAAAATGGGTACTACAATTATGAAAAGTGTTCAATACAAGGTTAAGGATATAAACTTAGCCGAATGGGGAAGAAAAGAAATACGTTTGGCTGAAGCAGAAATGCCAGGTTTGATGTCAATTCGAGAAGAGTATGCTGCCGATCAACCGCTCAAGGGTGCTCGTATTGCAGGTTGCTTACACATGACCATCCAAACAGCCGTTTTGATTGAAACCTTAACGGCCTTGGGTGCTGAGGTTCAATGGTCATCGTGTAATATTTTTTCGACTCAGGATCATGCTGCTGCGGCTATCGCTGCGACGGGTGTTCCGGTATATGCGTGGAAGGGAATGAATGATGAGGAGTTTGATTGGTGTATCGAACAGACCTTGTTCTTCGGTGAAGATCAAAAGCCTTTAAACTTGATTCTAGACGATGGTGGCGATTTAACAAATATGGTTTTTGATCAATTTCCAGAATTGGCCAAAGAAATCAAAGGTTTGTCAGAAGAAACGACAACAGGTGTTCATCGTTTGTATGAACGTCAAAAAAATGGAACGCTTCATGTGCCTGCCATCAATGTGAATGATTCGGTTACGAAGTCTAAATTTGATAATAAATATGGTTGTCGTGAATCTTTAGTTGATGGAATACGTCGTGCTACAGATGTCATGATTGCAGGTAAAGTTGCAGTAGTAGCCGGATATGGTGATGTAGGTAAGGGTTCAGCTCAGTCTTTACAAGCCGCAGGTGCTCGTGTTATCGTTACAGAAATAGATCCTATTTGCGCGCTACAAGCAGCGATGGAAGGATTTGAGGTCAAGAAGATGGACGATGCCGTCGGTGAAGCTGATATTGTTGTAACCACCACCGGGAACAAAGATATTATTGTAGGGCGTCACTTTGAAGCGATGAAAGATAAAGCCATCGTTTGTAATATTGGACACTTTGATAACGAGATCGATGTAGCTTGGCTAAACAATAACCATGGTTCTTCAAAAGTCGAAATCAAACCTCAAGTAGATCAATACACACTTGGAGGTAAGGACATCATTTTATTGGCCGAAGGTCGTTTGGTCAATTTAGGTTGTGCTACAGGGCATCCATCTTTTGTGATGTCAAATTCTTTTGCCAATCAAACATTAGCTCAATTGGAGTTGTGGTTAGATTCCGATAAGTATGAGAATAAAGTTTACACTTTACCAAAGCATTTGGATGAGAAAGTGGCAAGACTTCACCTCGCGAAACTAGGTGTAGTACTTGATGAATTGAGTAAGGATCAGGCTGATTATATCAGCGTTTCGGTCGAAGGACCTTACAAACCAGAGTATTACAGATACTAAACAAAAAAGCGCCGAAAGGCGCTTTTTTTATGTCAATAAGTTGAGTTATCAATCAGTTAAGTATTCGAAGTTTAATGCCGTCGAATTGTGTTCTATATCTATGCAGCGCTTGTCTTGCGGGCCCTTGAGTTATGTTCCCGTCAAAAATGAAATACTCAGATGCGCAGCAATTGCATGCGAGTTTGTTAGGATTCTTTTCATCGATGTAAACCTGTTCGCAGTTATTTAGTGGGTCATTGGTACAAGCTCTGTCATAGGCAATGTAGTTGTCGAAATAATCGTGAAATAGTAAGATTCCATTAACACCTCCTTCAATATAAGTAGATCCTCCAGGAAAATGAAGCCCGCTGTATTGTGCGTTGTTTGGGTAAATGTAATAATTGACTTGTGCATAGGGAAATTCGTAAGAATCTTTATGGCAAGAAAATAAAGCGGTTGACCAAATAAGTATCGTGAGTAATGCTCTCATAAATCCTCGATTTTGAAGTTCCAAATTAACATTTTTAATTACTCATCTCACATTATTTCGACACCATTATTTCTGAGATTCAAGGTTTTACTTATATTTACTTGTTGGCACGAAAGTTGGTATAAACACTGGCAAAGAGAGTCCTTAAAGATTTTATAATTCATTCAATTGTATATTTTAGAGCGTAAAGCTGTAAGCGAACAAAATTAAAATTTATGATACAGAGGTTATTTTTTGCGATTGCAATTATAGGTGTCATACAAGGAGCCAACGCACAATCTCAGTCAGGGTCACTAAAGGGGTCGATTACGGAGTACGGTGTTGGAGATCCCGTTCCAATGGCAAATGTCGTTCTGTTCTCTGAGAGTGAAGTTGTTGCAGGTTCCGTGGCTGATTTTGACGGGAATTACACGATAAAACCTATCAACCCAGGTAGGTATACATTAAAAGTTTCTTTCATTGGTTTTGCAACCAAACAAATAAGCGAGGTATTGGTTTCCTCCAATAAGATTACATTCTTAAATGTAGAGCTCAAAACAGAGTCTGAAGTTTTGGGAGAGGTAGAGCTTGTTGAATATGTTATTCCGCTGATCGACCCCGATAAATCTGGGACGACCAAAACCAAAGAAGAAATTATGACCTTACCTACCAGAAATGTTCAGTCTGTAGCTGCTCAAACGGCTGGGATTTTTCAAAAGGATGAGGGTTCCGATTTAAATGTTCGTGGTTCGCGCTCAGACGCAACCTTCTTTTACATTGATGGGGTCAAAGTGAGGGCCTCAAACAAACTCCCTCAGTCATCTATTGAGCAAATGACTGTAATTACCGGAGGTTTGCCAGCATCATATGGTGATGCTACCGGTGGAATAGTTAGTATAACGACGCGAGGTCCTTCGAATGAGTTTTTTGGTGGGGTGGAGTTCAACACTTCACAGGGTCTAGATCCATACGGATACAATCTTTTCGGATTTAACCTCTCGGGGCCCTTGAGAAGAAATTCATTTGGGAAACCGGTATTAGGTTTTTTTGTGTCCGGAGAGTATGAGTCTGTAAATGACGGCAGTCCTTCTGCTGTTGGTACTTTCAAATTGAAGGATGAAGTAATGGAAGATTTGCAGAGTAATCCACTTATTTTTAGTTTCGATAATGGGAAAGCTTCATCCGAAAGAGCAGGAGAGTTTATCACCAATGAAGATATTGTTTATGTCGATGCGAGACAAAATGTGGCGTCACAAAATAGCAGCATTCAAGGGAAATTAGATTTTAAGCCCAGCTTGAAATCAAACATTACGATGGGAGGTAATTTTTCGAATTCAAAATATAGATCAGAAGTTTATGAATACACTTTATTCAATCCACAAAACAATCCCGAAGTTGTTGAGAATTCTTGGAGAGTATATGGTCGATTTCAGCACAGATTTGGCGTTAAGGATCAGGCACCATCCAATGCTTTAGTTAAGAATGCTTACATTACTCTTCAAGCAGATTACTCTAAAGATCGCAGGCTTGTGCAAGATGCAGAGCACGGTGATAAGTTATTTAACTATGGTTATATTGGTACGTTTACACCTGTAAGAAAAGATTCGATTGTGACCCCAGATCAATGGCGTAATAAAAACAACACCATCAACGTCCTTGGTATTGATTCTCTCTACAACATAGCTCCAAATGACACCATTTTTGGCCTTTCTACAAGTGATTGGTCCGGTGCTAGTGTCGTATCGAATGTAGTTTTGAGTAAAAAACTCATTCAAAATTACACCTACGAAAACGGAGGGTTAAACCCCTATGCGGAACACTATACGAAATCATACTTCGAGTTTATGGGCAACAGGCCCGTATCTTCCCTAGAGGACGTAACAGGCGTTGGGGCATTGGTAAACGGTGATCGTTCCCAAAATATTTATTCGATGTGGTTTAATTCAGGACGTGAATACAATGGGTTTAGCAAAACTGATAATTCACAGCTTCGATTTACCGGTTCTGCTTCAGCTGATATAAAAAACCATGCCCTTCAATTTGGATTTGAATATGAACAGAGAGACGACAGGTATTATAATGTAAACCCAATAGATCTATGGGGTTTGGCAGAGCAAAAGGCAAATAATTACATTGAAGTGTATGATGGTGCTTATGTGTATTCAGGATTAGATACGCTCCATGGAACGGTTATAACCAAGCTGCATTCATACCAATACGATGACATGTCGAGCTTTGCAAAGAATTTCAGAAACAAACACGAAATCAGTCGCGATGAGATTGTAGACATACACACCTATTCTCCTGATCAGTTGGATGTTGGAATGTTTAGTGCGGATGAAATATTAAATAATGGCTCAAACTATGCCTCGTGGTCGGGTTACGATTATCGTGGAAATAGGTTAAATGGTGTTCAGCCTGGGATGCATGAGTTTTTAACCGATAAAGATGCAAACGGAGACTTCAAGCGCGAAATAGGTGCTTTCCAACCTATTTACATGGCAGGATACATTCAAGATAAATTTGCTTTTGAAGATTTGATATTTAATATTGGTGTTCGTGTTGATCGCTATGATGCCAACCAAGAAGTTTTAAAAGACAAATATTCGCTTTATGAAGTAATGACGGCAGGTGATGTTAAAGGTTTTGGAATTCACCCATCGAATATTGGCGATGATTTTGTCGTGTATGTGGATGACAACACCAACGCAAAATCTATTACAGGTTATCGAAATGGAGATGATTGGTACAATGCAGAAGGGCTTCCAACCAATAACCCGGAGGCTTTAAATGTGTCTAAAGGTGTGCTGCCTATGCTAGCTGATCCCGATGCACTTCTCAATGGGGATGCACTTAACAAAGGTTTGAGTGCTGATGCATTTCAGGATTACAGTCCTGAAGTTATAGTAATGCCCCGAATATCCTTTAGCTTCCCTATATCTGATGAAGCGATGTTTTATGCTTATTATGATGTTTTGGCTCAGCGGCCTCTTCAAAACAGATCAAATCCTCTGGATTACTTATTTTTAGCTTACAAGAAATCAAGGACGATATCCAATCCAAACCTAAAACCTCAGAAGACCACCAATTATGAGGTAGGATTTAAGCAAACCTTATCATCTAGTTCTGCTTTAACGATCAATGCTTTTTATAAGGAAATGCGCGATATGATTCAATACACCAATGTAGGTTTTGCTTTTCCAATTGGCTACAATACCTATGGAAATATTGATTTCGGAACGGTAAAAGGATTGTCTTTAGCTTATGAAATGCGTCGGACTAATAATTTGAGTTTAAATGCAAATTACACCATGCAATTTGCTGATGGATCTGGTTCTTCGCCAACGTCAGGAGTAAATATTGTCAATTCATCTCAACCCAATTTGAGAACAACACTACCACTTGATTATGATCAGCGTCACAACCTAATGACGAGTGTAGATTTTCGCTATGGTAAAGACGCAAACTACAACGGACCTTTGTGGAATGGGAAACAAATTTTCGCAAATACAGGAATTAATCTATTGGCTACAGCAGGCTCGGGGACTCCATACAGTCGTCAAGTAAGTGCTACATCTATTGTAGATTCTAGGTCCGCCTTAGCAGGAAGTATTAACGGTTCTCGTTTGCCTTGGACTTACCGAATAGACATGAGAATTAATAAGAGTTTTGATATTTCTTGGGGAGATCCTGAAGAACAAAATCTAACGTTTGTGAATGTGTATGTACAAGTTCAAAACCTTTTAAACACCAAGAATATTGTCAAGGTTTATCGATATACTGGAAATCCAGATGATGATGGGTATTTGGCAAGTGCTATAGGTATTGATGATATTGAGAAAAGAACCGATCCGACATCATACGTTGATTTGTACGGGTTGTATTCAAATCATCCAGGTAACTACACCCGTCCTAGAACCTTTCGGCTGGGGGTAACGCTTGATTTTTAGACAGTGACGTTAATTGAATAATTATGAAAAAAAGTTTTAAAAATATATTCTGTTTTCTTCTAGCTATAAGCTCACTGATTGTTCAGGCAAGAGAGCATAAGCCAAAAAAGAAAAAAAAACCGTCACAGAATTTGAGTTATAACTGTGCTGCGGGTACTTCTACGACTCTTCTTGACATAAATAATGTATCAACATCGATCATGAATGGTGGTGATATGTGGTGGGATCTTCAGCAGAGTGCTCGATACGAAATACCTAAAGGTTCTGGAAAGCATTCTTTATTTGCCGGAGCTTTGTGGATCGGTGGTAAAGATGAAAACGGTCAAGTAAAAGTAGCATCTCAAACCTATAGAAGTGATGGTAATGACTTCTGGCCCGGCCCATTAGATAACGTGCGTTTGACGAGCGACGGGCTTCCAAATTCCAAATACGGTAAAACGGATGCGTCTAGCTGTGCCAAATACGACAAGCACTTTGTCGTGTACAGAAGTGATGTAGAAGAATTTATTGCCTGGTTTAATTCTGATGATAAAGCTGCTGAATATCCAGGTTATGTCATTCCTCAATCCATACTTGAATATCCTGGAAATCGATCAAATGATGATTTTTCAGGTGCTTTTTTGGGAGAAGATACTTTGGTGCAAACATCACCTTACTACAACCTCGAGACTCTAGCTCCCTTTCGAGATGTTGATGGAGACGGTAAATACAACCCTCTAGCAGGAGATCATCCAGAATACAATTTAGATGGAACACTTAATTGCAAAGAGGATGACATGTTGTTTGGCGATCAGACTTTGTGGTGGGTATATAACGATGCGGGTAACACACACACCGCATCGGGATCGAGCACCTCAATTGGCTTAGAAATTCAAGCTCAAGCTTTTGCTTTTTCAACAAATGACGAGATTAATAACATGACCTTTTACAATTACAAACTTATCAATAGGTCTCACAGTGTATTGAATGAAACTTGGTTTGGTCAATTTGTTGATGCTGATTTAGGAAGTTATAACGATGATTATGTAGGTTGTGATGTTTCTCGCGGGCTTGGTTATTGTTATAATGGGGATGAGAATGACCAAGGAGAAAAAGGTTACGGCATGAACCCACCAGCCATTGGCGTAGATTTTTTTCGTGGACCCCTTGCTGATGAAGCTGATGGTGTTGATAATAATCGTAATGGGATTGTCGATGAAGCTGGCGAGCAAATCATCATGTCGAAGTTTGTATACTACAACAACAATTTGGACCCAACAAGTGGTGAGCCCGATATCGCATCTGATTTTTACAATTACCTGAGAGGTGTATGGAAAGATGGCTCACCCATGACCTATGGTGATGATGGAACAAATAGCTCCAATCCAGCATGTGATTTTATGTTCCCGGGAAATACAGATCCTAATTTTTCAGGTCAGTCTTGGACGGAACAGTCAGCCGGTAATGTCCCTGCAGATCGTCGTTTTGTTCAATCTGCAGGACCTTTTACCATGGAGCCAGGCGCCATCAATAACATTACGACGGGAGTTGTTTGGGCAAGAGCAAGTGAAGGCGGAGCTTGGGCATCTGTAGAGTTGATGCTGTTGGCTGACGATAAGGCACAAAAGTTATTTGATGTATGCTTTGAGGTCTTGGATGGACCGGATGCCCCAGATCTAACGATTCAGGAATTAGATCAAGAGCTGGTGCTTTTGATTTCGAACTCAGTGAATTCTAACAATTACAAAGAGACGTATGTTGAGACCGATGAGGTTAACATCATTGGATATTATGACAGCTTACAATCGCTTCCATATAGAAATGAATATGTTTTTGAGGGCTACCAAATTTTTCAATTGAGAGACGAAACAGTCACAGCGACTGATGTGTACAATATTGATAAGGCACGATTGGTATTCCAGTCAGACGTTAAAAATTTTCGTGACACTGATGGAAAGATAACAGATGAAGAAACAGATTCTCCAATTTCACGTTTGATTAATTTTGATTACAGTCAAGAGCTTAGAGCAAACATCCCTAAGGACATGACCATAGAACAGGAAAGTGAAATGAATCAAGGGATTTTGCATTCTGTTCGACTAGATAAGGATGAATTTTCTGGGGGACCGTTGTTGAATCACAAAACCTATTATTACACGGCAGTTGCATACGGATACAATCAGTATTTGGAGTATGCTTCTGACAATGTACCTGATCAGAATGATATTTATGCTCCGAGTTTACTCGGGCAAAAAAAACCATTTTTAGCAGGGCGTAAAAATATCAAGCAATATTCTGTAATACCACACAAACCTGTGTCTGAGGCCGATGGAACGATTCAGAATGTGGATTACGGAACGATACCTTCCATCTCGCGTTTAGAAGGAATGGGTAATGGTGGCATGCAGCTTGAGTTGAGCTCAGAGACTAGAGAAACACTAATTTCAGAGTTCTGTTCGAAAGAGATAACTTATGTGATGGACAAAGGCCCAGTAAACATCAAAGTGATCGATCCATTAAGTGTTCCTCAAAACTCAGAGTTTACGTTCAAAATGGATGTTGGTGATGATGCTCATTGGTTTTTGGTGAACACAACACTAAATGACACCGTGTATTCTGAACAAACGATTCGAGTAAAAAATGAACAAGTCATTAGCAGGTGGGGTTTATCTGTAATGATTCAGAACGGTATTGAGGTAGGTAGTCAAGGTGAAGATAAGTCGTCTAATAATGGATTTATTGGGGCTACAGAGCAAAAAGATGACAACTCTGATTGGTTGACTTATGTTGAGGATACAGACATATGGCAATCGCTCGCCAGCACCAACTACATTCATCACAAAAATTGGATCAGATCCGGAACGGATAGTATTGATCACAAAGGCTTGGATGATGGAGAATCTTTTGAAGAGGTTTTAGGTGGGGCATGGGCTCCATATCGATTGATAGGCGGTGATGGTCTCGGTGGCATTTTTGAGCATTCGCCAGTACTCGAGTCTTTCCAGTCCTTAAATAAGTTGAAAGACCTTTCATCTGTAGATGTCGTATTTACGAATGATAAGTCTTTGTGGACTCGATGTCCCGTAATCGAAACCGGTTCAGGATCTTCTGTGAGTCGTTTAAGCATGAAAGATGCTCCTTCAGTTGACAAGGAAGGTAGCCCAGATAATTCCGGAACGGTAGGATTTTCATGGTTTCCTGGATATGCTTTAGATCTTGAAAAAGGTATACGACTGAATATCATGTTTGGAGAGTCTAGCGATCACCCTGATGACAACGGTTTAGATATGATGTGGAATCCAACTTCATCGATTGCTGAGGGAGATTCTTTGGCCTCAATTACTCCAAGTACAGACGATTCATTTGATGTGATATTTGGCGGGAGGCACTACGTTTATGTTATGAAAAGTATTTACGCCGGTTCAGATGAAAAGTTAAATACACTTTATTCAAAGTTGAATAAAATGGCCAGTATCAGATACAAGAGAGATGTGTTTAAAGATGTAGCTTGGGTTTCTATTCCAGTTTTATCAAATAACTCAGTATTGCTATCGGAAGATGTTGAGGTGAAGTTGAGGGTTTCAAAGCCCTACGTGAATTACCTTGGTTCGGAGAACTCGTGCGATGCTGATTTTTCCGATGAAAATGATGGTAAGCCCTATTTTGTATTTGATACAAAGGATATTCAGACCGTTACGGGTGATTTGAAAACGGCAAAAGATGCGATGGATTTGATTCGCGTTGTTCCAAACCCATATTATGGGTCTAACAACTATGAAAAAGACCAAGTAGACCATCGAGTTCGGATTACGAATCTGCCAAAAACGTGTACGATTTCTATTTATAACGTTTCTGGTACTTTGGTCCGACAAGAAAAATTAGACAGTGATCAAAATGCCTTAGGCTGGGATTGGGATCTTAAAAATGATTTTGGTGTAGGAATTTCATCAGGGGTTTACATCATTCACATCAATGCCGGAGAAAAGGGTGAAAAAGTATTGAAGTGGTTTGGAGCGCTTCGGCCTATTGATCTAGATTCTTATTAATTGATTTTAAATACTAATCTTTATATACCATTATGAATATATGCAATGATTTATGGCGAATCCTGAGGGTTGTTTTCAGTGGTGCATTGATCTTTCTTTCTGCTGCTGATACATGGGCGGGTAATGAACAGCGATCTGGACAAGCTGGCGCTACGGAATTATTGATTAATCCTTGGGCCAGATCGTCAGGTTGGGGGAGTGTAAATACAGCCTCCGTCACAGGGTTAGAGGCGACGTTTGTTAACGTAGCAGGTTTGTCAAGAATAGATAATTTAGAGTTGCTTTTTTCAAACACTTCCTGGTTGACGGACATAAAAATAAATGCTTTTGGTGTAGCGAAGTCTTTAGATGGAGATGTAGTTATTGGTTTGTCAATGATGTCTATGGATTTTGGAGCTATTGATGTAACTACAACCGAGCAGCCTGAGGGAACTGGAGCAACATATTCTCCCTCCTACATGAATGTAGGGTTTTCATATGCTAAAAAATTCACTCAAAACATTTCATGTGGGGCTACCGTTAGAATGATTTCTGAGTCTATTCCCGATTTGAAAGCTTCAGCTATTTCCTTGGACGCTGGGGTGCAATATGTCGCTGGTGATGATCGACAAATAAAGTTCGGTATTACGCTTAAAAATGTGGGTCCCAAAATGAAATTTGAAGGCGACGGTAACGATCTGAAGAATACCAATTCTGACGCTCATGGTCAAGATTACCAAATGACCTATGATCTACGTGTAGAGGCTTTTGAGTTGCCCTCACTTCTTAGTATAGGTGCTGCTTATGATTTTCACAATGATACAGATCATCGGTTCACGCTAGCAGGTAATTTCACATCCAATTCATTCACCAGAAATCAAATGATTGCCGGGATGGAGTATGGATACAAAAAACATTTTATGTTAAGGACTGCCTACGCCTATGAGGGTGCTAATAGTGACAAGCGTAACAATCAAACAACAACACTAACTGGCCTAAGTTTTGGAGCATCATTTGAATTACCATTAACCAATGGAACCAGTTTCGGATTAGATTACTCCTACAGGTCAGCAAACCCATTACAATCTCCAAATTCTATTGGCGTAAGAGTTACGCTTTAAGATTTATCTTCTTTTTTAGCGGAATATTTATAAATTTGCAATGAGAGGGCTCATTGAGTCTTCCTTTTTGTTATTTAGATAAACTAATTTTTTTTATTATGTCTACAGTTTCATACTATACAGAAGAGGGACTTAAGAAGTTGAAAGAGGAACTTGATCATTTAAAATTTATTGAAAGACCGAGCATTTCGCAACAAATTGCTGAGGCAAGAGATAAGGGAGATTTATCTGAGAACGCAGAATATGACGCAGCTAAGGAAGCGCAGGGTATGCTCGAGATGAAGATAGCGAAACTCGAAGAAATGTACGCTGGAGCTCGTGTCATTGATGAGTCTCAGTTGGATACAGATAAAGTGCTTGCATTGTCTATTGTGAAGATTAAAAACTTAAATACTAAGGCGGAAATGACTTTCACTCTGGTGGCAGAAACAGAGGCTGACATCAAAACGGGCAAAATATCTATAAATTCTCCTATTGGAACGGGTTTACTGGGAAAGAAAGTTGGGGAAGTTGCTGAAATTCAAGTTCCAGCGGGGCTTGTTAAGTTTGAAGTTTTAGAGATTTCCAGATAATGGCTAGCATTTTCACTAAAATAGTTCGGGGGGAAATACCCTGTCATAAGATTGCAGAGACAGACCATTTTTTGGCTTTCCTTGACGTATTTCCTCTTGCCAAAGGGCATGTACTAGTGATTCCAAAAACAGAAACAGATTCCATCTTCGATGTTGAAACTCAATCCTATTCTAATTTATGGCTTTTTGCTAAAGATATGGCTCAGGCTATAGAAAAGACAATGCCATGTAAAAAGGTAGGGATTGCTGTGATTGGACTTGAAGTACCGCATGCTCACATCCATTTAATTCCATTACAATCGGTTGAGGACATCAATTTTTCAAAACCTAAATTGAAATTAGAATCTTCAGAATTGAGTCTTATTGCAGAAAGCATTAAGTCGAACCTAAAAATTCGCTTACATTTCAATTAGCTTTTACCCACTCTACCCTTGTTTTCTTTTATGAAATTTGACCAAGAGGAGTAATTCTTGGCAGAGTTTGAAATACCATTTTGTAATCCATGACAAACGGCAGCTGCAAGTCCATCAGTGGCATCTAAATATTTAGGCATTTCTTTCATTTTTAATATTTGCATGAGCATCCCAGCAACTTGCTCTTTGGAAGCAGAGCCTCTCCCAGTGATGGCTTTTTTGATTTTCAAGGGCGCATACTCTGTAACCGGGACCTCTCTTTGAAGTGCCGCGGCCATAGCGACTCCTTGTGCTCGACCTAGTTTTAACATCGATTGAACATTCTTTCCAAAAAAAGGAGCTTCCAAAGCAACCTCATCTGGATGATAGTGATCTATTATAGCGAGCGTCTTTTGAAATATTTTTTGAAGTTTTAGGTAGGGGTCTTTGATTTTATTAAGTATAAGTACGTCCATCATGATCATCTCAAAAGATGATCCTTTCTTCTTGACAAGCCCAAAGCCCATAATGGTTGTGCCTGGATCTATACCTAATATGATTTTTTCCTTACTCAATGTTTGGTGATTTTTTCTTTGGGTTTACCGAACTTGCTAAATATACTCTTTGTAGGATTAGATACCTAATCAGTTTGTAATTCTAATCTGTGAAGTTTCATCTGAGATTATCCGTATTCAATACTTATATATTTTGTAGTTTTAAGCCAATGTGCTACGAATGAAACGTCAAAAAATTCACATCCCTGGTATCTTAGGTGTCTCGATTATTGCATTTAGTCTATTTGTTGCAGTATTTGTATACTTTTTAGCTCCAGATTCAAGTCCTCATGCCAATGAAATGCATTTGGAACTTAGTACTTTACCTCCTGGTTCTGAGGTTACATTTATAAGGTTAAATAAGTCTCAGCAGAAGTCAACCTCTTTTTTGAGACGGCTTGCTTTCGGCCAAAAGGAAGCTTTTATTTCAATTCCGGTAAGCTCTTTTGAGTTAAAAGGAGACGTGTTGAATTACATTCCTTACGGAGGCATCCACTTTAAAACGATGCATAATGTAAAATTGGATCCCAATGATGATACATCCATTTCTTATCAGCGAAAGTATCGTCTTGGGACTGATAAATACGGTAGAGACCTGTTGAGTAGATTGATGGTGGGAACGCGAATATCTCTTGCTGTTGGCTTTATTTCTGTTTTCATTTCTCTACTTATCGGTATTAGTTTAGGATTGATTTCAGGTTTTTATGGATCATGGATTGATAAACTGGTTATGTGGTTTGTTCATGTTGTTTGGTCCATACCAACATTGCTGATGGTTATTGCTATAAGTTTAGCCTTAGGAAAGGGTTTTTGGCAGGTTTTTGTTGCGGTTGGTTTATGTATGTGGGTGGAGGTAGCTCGGGTTGTTAGAGGGCAGGTAATGAGTGTTAAGCAAAAAGAATATATACTTGCTGCTCGGGTACTAGGTTTTGGAGATTTTAGGATCATGTTTCGTCATATTCTGCCAAATATTCTGGGCCCAATCATCGTTATTTCAGCAGCGAATTTTGCTTCAGCGATATTGATTGAAGCGGGGCTAAGTTTTTTAGGCATCGGAGCAAAAGCCCCCATGCCATCATGGGGAGCAATGATAAAAAACCATTATGCTTATATCATTTTAGATAAGGCATATTTGGCACTTGCTCCGGGTTTGGCAATTATGTTTTTAGTGTTTGCTTTGATGTTGGTTGGGAATATGTTGCGTGAAAAACTTGATGTAAGAGATTAGATTCTTTAACGGATTCGTGTGACTTGTAGAAAACTTACCATGCACCGTAAGTTTCTTCTTTAACTTACCCCTTAATTTAGCTACATTTGTTTTTATGAATGAAAATTTAGATACTTCATCAGAAGACCTTGGTGCCGAAGAAAATGAATTCGAAATTAAGCTTCGCCCGATAGCCTTCGATGACTTTTCTGGACAGCAGAAGGTTGTCGATAATTTGAAGGTTTTTGTATCCGCATCAAATCAGAGAGGCGATGCGCTAGATCATGTTCTTTTGCATGGCCCTCCGGGTCTAGGTAAAACAACCTTAGCCGGTGTTATTGCAAATGAGCTCGGTGTAGGTATTAAAATTACTTCAGGGCCAGTTCTAGATAAGCCTGGAGATTTAGCTGGTTTGTTGACAAATCTTGAGGAGCGTGATGTTCTTTTTATAGACGAAATACATCGCTTGTCTCCGGTTGTTGAGGAGTACCTTTATTCGGCTATGGAAGATTTTAAAATCGATATTCTAATTGAGTCTGGGCCCAATGCTCGTTCTGTTCAAATTCATTTAAATCCTTTTACGCTGATTGGAGCAACTACGAGGTCTGGTTTGCTAACAGCCCCATTGAGAGCTCGGTTTGGAATTAATTCTCGTCTGGAGTATTATGATGCAAAGTTGTTGACTAAGATTGTTGATCGTTCTGCAGGAATATTAAATGTTCCTATAGATTTTGATGCAGCTGGAGAGATTGCGGGCAGAAGTCGTGGGACCCCTCGAATTGCAAATGCCCTATTGCGGCGTGTGAGAGATTTTGCCCAGATTAAAGGAACGGGACATATTGACATGGCCATTACAAATATTGCATTGGACGCTCTTAAGGTTGATAAAAAAGGTTTAGATGAGATGGATATTCATATTCTAGAAACGATTATTGATAAGTTTAAAGGTGGGCCAGTTGGTGTCGGAACCATTGCGACAGCAGTAAGTGAAAAAGCGACAACTTTAGAAGAGGTTTATGAACCTTATTTAATCCAGGAAGGTTATATCATGAGGACTCAAAGAGGGAGAGTTGCTACAGAAGCTGCCTACAAACACCTCGGAAGAGTATACCACAACAACGGGATGAATTTGTTTTAGACCAAAAAAAAAGAGAAGAATTGATTTAAATTCTTCTCGTTATGTAATGGTTTCAAAAGCTTGCTGAATGATCTCAGCATATTTGTTGCCGTACATTTTTAGGCACCAAGTTCGCAAGCTTTCAGCATCAGCTTGGTTGACCCATTGCAACGACTTTGTCAATTCTTTTTTGAACAAGATGTCGTCAAAACTTACTTTCTGAAGCACGTTTTTACAAAACTCTAACATAAATCATTTTTATAGTGACCCAAATGTAAAGTATTTTTACTTTTTGATCATATTTGATGTCTGTAAATTTTATAGAAAATATTAACAATTACGATTGCCATCTGTAGCTATCCTGCTTAAGACCAGACATGTCAACTGCTCGATCTATGACTGTTGCTGCAAGCTCTTCAAAAGAGTTTGGCTTACTGTAAAATGAAGGTGTGGCAGGCATAATGATGCCTCCTGCTTCCGTTATTGTTTTCATGTTGTCAATATGAATGAGGTTTAACGGAGTGTCCCTACTTATAAGAATTAATTTTCGACGCTCTTTAAGAATAACATCTGCAGCTCTACATACCAAATCATCAGATATACCTGTTGCGATTCGAGCCATCGACCCCATAGAACAGGGCGCTACAATCATGGTGTTGTATTGTGCAGAGCCAGAAGCAAAAGGGGCCATAAAATCATCTTTTTCATAATAATCAAATGGGTAGTTTTTGTAAGAATCATTGCCAAGTTCAAATTCCCAAACATCTTTTGCATTTTTTGACATGACGATCCCAACGGCATCAATTTGGTTTTTGAGTGCTTCAAGTTTATCCAAAAGAACTTTAGCATAAATGGATCCACTAGCTCCTGTAACTGCTACTATGATTTTATGTTTCATATTCGAATTTTGATGTTACAAAGTTAATGAAACTATAGTACAATACGTCTTTTTATTATAATGCTATTTGTATCAATTATGAGGATCGAACATCTGAAAATTCTCTATGTTTTTATCAAGCACCTTTGGTACCTTAAAAAGGTTCATTCGATTTAGCTTTGTCTTTGAAGAGTTGACGAAAGGAGTGCATCTGCTGGTTATTTTATAACAGGACTCTCTTGGGCTTGAACAACTTCTAAAGTATTGGTTTTTGTAATGAAAGCTACTATCGACATGTTTTCAGGAAGCCATTTTTCATCCAGAGTTATATGAAACGTGTTGCTAATTAGACTTCTGTTTTGGTAAGTTTCTTTCCCCAGATCTTTGCCCCAAGATCCGGTTAAACTTTTACGCATGATGTGACTGTGCTGGTAATTCGGTATTTTTTCCGGATTGGCATCATAATCTTTTTGGTAGCCAACTACATTACTTTCAGTAAGAACAAGATTTATACTTAGGGGATTAGATATTGTCTGCAGTATTTCTATTTCAGTAGTCACTGTTAAGTCGTAAGTGTTTGCATTGTAGTTAGTCTCCAGTTCGATAGCTGCTTTTGGTTCGCTTTCTAAAAGTTCCTCCACTTTTTGCGCCCATTGTGTATATTGTAAGATATGACTTGATTCGGAGTATCCGGCTCTATTTACCATTCCGTTTGGATTTCCAGCTGCGCTATTTCCAAAATGTTCATCCCATTCATTTCCGGTTTTTGTTCTGAAATCATTGGTGAAATAAGTGCCCGATGGCTCAGCGAAAAACCCAGAGTGTACAGCTATGACAACCAACTGATCGCCATATATGTTTTTTAATTCTGTTATTTTTTCAGCTGCTCTCGGACAATTACCGCACATGTGTCCTGTATAGTCTTCCAAGAGGATTTTTCTGCATTTATTTGAACATTCGCTAACTACGCGCTCCTCTATAAATGGGCCCTCGATCACATCGCATGATGAAAAGGCAATACAGAATGCGCTCACTAAAGTAACTTGGTGTTTTAAGGTTCTCATGATTTAAAAACTTGAAGTAATACTTAACGAAATTCCATTTGATTTTGGCACTTCACGACAAACACCACCCACACAAAATATTCCTTGTTTTTGTTTCCCGTAGCCCAAAGTAAATCTGTTAGTCCCTTTGCCATATCCTGCAGAAAGGTTCGGGTAGTGATTTTTTTTTGATTTATTTCCGTAGTTGTAGAGGTTTTGAATGGCAAAGAAATAATGAGGTGATACGGTATATTCTACCAAGGCCATCGCCCAATTCCCATCATGTTGTTTTGTACTTAAATGTTGAATTTCAGTTCGTAGTGCTTGTCTAGCTTTTAACTTGTATTGTGTTTCCAAAACAAGGATGTTTGCCTTAATCATTCCAAAATAATCGTAACCGGCAATCACTTTACTGTTGTAATGTGTGTTTACGTATGTTCCTATAAGTTTCAGTTTACGATTGATTTTTCGAGACAATTCGATGTTAAATTCTTGAAAATATTTTTCATCACCCATTTTAAAGAAATCAGATGTATATCCGAGTGTTCCGGATTTACCCAGTGATGTTTTTTCGTCAATTTGTGCTTGATGAATGCTGTATGCATTAGAAAAATTTATAAGAACTCCCATTCCAAATCCCCCACCGATCCGTGAGCCCTTTTTAATCAGATAACTCAATTCTGCTTGCAAACCCATTTCTCCATTAGCAATGGTTCCGTAGGGGTATATGGTCGCTAAAGTATACGTATGTTGTTTTGTGAAGGCAGGTAAGTAATTGATGCTTACTTCTTGTCCTTTTAAGTTTCGATCTGAGTTGAAACTCATATTGTCAACGCGTTTTCCAGAGAACGATATTCCAAATCTTTTTTGAGAATAACTAATGTTTGCCAAAAGTGCTTGACCCTCTTTGTATATGAAGTTATTGGTTGCTGAGGGGTCGTTGTATTTGTATACATATTCAGCACCTAGAATCCACTTACCATGATGTACGTTGAATCTACTGGCCCAGGAAACGACATTTTTGGGAAGGATGTAAATGGGGTCTAAATCTTGTTGGAATTTGCTAACGAGACTTCCTCCGATACTTATTTGAGATCGGACATCCCTCAGAGCTTTAAAAATTTCATTTAGTGAAATTTCGCCATCAAACCCCCTTACAATACCCTCAGACTTATCAAAATACCAACGTTGTTTACCAACCAATGATTTTAAATAAACCCCTTCAATTGGACTGTATTTTAAACGGATACCATCAAAAGCATTGTCGTACCCCAAGTTTCTTTCTTCGTAAGCACGAAGGATGATACCACTACCAAATTGCTCGTAAAAATTACCGGCCGTAATGTCTAAGCCATTTCTGTTTATTCGGACGAAACGATAGGCAATACCCTCTCCGTTGTAGCGTTTATCATATCCCAACAGAGAATTTTGGTTGGCCTCATAGCGCATTCCAGCACTAAATATATTTGATGTATACTGGAGGTTGACAAAACTGTTTGATAAGAATTTTTCTTCTGGAAGATTTTCTGGACCTATACCCAAATTAGAGTCTTCGTAATAGATTTGAGCGTTGCTTTGGAAATTGCCACTTATTTTCCCGGATTCTGTTCCTTGTGCAAAAAGTGATCCTATACAGAATAGAGGTGCGCAAAGTAATTTTTCATACATGACTTTTTATAGTTTTAAAATCGCTTCATAAAGTTCATATTCATCCCCATCTAAATATGAAGTATGTTGCCAAACAATTTCTTTTTTAGCATTCAATAGAAAAGTGTGTGGTATGGCATTTACATTCAAAGCTCTTTTGAGATCGCTGTTGGGGTCTGTGTAAATTTCAAAGGGCCAGCCCTTCCCATTTGCATAGGGACCAATCTTGGCGGTATTTCTAGCGTCGTCAATAGAGATTGCGATAAGCTTTACACCTGTTTCACTCTGCCAAGCGTCATAAACATCTGAGATAGCATTTAATTCTTTGGTACAAGGTTTGCACCATGTGGCCCAAAAAGCAACCACCATCGGACGGGAGTCATTTTTAAATTCATTCGTGTTTACTAATTTCCCTTCAAGAGATTTCACATCTATGGATGGGAATAGTTTCGTTGCATCTTGTGCCACACAAGTTGAATACGCTAAGATGATGGATGTAAAAATTAGAAGTTTTTTCACGGATTGAGTTTTGCGGATTATTTCTTTATTTAAATGATTACCTTCATAAATTATACCAAAACAGCAATGGTGTATTTTGCTCGAAGTGTTCGACCTCGTTGAGGCATGAAATTTATTTATGTTGAATGGATTAATTGAGGTTTTTACTATTTTTGAAAAAAAAATAAAAGATGAACATACCTGAAGATTTAAAGTATACCAAAGATCATGAATGGGTTCGTATCGAGGGAAATCAAATTGTCATTGGCATCACAGATTTTGCCCAAAAAGAGTTGGGTGACATCGTGTATGTTGACGTAGATACAGAAGGAGATGTTGTAGCAAAAGAGGCTGTTTTTGGATCGGTTGAAGCGGTAAAAACAGTCTCAGATCTTTTTATGCCTGTGTCTGGTGAGGTTGTTGCTTTTAATGAAGATTTAGAGGATGACCCTGAGTTGGTAAACTCAGATCCTTATGGTCGCGGTTGGATGATTAAAGTAGCTGTTTCAGATAATTCTGATTTGAGCGACCTGCTTTCTTCCGACGAGTACAAAAATTTGGTAAGTGCTTAGGGTAAAAATTTGGAATTCGCCCTATGTATCCTTCTTGTGGTTCTGTATCATTTCACTTGGAAGTTTTACGGAAGCTCCAGAAGTAAATAACCTGAGTTTATCTGACAAATGGCTGCACTTTATTTGTTATGGTATTTTTTCTTTTTTACTTTTTGGGTCGACCTATTTTTATCTCAAGATTCTCAAATCTAAATTGTTCAGAAGCATTATTGTTTTTGTTTTGGCCTCTTTGGTAGGAATAACAATCGAAATTGTTCAACATTTTTTTATTCCTTTGAGGGTAGGAGATTACTTGGATGTTGTAGCAAATAGTCTGGGTATAATTGGAGGTCTTTTTACCGCATTGATATTAAAAAGAATAGGTGCTTTGTAATCCATGATAAATGTATAATTTTACGGTGTTAAACTGCTACTTATGGAAGTTAAAAAGAACCCAAAATCAAATTTAGAAAACAAACGAGTCCTGTTTGTTCAGATCGGTTTGGTTGTTGCAATTTCTATTTCACTGATTGCCTTCGAGTGGAAAAGCTATGAAAAGTCTTCAAGTGACTTGGGAACGATGGAGTTGTCTTTTGAAGATGACGAGATGATCCCCGTAACTCAAAGAGAAGTAAAACCACCACCACCACCTCCGCCACCACCAGAAGTGATCCAAATTGTGGAAGATGATATAGAGATTGAGGTTGAACTCGAGATTGAGGAGACGGATACTGACGAGGATGAAATCATCGAGATTGAGGAGGAAGAAGAAGATGATGAAGTATTTAACTTCGCTGTTGTGGAGGATAAACCGATTTTTCCCGGTTGTGAGAACATTCCCAAACAAGAACGATACATATGCTTTCAGCAAGGAATCATGAAGCACATTAGAAATAATTTCAAGTACCCATCAATTCCAAAAGAGATGGGGATTTCCGAAAAGATATTTGTTCAGTTTGTGATTGATAAAACCGGACTTATCACTAAATCGGTAGTTGTTCGTGGTCAAGATAAGCATTTAAGAAAAGAAGCATTGCGCTTGGTTAACTCCATACCGAAGCTTGTGGCTGCTAAACAAAGAGGGAAATCCGTTCCCTGTAGTTTCACGGTCCCGATAAATTTTAGATTGCAATAAAAAAACAAACCCGCTCAATGTTGAGCGGGTTTGTTTTTTAAATCTGTTTTAGACTCTGGCGAAATTGCGATTGTGCGTTAAGTAGGCTATCTATTTATTAAGCTTTTTTGCCATGCCCATGCATCCTTTAGCGCGTCTTTCATTGAATATTTTGCTTTCCATTTTAATGTTTTTTCAGCCAATTCCGTAGCTGCATAAATTTGCTCAATGTCACCAACTCTTTTTGGACCTATTTTATAATTCAACTTCATCTGACTTACTTTTTCGAAACAATCAATAGCTTCTAAAACAGAATTACCCTTCCCAGTCCCGACATTTAACGTGTGAGACTTACCGGTTTCGCTCATTGTGTTTAGGGCTTTCACATGGGCTTCAGCCAAGTCCATGACATGAATAAAGTCGCGTACACAGGTACCATCTTCGGTGTTGTATTCATTTCCAAAGATGGTCAGGCAATCTCGAATGCCCGCTGCAGTTTGGGTAATGAACGGGACTAGGTTGTTGGGCATTCCGATCGGAAGTTCGCCAATCAGTCCCGATGAATGTGCGCCAATAGGGTTGAAATAGCGCAATGTTATTGCCCGTGATAATTGGTTGGATTTAAGACAGTCTACGATAAGGTTCTCACAAACCTGCTTTGTGAATCCATAAGGGGATTCTGCCTCTTTTATAGGATGCGTTTCGTCTACGGGTAAATAGTCTGCTTCTCCGTATACGGTGCATGACGAAGAGAAAACTAAATTTTCTACGCCAAATTCATTCATGAGCTCAATGACACAGCTTAGTGATCCGATGTTATTTTGATAATATTTTAGAGGATGTTCAACAGATTCTCCAACCGCTTTGAGAGCGGCAAAGTGAATGACACCGTATATATTTTCCTGATAAAAAACTTTTCTCAGTTCATCTTTATCGGTACAATCAATGGTGTAGTTTTTTATTTTTTCATTCGTGACTTTGGCAAGTTGGTCTAGAATCCAGATCTCTGAATTCGAGTAATTGTCTACAATAATAGGTTCAAATCCCGCATCAAGAAGTGCAACAATCGTGTGGCTACCTATGTATCCTGCGCCGCCGGTTACAAGTATTTTTTTCTTCATTTATAAATCATTTTACTTTAAGCTAAAGCTATTTCATTTGAACGCAAAAATAGTGTTATTTTCGCAAAAGCACCTTTTAAATAAAGATCTAAAGTGATTTGGAATGTACTCTATACAAAGCCTCGAAATGAGAAAAAAGTTCTAGATAGACTTACGGCGAAGGGCATCAATTGTTATTGTCCTATTCAGAAGACACTAAAGCAGTGGTCTGATCGTAAAAAGTGGGTTGAAGAGCCGATTTTCAAGTCGTATGTTTTTGTAGAAGAACCAAAATCAGAAGTAGAAAAAATGACAATTCTTCAAACTTTAGGTGTTGTGCGTTTTATGTTTTGGCTTGGAGAACCTGCAAAGGTCAAAGAGTCGGAAATTAAAAAAATCAAAAACTTTCTAGGAAATCATAGCTCTGTAGAGACTATTGCATTTGAAGCTGGGACAGAACTCAAAATCAAAGACGGAGCTTTGAAAGGTTCCACGGGAGTTGTTGTTTATCAGACGAAAACTGAGATTGTCCTTAATGTGCAGCAATTGGGCTTGTCCATGATTGCGCGTTTGTCGGTTTCAGATGTGCAATAATTCCTAAAGGACTTCCCTAATAGCGACCAATTGTGCCCGAATGTCTTTCAATTGATTAACCAACTCAACATTTTTGATGGTGTCGTCTTTATTTTCTCGGAGTTTTTTCTTTGCTCCTTGTAGGGTGTACCCTCTTTCTTTCACCAGATGAAAGATTATTTTGAAATTTTCAATGTCTTTGACGGTAAACAAACGATTCCCTTTTCTGTTCTTTTTGGGTTTGATGATGGTGAACTCTTTTTCCCAAAATCGTATCAAGGACTTATTTACATCGAACATGTCAGCCACTTCGCCAATGGAATGGTATATTTTTTTTGTGGAATCTTCTCCTGAGGGTATAGAGCTCATTTAATCAAATGATTGATTTTCTTGTGAAGCCAGTTCCAGCATTTTGTCGTACTCTTCCGCTGTTAAATCATTAAAGTAATAATTTACAGGGTTTACTTTTTTGTCGTTTCGGATAACTTCGTAGTGAAGGTGAGGAGCCGTGGAAGTCCCAGAGTTCCCAACATACCCGATGATGTCTCCACGTTTAACTTTTTGTTTCCTTTTGACAACGTATTTTTGTAGGTGAGCATAGAATGTTTTGTACCCATATCCGTGATTGATGGACACGTAATTTCCATAGCCTCTTTTGGAGCGTTTTGTTTTTTCGATAACACCGTCACCTGTTGCGTAAATAGCCGTTCCTTTTGGAGCAGAAAAATCCATTCCCCAGTGCATTTTACGTGTTTTATATATCGGATGGATTCGGTAACCATAACCTGACGCCATCCTTTTTAAATCTTTATTTGCTACGGGTTGAATGGCTGGGATATGCGCAAGCATATCTTCTTTATTTTGAGCCATTTTTAAGACATCATCAAACGACTTTGATTGCACATAAATGGCCTTGGAGAGTTGGTCAATTTTTCGGTTTAAATCGCTAATCATTTCCGAGTGCTTAAAGCCTTCGTATTTTTTATACCGATTAACCCCACCAAACCCCGCTTTCCGAATACTAGCATCAATCGGCTCAGCTTCGAAAATTACACGATATATGTTGTCATCTCGCTCTTGAAGCTCATCGATGATCAAGGATGATGTTGTGATTTGGTCTTCTAATAGTTTGTACTGTACCAAAAGGTTGTCTATCTCTCTTTTTAATTCTTTTTCTTTTGGAGAGTCAAAAAAAGTGAAAAATAGGAGTACTAAAATAAAAGCGATGGCAGATGCGCTGGTCATGAAGATGAGTATACGACCAAAAGATTGAGTTTTGGTTCGCTCAATTTTTTTGTACGATAATGTTTTCTTGTCGTAATAATATTTGACCTTGGTCATAAGCTGTAAAATTTGGCTAAATTTGTCCATTGTCGTTTAGCTCTTTACCGAGCGCAATTTAAGAAATTCCTACTTAAGGGTTTTCTTCGGCGATGAGAATACAACACAAAATCATACAAGATAGATTTGTAACACTTATGAACGCTCAAGAAATACGTCAAAAATTTTTAGACTTTTTTACAGAGAAAGGTCATTCAACTGTTCGCTCAGCTCCTATAGTGATTAAAAATGATCCGACTTTGATGTTCACCAATGCTGGAATGAATCAGTTTAAGGATTTATTCCTAGGCATCAGTGTGGTGAAAGATTCCCGAGTAGTAAACAGCCAAAAGTGCCTGCGTGTATCCGGTAAGCATAACGATCTTGATGAGGTAGGGCATGACACGTATCATCATACCATGTTTGAAATGTTGGGAAATTGGTCTTTTGGTGATTATTTTAAAAAAGAAGCTATTGATTGGGCTTGGGAGTTGTTGACAGATGTTTATGGTATTGATAAAGACCGTCTTTATGTGACGATTTTTGAAGGCGCTAAAGAAGATAAGCTGGACAAAGATCAGGAGGCCTATGATTGTTGGAAAAATCATATCCCTGAAGATCGAATATTGAATGGGAACAAAAAGGATAATTTTTGGGAAATGGGGGATGTAGGTCCTTGTGGTCCATGCTCTGAAATACACATTGATCTCAGGTCTATTAAAGAACGAGCTAGAGTAGATGCTAGAACTCTAGTAAATTTTGATCATCCTCAAGTTGTTGAAGTTTGGAATTTGGTTTTCATGCAATACAACCGTAAATCAAATGGTAGTCTAGAAAATCTGCCCAATACTCATGTTGATACCGGTATGGGTTTTGAACGTTTAGCAATGGCTTTGCAAGGCAAACAATCGAATTACGATACCGATGTTTTTACACCTTTAATTCAAGAGTTAAGTTCGATTACAGGCTTTCAATATGGTAAAGATGAAAAAGTAGACATTGCTCTTCGCGTAGTTTCAGATCATATCAGGGCTATTGCTTTTGCTATTGCCGATGGGCAACTTCCATCCAATAACGGAGCGGGATATGTTATTCGTAGGATTCTAAGAAGAGCTGTACGTTATGGGTTTACATTTCTTGACGTTAGAGGTCCGTTTATGTATCAGTTGGTTTCTGTACTCGTAGACCAAATGGGAGCATTTTTTCCAGAAATTGCAAAACAACAAACGCTGGCTGAGAAAGTAATACAGGAAGAGGAAAACTCCTTTATGCGAACTTTAGAAAAAGGGCTTAAGCGTATTGACAACATCATAAGCTCTTCAGAAGCAACTGTAATAGATGGGTCTAAGGCTTTTGAATTGTATGATACTTTTGGTTTTCCTATCGATTTGACAGCTTTAATTTTATCGGAAAACGGAAGAGAGGTTGACATGAAAGGTTTTGATGTGCACATGGAGGCGCAAAAAGAACGTGCACGAGCTGCTTCAACTGTAGAAACTGAAGATTGGATTGTGTTATCTGATTCAGATACGAATTTTGTGGGATACGACCAGTTATCTTCAGAGGTAAGGATAAGTCAGTACAGAAAAGTAAAACAAAAAGGAAAAACGTTTTATCAATTGGTGTTTGATAAGACTCCTTTTTACGCTGAAGGTGGTGGCCAAGTGGGAGACAAAGGAGTCATTAGCGCCCACGGGAATGAAGTGTCAATTTTCAATACAAAGAAAGAGAACAATCTTATTGTTCATTTTACAACCAAGCTTCCTGAAAATCCTTCAGCTGTTTTTTTAGCTGAAGTGGATGGTCAGAAAAGGTTGTCTACTGAGAAGAATCATTCTGCGACTCATCTTCTTCATGAAGCCTTAAGATTGGTTCTGGGAGAGCATGTTGAGCAAAAAGGATCGTTGGTGAATGATCAGTATTTGCGCTTTGATTTTTCGCATTTTTCCAAAGTGACATCAGAAGAACTACAACGTGTAGAGGATCTTGTGAATGCAAACATCCGTGAAAATATTGCATTAAGTGAAATGCGGTCTGTTACCATGTCCGAAGCACAAAAACTTGGGGCCATGATGCTTTTTGGTGAAAAATATGGCGATGCTGTCCGCGTTATAAAATTTGGAACTTCCATTGAACTTTGTGGTGGATGTCACGTAGCTTTTACGGGACAAATTGGGTTGATAAAAATCACCTCTGAGGGCGGAGTTGCTGCTGGGGTAAGAAGAATTGAGGCAATCAGTTCAGAGAAGGCTTTTGACCACTACAAAAAGCAAGAAGAAACATTGAATGATTTGAGATTATTGTTGAAGAATCCTAGCGATCCTTTGAAGAGTTTAGAAGGGCTAATTAAAGAGAAAGCTGATTTAGAGAAGAAAATAAGCCTACTTGTTTCGGAAAAAGCAAAAGGACTGAAATCTGAATTGATTAAGTCTGCGCAAGAGATAAATGGAGTTAATTTTATCAGTGCTATTGTTGACTTGGAGCCCAACGCGATGAAGGACCTCTCTTTTGCTTGTAAAAAAGAGTTGCCAAACCTGTTGATGGTCCTGGGCGCTGAAAATGACGGTAAAGCAAACTTAAGTGTAGCAATCTCCGAGGATCTTGTAGAGCGAAAAGGACTTAATGCGGGTCAAATTATACGAGAAATCGCAAAAGAAATCCACGGTGGTGGTGGTGGTCAAGCTTTCTTTGCCACTGCGGGAGGGAAAAACCCAAAGGGTCTACAGAATGCTTTGGCGAAAACAAAGAATCTTTTGTAATCAAGGGTTTTAAAGCCACAATGATTCTGATATTCGATGGAGTCTAGACAATTCTTTTTTACAAATTACTTTACTCCGAAGATTCTTTCAGGTTGTTCTTAGATTCGTTTATCACTTTTATTGCATCTGGTAAATCCTCTTTCGCGACCAAAACTTTTACTGAGTTTTCTGATCCTGGGGTTACCCATCCGGCCGATAAACTGTTGTGGAAGTCATCCCTTATGACGCATTTGATGTTATTGTCGTCCAGTATAGATGTTATAAATTGTGCATTTAAGAATGAACCTGAGTATATGATTTTTAAATAACCGATTGCCATATAAATAATTTGATTATTAATTATTGGGTATTGAGTTTATGATGAAAATTGTATTTTATATTATGATAAATTTAGTTAAAATTTGCCACAGTAAAAAGTAGGCGTTCATGACGCTTCGTTTCTCAGGTGTTTTTAGCGTTCGTACTTTTGCTTTTTTTGGAAAACTCATACGGACAATGCTTGCAAAGATTCTTGCAACAGTATCCTCTTTTTAAGTGGTACTTCTCGGTATATATAATATAGCCTTCCTCGGAATGATAATAATCCTCTGGTTCTAAATTTCGAAATTGAGAAAATCCTTCTGTTGTCATATTTGCAAATTTACAATTTTCACATGTATCTTTGGCGTATGCATTCACCGATTAACATTCCTGTTCAAGAAATACTAGATCCAGTCTTGAGAGAAAACGCCGTGAGGGTTTACTTAAAGCGCGAGGATTTAATTCACGAGAAAATATCGGGGAATAAGTGGCGGAAATTGGTCTATAATTTAAAGCATGCAAAATCAAAAGGACTTAAAACATTGGTCACTTTTGGAGGAGCATTTTCAAATCATATTTCCGCAACTGCAGCAGCGGGTAAAGAATTTGGTTTTAAAACTGTGGGTGTGATTAGAGGCGAAGAATACGCATCTTTAAATCCAACACTTCACTATGCGAGTTCTTGCGGCATGGAGTTGCGCTATGTAGATCGCAGTGCCTACCGAGAAAAAATGTCAAAAGAATTTAAAGCTAAATATTTAGCAGATATTGAGAGCTATTATTTGATACCAGAGGGCGGCACCAACAAATTAGCTGTAAGAGGTTGTGAAGAAATTCTTTCAGAGATTCCAATTGATTTTGACGTGACTTGTTGTGCTTGTGGAACAGGAGGGACCCTTTCGGGCATCATTAACAGCTTAAAACCTCATCAAAGAGCACTTGGTTTTGTGTCGTTAAAAGGAGGTGATTTCATTCATGACGAAATTCGCAAATATGTGATAAATTCGCAATGGTCTTTGAATTTAGATTATCATTTTGGAGGTTATGCCAAGGTAGATCGAGTTTTAGTTGACTTTATAAATCAATTTAAATTAAAACATAATATTGCTCTGGACCCAATTTATACGGGAAAGATGATGTTTGGCTTGTGGAACTTGATTGAAAATGGTTATTTTCGGCGTGGAACTACAATCATCGCAATTCATACGGGCGGACTTCAAGGGATTCTCGGCATGAATGAGCGAAATAGAGCAAAAGGCTTACAGATCTTATGAAAAGAATTTTTTACATACTCATTTTAATAGTTTCACAATCAACCACTGCTCAGCAATCAGCCTCAGAGCAATACATTCGTAAATATCATGAAATTGCTATCGATGAAATGCACACTTACGGGATTCCTGCAAGCATAACTTTAGCCCAAGGAATCTTAGAGTCTGGGAATGGAAACTCCACGCTCTCAAGAAAATCAAAAAATCATTTTGGTATAAAATGTCATAAAGGCTGGAAGGGAAAGAAAGTATACCACGATGATGATGCAAAAGATGAGTGTTTTAGAAAGTATAGAAAGGTTTCAGATTCTTACAGAGACCATTCGGAATTTTTGAAAACTCGAGATCGCTATGCTTTTTTGTTTGACTACAAAATGACCGATTACAAGTCTTGGGCAAAAGGTTTGAAAAAAGCAGGATATGCGACGCACCCAGAGTATGCTTCGAAGCTTATCAAACTGATTCATAAGTATGAGCTGGATCAGTATGACAAATCATCTAAGTCCGGAAAAAGAAAGGTAAAAAAGCCAAAACGTAAGTACAGAAAAGAGATTTTTAAAAGTGATAATGGTTTGAAGTATGTATTGGCTATTGATGGTGAAACATATGATGTTATAGCAAGACAACAAAGCTTGTGGTTGTGGGAGTTGCTGACCTACAATGATAGAGATCGCGACATGAAGTTGTTGTCAAAAGAAAGAGTTTATCTAGAGCTTAAGAAAAAGCGATCAAAGACAGAGTATCATGTCGTAGAGTCGGGTGAAACTTTGCGAGGGATATCTCAATTGTATGGCATCCAACTAGAAAAGCTTTGCCACAAGAATAGAATGATTTTGGACGCGAAGCTCAAAGTAGGGCAGAAATTATTTTTGAGAAAAAGAAAGCCTAAAAATTACTCCACCACATAGTTATACAACATGCCCGATTCGTCACCAATGATATAGTTTGGTTTCCCGTCTAGGTCTAGGTCATTGATTAACCCTATTGTTTTCCCATAAACTGGAAATCCATCAACTAAATCATTTGTTGCACTAAAAAGGTAAGCTTTAGAATTTAGTGTGTCTGTGATGCTCAGATAGGGTTGTTGATTGATGTCAGACAGCTCTGCGTTAGTTAACTGGCTATTTTCGAAGCTATAAAGCATATTCATTTTTGGGCCATTTACCTTTAAATCGTTTCCTTCCAGAAGAATATGGTGTCCATTTTTGTAACTGAATTTGATGTCTTCATCAAATTCAAATTTGAGGCTATTGTCCACACTTCCATCAAAAAGTATGTTTTGTTGCACACCACTTCTGTCAATTGTTACAATTCTTGTTTCGGAAAGATTTCGACCTTTGATGACTTGAATTTTGTTTTCAGAAAAATCAATTTTTTCCTTCACTTTAAATCGATGTTCACCTTTTCGGTTTAAAATATTCAGTGTGCCATTTTTTTCTGCCAAAAGAATGTGGTCTTTTCCGGCAACGATAAAGTGTTTAGCAGAATGAATAGCTTCACTTTTTGTTTGTTTTAATTTCCAACCTTTAACAAGAAATCCCTGTTTGTTGTACATGTAATGATGTTTTCCACTAGAGACTAGAATACGATAATTTCTATTTTTTTCGTAATCAAATACCGACAATGGAAGATTTGTTTTGTGTTTCAATTTAATAGGGTATGATCCCACGTCTCTTCCTTTTCTGTCGATCAGGAAAATTTCATTCGTTGTATTGAATAGAAGTTGTAGTTTTTTATTTCTAAAAAGGTCTATTTGATTTACGGATCCAAGTATCGGTTCTTTGAATTTTCTTTTCCAAAGAATTTCTCCTCCTGTGGATATTAAGTAAAGATTAAGGTTTTCATCTTGAACAACAATCTCATGGTTTTGATTGTAGTGATTCTCTACAAGATTAATTTTAGAAACAATCGGTGCATCAAGTTGAATTGTCCACAAAGATTTTGTGTCTTCAAGTTGAGACGAGTCATAGTGCAAATAGGCATTTGTAAAGCAATGACTTCCTTTCGCATTGAATTGTATAGCAAAAGATTTGAATTCGCTAAAGGCTTCAGGATGCTGCTTTATAATCTGTGAAATTTCATTTTGTAGGTAATGCTCTGAGATCGAAGAAATTGAGGTATTTTGTATGAACGTCGTATAGTTTGATCCAGAGCTTAATTTATCCACACAATCTTTATAGGCCAAAGAATTATCGAGAGTTCGTTTGGCTTTATAGTCATTAATTAAACTTTTTAATGAGGCTATGTTATCTGTCACAACAAGTTGTTCCGAGAGGATGCAAGCATATGCCAATTCATTTACATGCTCAAAATTACTCAAACTGGAAAGATGATTCAATTGATTCCATTTGAATAGCTTTTGTTGTCGGTATTCAAAAGTGGAGTCAGAATTTGTATGAATGTAATTCTCGACTCTTTCACTATCCGTGATATGAATGACTAAACCGGAAGACAGTTGGGTTTTATTTTCTGTTAAAAACCAAGTTATCTCTCTGTCAATCCAATTTTCAAACTCAGATCGATCTTTCTTTTTCAGTGTTTTAATCTTATTATCAAACGCAACTTTCTGATGATTGTACTCAACGGCATTCATATGTTTTCGTTGATATTGTTTGAAATTTTCAAAGGTTTTACTGGTGAATAGTGCTGTATTTTTTGGAAGAACTCTAGGAGCGATTGGTGTATGTCCTGAATTGCCTTTGAAAAAGCTGAGTTCTTGTGCCAGTGAGTCATGGCTCAGGCTGATTCCACTCATTAACACCCCATCTTCAAGTAGATCTATATCCCACTGAAACCACTCGGCTAATTTTTCAGTTTGAGAATGGTTTTTAAGAATACTAGAACTGAGTTTATCAAAATTTTTGGAATGGATGAAAAGATTAAAATCTTCTTTTTTATTTGAAGAGTCATAAATACGTCGAAAAGACTCATCAATACTCAAGTTGTTTGGAGTTTTAAGCTGTCTAATAGCGTCCTCAACTAATATTTTATTGGGGCTCATGAACACCAGTTCTTTGTGAATGGTATAGAATATTTTTTTATTGTGTGTGTCAACTTCAATAATTTTCGCACTGCTGTAGGGGTGTTCTTGGACGGCGGAAAAGCTTTTTAAGCTTAGTTCAAGCAATTGCAGTTGTTGTACTTGGTTTTCTGTTGTGCTTACAGCGAGCCAGTCAAATGACCGAGAACCTGTAAGATGTAGTGATAAGAATACGGGGTTAATGTTTTGTAAGTCTACACCAAAAGTCGACAGTGTTGAGTCGACGCTTTTGATTTCTTTTAATGAGGGATTTAACAAAGCCTTATTCGTTAAAGCTTGCCAAAGCTTATTTTCTGTGAGTTCTCGAATGCTCGTCGAAACATCATTCGTCTCGATGATTAGAGCTGCGTCAATAGGAATAGCTTCTATAGGAAGGCTTCTTTCTTGCTCGGTTTGACAAGCAAAAAATGTCGTAACAATAAAAAGTATACTCAGTAACCGTTTCATGGGTTTGTTTTAGGCATTTCAAAAATAGAAATTTTATCAAAAGTCTAAGCGCAATTGATCAGGAAGTAATTTGAAACTTTCACGATGGTATGGAGTAATTCCATATTCTTTGATAGCTAACCTGTGAGCTTTTGTTGGATATCCCTTGTTTTTTCCCCAAAGATATTTGGGATATTGTAAATGAATCCCTTCCATCATTTCATCTCGATATGTTTTTGCGAGGATCGAGGCGGCAGCGATGTTTAAATATTTTGCATCTCCTTTGATGATACAGTGATGTTCTTTGTCATGATACTGTTTGAAGCGGTTTCCATCCACCAAAATACTATCATAATGGTGTTGAATCTGGTCCAGGGCTCTATGCATGGCTAAAAAAGAGGCATTTAAAATATTGATTTCATCAATTTCTTTAGAATCTACGATACCAACAGCATATGCTAAAGCTTGTTCATGAATTACAGCCCTTAAATGATTTCTATTCTTTTCACTCAACTGCTTTGAGTCGTTCAAGAGCTCATGCTTAAAGTTTTGAGGTAAAATTACAGCAGCCGCAACAACAGGCCCGGCAAGACATCCACGACCAGCTTCATCACAACCTATTTCCGTTTTATGTTTCTCAAAATAGGAAGCTAACATTCGGACATAACTTTCTCGATACTATTCCACAAATTTACAGCTGTTGTATTCCAATTGAAGTGCTGTGCATGTATTTGACCTCGTGCAGATAGCTCAGATCTTAGATCATTGTTCCAATTTAGCTTGATCATGGCACTGGATATTTCATCCACATCATATGGGTTAACGAGTAAAGCAGCATCATCTGCCACTTCAGGCATAGATGTGATGTTTGATGTGATTACTGGACATGCACATTTCATCGCCTCAAGGATTGGTATACCGAAGCCTTCAAAATACGGCACAAAACAAAATGCAAGGGCAGAAGCATAAAGCTGGTTTAGATCTTCAGGACTTTTTCGCCCGGTGAAAATGACATCCTTTTTGTGACACATTTGATTGAAACTCGCTTCTAGCTGTTTATTCCACCACATTTTTGCGCCTACAATCAATAGTTTGTTGGTTGAGTTTGTTTTCGATTTGAATTGATCAAAAGCTTCCAAAAGTCTTGAGATATTTTTCCTGGGATGAAGAGCGCCCACAAATAAAAAATAATCTTTTCCCGCACTATATTTTTTACGAATGGCAATTTGTTGATCGATCCCAATGGGATGAAAGTTCGTGTTTACGCCATTTAAACTGACGTCTATTTTTGAGGCTTGTATTCGATAGTTGTCACAAATATCAGTTTTAGAATAATTTGAAACCGTCACTATTCGAGATGCTTTTTGCGCATATTTTTTAAAAAAATGATTGTAGAATATACGGTGGCTGAATTTTAAATCTTTGGGGTGATGTTTGAAGTTTATGTCGTGGATTACTGCAATACTTGGGGTCTTACTTACGAGAGATAAAAAGCCATCCGTAGAAAGAAAGATGTCAGCTTTGAGCTTTTTGAGAATTTTTGGAATCCGAATTTCAAACCAATAATACCATAATAACGGATGCCTTGTTGGTGGACCAACGATAATTGGGTGTACATTTTCTGCAAAGACAAATTCTTCAGAATAGGGCCTGTCGAATAAAAAGTAAAAATCATGTTCGGGGTGAGATTTCACTATCCTTGAAAGTGTTTCGAAGGTGTACCAACCGATGCCTTCAAGCCTACCCTTTAATAGAAGTCGTGTGTTTACAGCAATTCTCATAAAGGCGAAGATATGGTTTTAGGTCGAATGTAATTAATCGATAAAAAAGTAATTACCTTTGATGAGGTCAAATAAAAATCAGATTTTTGTCGTTACATTTTAAATCTAACTAATGGTAGAGAAGCTGAAGAGTAAACTTGCAAATGATTTGCAACTCAAGGAACTGCTTTCGGGAAGTGCTGTGGTTTTTATCTTTAGAATTTTAGGTTTGTTTTCCGGCTACCTTCTCAGTTACATCATTACGCATTATTTTGGAGAGGAAGTTCTAGGAGTATACTCTTTATCATTCACCATTTTGAGTTTGGTCGTTGTTGCTTCCCGGTTAGGTTTGGATGAGGCATTGGTTAAGATTCTTTCAGATTTAATCTCCAAAAACAAAACAGGACAGGCAAAAGACGCTTATGATAAAAGTGTTAGATTGATTTTTATTGTGAGCATTCTTTTATCTATTGTTGTCTATCAATCTGCGAACTATATAGCTGCTTGGTTTGGGAATGAGATGCTTATCGGTTCAATAAAAATAGTTGCTTATGCAATTACTCCCTATGCTTTGATAAAAGTGAATGCAGACTCGCTAAGGGGGATGAAGAAGATGAGAGCTTTTTCATATTTGCAAGTAGGTTCATTACTGCTTTTCATGTCGATTTTTCTTTTGATTGGAATTTTCTTTTTTGGATCTACAAATGACCTTCCCTTTTATGCTTTATTGGCAGCATCATTAATTATGTTTTTTTGGTCCAAGTCGTTGATTGGTAAAAATTTTATTGTCAACGAAAAAGGCTCTGATAACTACGAACGATTGATGAAGATATCTTTGCCGATGATGTTGACCAGTTCCATGTTTTTAGTTTTAAATTGGACGGACAATCTTTTTTTAGGAAGGTTTTTGTCAGAAGATCAAGTCGGAATCTATTTTATAGCGTTTAAATTCGGGCTAATAATTTCATTAAGCTTATTTGCGGTGAATTCCATTGCTGCACCAAAATTTTCTGAGCTTTCATCTGCCATTGATACCTCTAAACTGAGGAAATTAGCGATGCAGTCTGTGAAATTAAATTTGTGGTCTGCCATACCCGTATTTGTCTTGTTGATATTTTCCGCAGAATGGCTTCTGTCCCTATATGGATCATCTTTTGTTGTGGCAAAAAGATGTGTGTACATATTGGCATTTGGACAACTGTACAATGCTTTGTCTGGATCGGTGTTGAATTTTTTAAACATGACAGGTCATGAAAAGTTGGTCAGTAAAATTATTGTTTCAGCGGCACTCTTAAATGTCGTTCTTAATTATTATCTAATTCCATGGTTTGAATCCTCTGAGGGTTGGTTAGGGATTGAAGGAGCCGCAATTTCCAGTATGATGTGTTTGATTTATTGGAATTCTTTGGGGATTTATTTTGTTTACAAATACCATGGATTTATTATGTTTCCAACACCATTTGTATTTAAACGTAAGGTATGAAAGAGGCTCTTGGTTTCATAGGTATTGGCGCGGTAAAGAGCGGGTCTTCATGGATGGCGTCATTGCTTTCCCAACATCCGGAAGTTTGCATGTCTACTCGAAAAGAGGTTGCCTTTTTTAATACGTTTAACTTTAATGGCACTAGAAATGAATCTTCATCTTACGGAGAAATGTATTATTCAAAGTTCTGGCCAACAACAAAAAAAATAAAAGGAGAAGTTTCGCCTCAATACCTCTTTGATTCCGATAGCGCCCTCAGAATAAAAAGAGCTTTCCCGGATGTACATATTTTAGCGATGCTCAGGAATCCGAAAAAAGTTGTGTATTCACACTTTTTGTATGAGAGGTTTTTCAATCGTAGTATTGATTTATCCTTATCTTTTTTAGAAGCCTTGGAGCAACATCCATATTTGCTGCAAAGTGCTTGTTTCACAATGCAACTTAAACAATATTTCAAGGTGTTTGATCCGGATAAAATTCATGTTTTTTTTCTAGATGAAGCCTTAGAGAATCAAGAAGAATTTTCAAAACAATTGTACAGGTGTATCAATCTTAACGACGCTCATTTTAAACCGGATTATGCATCTGTAAACGAAAGTAAACAGATTGACTCTAGGTTATTGAATGTGCTAATTAGGGTCCCTTCAATGATGAAGAAAATTTTAGATCGTACTTTTTTAAGGCCGATACTAGCAAAAGCGAAACAGAGTCGGACATTTTTATATTTGGTTAAATGGAGAAATAACCTTCTTGATAAAAACATCAAAAGGCTAGATAAACCCGAAATGACTTCAGACGAAAAGAATTACCTGAGGTTTTATTTTAAAAATGAAATTGAAGAACTGGAGGAATTATTACAAGTCGATTTGACCCGATGGAAAACTAGTGATTAGTTGTATATTTGATAAGCATTAACAAAAAATAAAAATGAGTAAACCATCCCTATCTAACTCTGGTAATTTAATTATTGACCTATACAAGTGGCGAAAACCACTGGTCATCTTTACCTTAATTGCCTCTATTTTGGGTGCAATCGTTTCATCTCCTTTGGTGATCACTCCAAAATTTAAGTCAACAGCACTCATTTATCCAACGACAACAAATTCTATTTCGCAAGCCCTTCTAGTGGAACATAATCCCTACCGAAAAGACGTTTTAGAGTTTGGAGAAGAGCTTGAGGCAGAGCGATTGTTGCAAATATTAAACTCTGACGAAATGCAAAGCCACATTGTTAAGGAGTACAGTTTATTTGAGCACTATGAAATTGATTCGGCTTCGGAGCATGCCAATACCTGGATCAATTTAGCATTTGATGAACACTTCAGCTTTAAACGAACAGAGCTCATGTCGATCAATATTGATGTTCTAGACAAAGATCCTAAGCATGCTGCAGCCATGTCGAATCGACTGGTAGATTTGATTGATGTTGTTCTTAAGCGAGTGAAAAAAGAGCGTGCCGAACAAGCGGTTGTTGTTTTAGAGCGTAGAAATCAAGAGTTATCAAATCGATTATTTCTAATTCATGATTCATTAGAAGTTTTAAGATCACTTGGTGTTTTGGATGTCTCACTTCAAGCTGAAAGGCTAACAGAGTATTATGCAAGAGCTCTGTCATCAGGGAATACAAAAGGTGCACAAGCGTTAAAAAAAGAGTTCAATCACTTGGCCCTGCATGGAGGTTCATACTTTAGATTGTCTGAAGATCAGGAGCTGGTGCGTGAGCAGTTGGAAAAAATTCGGTTTGAAAAAGAAAATATACGTGTTGAGTTGGATGCAGAATTAACAAATCGATTTATAGTTAACAGGGCTGTTCCAGCAGATAAAAAATCGTATCCAATCAGGTGGCTGATCGTTGTTTTTTCGGGTATGGCAACATTTCTCATGACCTTAGTACTTCTATACATCCGTCAGACGCTATCTTCCGATAATCTTGCTTAAGAAGTACAGTATATATATAATTTCACTACTACTGATTTGCTTTGTAATTGCAAACTCATATTTGCTTGCTGAGGAGAAGTATTGGGGGCTATTTATTCCTTTGATAGTTGCCGCTATTGCGGTAGCGATTTTACGGATGGATCTTTTGTTGACTGCAGTGGCCTTTTTAACTCCTTTATCTACGAGTTTAAAAGAGCTAGGGGTTCATAATCCCATTGGAGTGGAAATGGCTTTACCTACTGAGCCTCTTCTTTTTGGCCTGATGATCATCGCATGGGTGAAAATGTTGAGTGATAGCGAGCTTTTCAAGGGGTTATATAAACACCCTATTTCTATAGCAATAGGTCTGTATGTGTTGTGGCTATTAATCACCAGTATAAGTAGCTCCATGCCTTTGGTTTCCTTCAAGTTATTGTTAACTCGGCTTTGGTTTATCAGTAGTTTTTACGTCTTAGGATTTGTATGGTTTCAGGATAGGGAAAATATTCATCGTTTTGTAAAAGCTTATTTAGCCGGTCTTTGTGTCGTGGTATGTTATACGATTTTACAACACTCAATGAGAGGTTTTGAGCATGAGGCAGCGCATTGGGTTATGTCTCCATTTTTTAAAGATCACACCTCTTATGGAATGGTCTTAGCTCTTCTGTTACCCTTTTCCTTTTATCTAAGAAAATGGGAATCTGAAAAAGGTTTGAATTTTATATTTCCTTCGATTGTAGTCTTACTAATTACAGCGATCGTATTGTCTTATACCAGAGCTGCTTGGCTAAGCCTTGTGGGGGCTTTATGCGTTTATGTCGTCATGAAGCTCAGAATACGATTTTCATTATTAGTGACCATAACAAGTCTTTTTGCTGCCTTTATTTTGATGTTTCAAACAGATATTTTGATGGTGCTTGAAAAGAACAGTCAGGATTCTTCTGATAGTTTTACAGAACACATTCAATCCATGTCTAATGTGAGTACAGATGCTTCCAATTTAGAGAGAATCAACAGATGGACATCAGCGCTAAGACTTTTCGAGGAACGACCTCATTTGGGTTGGGGGGCAGGAACCTATCAATTTAATTATGCTCCTTATCAAAATTATTATGAGAAAACCATAATCAGTACAAATTCAGGTAGTAAGGGAAATGCGCACAGTGAGTATTTGAGTGCATTGGCAGAAACAGGATGGCCCGGATTGCTTTTTTTTTGCGGTCTTATTGCTGTAATTTTCCATCGAGCGATTGTTCTCTATCCCAAACTAGAAGATAAACAAGATCAATGGCTTATTATGTCTTGTATTTTGGGTCTAGTTACTTATTTCACTCATGCGGTCTTAAATAATTTTTTAGATACCGATAAGGCTTCTGTTCCATTATGGGCAATGGTAGCTATAATTGTTGTTTTAGATTTGAAGTATCAAAGAAAAATTAAGGCATAAAAAAAGAGGACTTTACCAGCCCTCTTTTTCATAAAATCGTCTACTATTTAGGATTTTACACGTTCTTGGTAAGCTCCTTTAACGGTGTCAATTTTGATTTTATCTCCTTCATTAATGAATAGCGGTACGTTCACCTCAGCCCCTGTTTCGACCGTTGCTGGTTTAGTGGCATTTGTAGCCGTATTCCCTTTCTCACCAGGTTCAGTATAGGTAACTTCTAGAATTACTGATGAAGGAACATCGCATGTGAGCGGATTTTCTTCGTCAGCGTCAAACACAACCTCAACGATTTCTCCTTCTTTCATAAACTCATAACCGCCCACAATAGTTTTCTCTAGATATATTTGTTCAAATGTATCTGTGTTCATGAAATGAAAGCCACTGTCTTCGGCGTACAAGTATTGATATTTTCTCGTTTCAACTCTTACGGCTTCAATTTTAGCACCCGAAGGGAATGTGTTATCGAGAACTTTACCGCTGGTTAAACTTCTTAACTTTGTTCTTACAAAAGCAGGTCCTTTCCCTGGTTTTACATGTAGGAATTCTATGATTTTAAATAGATCATGATTGTGCTTGATGCACAATCCATTTTTTATGTCTGATGTACTTGCCATAATCTTATGTTTTCGATTTCAAATAGTTGTTTTTGTTGTTCCGTAATTATTTATAACCTCATCGATGTTTAGTGTGTTTTTACAGAAAAAGAATTCCTCCTGAATGTTATTAGAACACACAATAACCAGTTTGTCCTTACTGTATTTTGTTGCCATTTTCTTGTACCATTGAATCCCTCTTTCGTCAAGGTTAGAACAGGGTTCATCTAAAAGCACAACAGAAACATCGGTCAGCCAAGCAAGTCCTATTTTTAACCTTTGTTTCATACCTGAAGAGAAGTTTTTGATCTGCTTGTCTCGGGATGATTCTAGGTAAGTAGTTGTTATAAACGTATTGATAGTCATGCCCTTATTGAGCCTTTTGAATTGTGTATAAAACTTGAGAAACTCCTCGAGATACATGTCTTCAACCAATTCCAAATAGGGAGCTGCATAGGAAATGTGATTTGACCAATTTTCTATAGGGACTTCCTTATTGCCAATCATCAATTTTTGGTCACCATTACTGGCGCTCAAATGTCCTGATATGATTTTGAGTAGCGTAGATTTCCCCGAGCCATTAGAACCTTTAATTACATAGGATCCGGGGAGGTTGAATTGAAAGTTAACATTTCTAAAAACCCAGTCCTTGTTGTACTTCTTACCTATATTTATCAGGCTTAAGGACACCTATTTTGATGAGTAGCCCTTCATAACACCGCGCTGTGAAGATCGGATAAAGCTAGTTATCTCATCTCTTTCCTTACTGGCAGGAAAATCAGTGTCTACGATTTCTAGTGCTTGGCTAATGTTATTGTCTGCTTGAAACAACTGTCGATAGATGTTTTGAATCTCAGCTATTTTCTCAGAAGAAAAACCTCGCCTTCGTAGTCCTATAGAGTTTATACCAATAAATGATACAGGGTCTTTAGCAGCCTTAACATAAGGAGGGATGTCTTTACGGACTAAGGCTCCTCCTGAAATCATTGCATGAGCTCCAATTGTAACAAACTGGTGAACGGCAGAAAGTCCTCCGAGTATTGCATAATCCCCAAGAGTAACATGTCCACCAATGGCAACATTGTTAACGATGATGCAGTTGTTCCCAATAAAACAATCGTGAGCTACATGGGCATATGCCATAAGAAGGCAGTTGTTACCAACAACGGTCTTACCCGAAGCACTTGTACCTCGGTTGATGGTAACACATTCCCTGATGGTTGTATTATCGCCTATGATTACGAGGCTGTCCTCACCTCCAAATTTTAAATCTTGCGGTATAGCTGAAATTACAGCGCCTGGAAATATTTTACAATTTTTACCAATTCGAGCGCCTTCCATGATGGTAACGCTTGAGCCAATCCAAGTCCCTTCACCAATTTCAACATTTTTGTTGATGGTAACAAATGGTTCAATGACGACGTTTTGTGCAATTTTCGCCTCTGGGTGTATGTATGCAAGTGGTTGATTCATCTTAGTGTTTTTTAGCAATTTGAGCCATCATTTCTCCTTCCATAACAATTTTGTCGCCAACAAAGGCGCGTCCAAACATGTGACAGATACCTCTTCTAATGGGGCTGATTAACTCTAAATCAAAAATTAGTGTATCTCCTGGAAGTACTTTATTTTTAAATTTCACTTTGTCAATTTTCATAAAGTATGTTAAGTAATTCTCAGGGTCAGGAACCGTATTCAAGACAAGAATACCTCCCACTTGAGCCATGGCTTCAATCTGAAGAACTCCAGGCATTACAGGTTTGCCAGGGAAATGTCCTTTGAAGAAAGGTTCGTTCATGGTAACGTTTTTCAAACCGACAACTTTACTATCGCTAAGCTCAAGGACTTTGTCAACCAATAGAAATGGCGGTCTGTGAGGGAGCGTATCCATGATTTGATGAATATCCATTACTGGAGTTTCGTTTGGATTGTAAGCAGGGGGTTGATTTTTTTGTTTTTTAATGACTTCTTTCATGATTTTTGCAAATGTTGTGTTTGATCCATGACCAGGTTTGTGTGCAATAATTTTCCCTTTGATTGGAAGTCCAACAAGCATTAAGTCTCCAATAACATCCAAGAGTTTATGCCTTGCGGCTTCATTCGAATAACGAAGATCTAGATTGTTCAAGTGTCCATCTTTACAGACTCCAATACGATCTTTTTTGAACAAACTTGCGAGTCTTTCGAGTTCCTTCTCTGCAACAACTTTTTCAACATAAACGATGGCATTGCTTAGGTCGCCACCCTTGATGAGTCCGTGATCCAGAAGCAGTTCGAGTTCATGTAAAAAACAAAAGGTCCTGGCGTCGGCAAATTCATTCTCAAATTCATCAATGCTATGGAGTTCTGCTGTTTGTTTGCCAAGTACTTTAGAGTTGTAGTCAATACTTACTGAAACACTAAATTCATCAGCAGGTAGTGCCTGAATTCGAATTCCTGTTTCAGGATCTTCGTAATTAATTTCGTTTTCTATAACAAAATACTTTCTGATGGCATTTTGAGCTTGGGGTTTAGCTTTCTTCAAGCATTTTATAAACTCGATAGAACTACCATCCAGTATGGGCGGTTCTTCCCCATTCAATTCGATGAGTAAGTTGTCAATTTTTAAGCCTGCACAAGCAGCTAAAATATGTTCAATAGTCTGCAGTTTAGCTCCTTTTTTATTCAAGGTGGTACCTCGATCCGTTTCGGTTACATATCGTGCGTCAGCTTCAATAATGGGTTTTCCAGGTAAGTCGATGCGTTGAAAACGAATTCCATGATTCACGCACGCAGGATTGAAGGTTAGAGTTGCTTCATTGCCTGTGTGAAGACCAATTCCACTGATGCTTACTTTGTTTTTTATGCTGTGCTGTTGCTCCATTTATTTTAAGGTAATCTTTTTTTCTAATTCTTCAATTCTTTTTGCCCATTGGGGTAGCTGACGGAAGTGAATGTATGAACGTTGGAAATCTTTGATGTCAAAAGCTAAAGGACCTTGTAGGACTTTACCATCCTCTTTGATGTCTTTTGCTATACCTGTTTTTCCTGCTACCTTAACATTGTTTGCTACAGTTAGGTGCCCAGCAATAGCAACTTGACCTCCAATCATGCAATTTTCTCCCACTTTAGTTGATCCAGCAATAGCTGTATGAGATGCAATGACCGTGTTTTTTCCAATTTCTACGTTGTGAGCTACTTGGATCATGTTGTCAAGTTTCACTCCTTTGTGAATGATTGTAGACCCCATTGTTGCTCTGTCGATACATGTGTTGGCTCCAATTTCCACGCCTTCTTTGATGACGACATTCCCAATATGAGGAATTTTATCATAGGTATTTCCTGTGTTTGGAGCAAATCCGAATCCGTCTCCACCAATGATAGCTCCAGCATGTATTGTGGTGTCTTTTTCAATTTCACAGTTGTGGTATATTTTAACCCCCGAAAACAGCGTACAACCGTCATCTATTCGAACATCGTCGCCAATAAAGCAATGAGGGTAAATGTTTGCATTTGGGCCAATTTTCACATTTTTCCCAATGTAAGCAAATGCCCCGATGTAAGTATCTTCACCTACTTCTGCTGTTTCATCAATGAAGGAAAGTTTTTCAATACCGCTTTTTTTCTTCTGCAAATCGTCTACAATACGCAGCAATTGAGCGAAAGAAGCATATGCATCATCAACTTTGATCAGCGTTGTGTTGACCTTTTTTTCAGGTGTAAAATTTTTATTTACAATGACCGCTGAGGATTTGGTCTCATACAAGTGCTCATTGTATTTTGGGTTTGATAAAAAAGACAAAGAATGCGGGCATCCCTCTTCAATTTTAGCAAGTTGATTTAGGATGATGTTTGGATCACCTTCGACAACCCCATTTAGCATTTCTGCTATTTGATTTACTGTAAACTTCATAAGCGGCTAAATTACAAATTTTCTAGACTACGCAGCTTTTTGGGTAACATAGAAAATGTTTGGTGACTGTTTGAGCTAAAACAGAAATGTTCAATTGGTCTGCAGCCTCAGCAATATCTGTAATTTCTCCATTTTTGTACAGTAAGTTGATCTTATCTTTTTTTGGATTGTAGGCTTTGTTGTCAATCTTATTTGTAAAAACTAGGTGAGAGGCGTGTTTTTTTTCAATCCCATATATTTCTGAAGCTTTTGCTTTGATTTTAGCGATATAAGAAGGGCTGAATTTAGTGTCTTGAAGTTCAATTTTCAGTAGTTTTCGTTGAATGATCTTTTGGCTCAATGCGGCTAATGTTTTATCCGAGTGTTTGGTCCATTCCTTGATGGAGGTCATGATGTCAAAATCATCCAATTGACAGAACAAATCTAACAGCTTTGAATTGGTTTCGAAATCGTTCAGATTATGGTTGTTCTCTAGGAATTGACCCAGAGCAGACGTGTAGAATAGATCAGCTCCCTCTTGAACTAAAGTTTTAGCTCTTTTTAAAACTTCAACGAGCGTAAATTCGGCAGATATAACAGTTTTGTGAAGGTATACTTGCCAGTACATAAGCCTGCGAGCTATGATGAACTTTTCAATAGAATAAATGGCCTTAGCATCAACGACTAATTCACCGTCACTCACATTAAGCATGCTGATGATTCGATCTGAGTTGATGATCCCTTCTGATACTCCGGAGTAAAAACTATCCCGCTTCAAGTAGTCAAGCCGGTCAACATCTAGTTGACTTGATATCAATTGATGTAAAAAAGGTTTGGAGTACTGATTTTGGAAGATTTGTATCGCTAACGACAATTTACCATCGAATTCGTCGTTAAGCTTGTTCATAATCATCACGGAAATATGTTCATGATTGATGCCGTGAACAATGCTGTGTTCGAGAGCGTGAGAAAACGGCCCATGACCAATGTCGTGAAGAAGTATTCCAATCAGTACGGCTTCTTCTTCAGTTTCAGTTATTTCGTGCCCTTTCTCTCTGAGTGTTTTCACTGCATTTTGCATCAAGTGCATCGCTCCTAACGCATGATGAAATCGAGTATGGTATGCCCCTGGGTAAACTAAGTATGTGAGACCTAGCTGAGTGATTCGTCGGAGTCTTTGAAAATAAGGGTGCTCAATGATGTCGAAAAATAATTCGCTAGGAATGTTCGTAAACCCATAAATGGGGTCGTTAAGAATTTTTCTTTTATTGGCAATTTTAGCCTTCAATTGTCTTAAATTTATTCGGATTACAATAAAAAACTAAAGTAGTAAATATCTATGGAACAAATGAGAATCCTTTGGGTAGATGATGAGATTGAATTACTGAAGCCACATATTCTATTTCTAGAGCACAAGGGCTATGAAATGAAAACAGCCAACAACGGAGAGGATGCATTGGAAATGATGAGTAACGATGCCTTTGATATTGTATTTCTAGATGAGAATATGCCCGGGATTTCTGGTTTAGAGACCTTGTCTCGCATGACGGATAATCACAAAGGTCCGGTTGTAATGATTACCAAGAGTGAAGAGGAATATATCATGGAGGAAGCTTTGGGTTCAAAGATTTCGGATTACCTCATTAAGCCTGTAAATCCAAATCAAATACTGTTGTCTATCAAAAAGAATTTAGACTCTAAGCGTTTGGTAAATGATAAGGTGACATCAAGTTACCAAAAAGAATTTCGAGAGATTAGTATGGCTTTGATGGACGTCAGAAGCCTCAAAGAATGGTCGGAAATCTATCAAAAGCTTGTGTTCTGGGAGTTAGAGCTGGATAAGATAGATGCATCAGGGATGGTAGAAATCCTTGAAATGCAAAAAAGTGAAGCCAATTCTTTATTTTTCAAATTTGTCAAAGAAAATTACAAATCGTGGTTAACTGAGTCTAAGGAAAGCCCCGTATTGTCTCACACATTATTGAGAGATAAGGTCTTTCCACACTTATCCGAATCAAAGCCGTGTTTTTTTATTCTTATTGACAATTTAAGGTACGATCAATGGAAAGTGTTGGAGCCGATCTTATCCGATTGGTTTAAAGTTGAAGAAGAGTCTACTTTTTGTAGCATCCTCCCAACGGCAACTCAATACTCAAGAAACTCTATTTTTTCTGGATTAACTCCTTTAGAATTATCCAAACGTTTTCCGCATCTATGGAAGAATGACCATGAGGAAGGTGGTAAAAACCTTCACGAAGAGGAGTTTCTCAATGATTACATGCAGCGTTCGGGTATGGGGGCTAAAAAGGTCGCCTACCACAAGGTTGTTCAACAACAATACGGAGCTAAACTAGTGGATCAGTTCAATCAACTGATTCGTAATGACCTCAACGTCATCGTTTATAATTTTGTAGACATGTTGTCGCATGCAAAAACAGAGATGGACATGATAAGGGAATTGGCGGGAACAGATAAGTCGTATAGAGATTTAACGAGGACGTGGTTTCAGAATTCTACATTACTGGAAATGCTCAAGAAAATAGCTGAACATGATGCCGATCTTATCATTTCTACAGATCATGGTACCATAAATGTCGGTGTACCGTCCAAAGTAGTGGGAGATCGTGAAACGTCTTCAAACCTCAGATACAAAACAGGTAAGAGGTTGCAATATCAATCTAAGGATGTGTTTGCGGTAAGCAACCCTGAGGAATATTTTTTGCCCGCGGCTAATTTGTCGTCAAGTTTTATCTTTGCGAGAGAAAATATATTTTTAACCTATCCGAATAACTACAATCACTTCGTGAAGTATTTCAAAAATACCTACCAACATGGAGGTATATCACTTGAGGAAATGATTTGTCCTATTGTTCGATTATCTGCAAAATAAATGAAGATTTCTATTCGTTCGATTGAGGAGTTGCCAGCCTTAGCAGCCAAAATCAGAAATGAGTATCCGAGTAAAATAATCGCTTTTTATGGCGCGATGGGGGTCGGTAAAACTACTTTTATAAAAAGTCTTTGTGTGGATCTTGGGGTGGATGTATCTGAGATTTGCAGCCCTACTTATGGTTTGGTCAATGAGTATGAGGCCGATGATGAGCAAGTCGTTTATCATTTTGATTTTTATAGATTGATCGATGAAAATGAAGCGTTTGATATGGGGTATGAGAATTATTTCTATTCGAATCATTATTGTTTTATTGAGTGGCCAGAAAAAATTGCTAACTTATTGCCTGAAAAGCTGTTAAAGATTCACATTGAGTCCGAGAATGATATTCGTACATTTACCCTAGAAGAATTTTAGTTTCAAAAGATGAGTAAGCCTGATATTTTAAGTTTCCTACATGAGGAGTTTTTGATGCCCCAACCTGAAGTGTTGGAGCTTTCAACAAAAAAGCAATCTCTTTTTATAGGCATACCAAAAGAGTGCGCTTTTCAGGAAAATCGTGTGCCTTTAGTACCCGAAGCTGTTGGCCTTTTGGTGAGTAACGGACATCGGATCTATATTGAGACCAATGCAGGTAGATCGAGTTCTTTCACAGATCAAGAATACAGTGAGGCTGGTGCTAAAATTTGCTACAATGTAAAAGAGGTTTATGAAGCTGACATCATTCTTAAGGTAGAGCCCCCTACCATCGATGAGTTGGATAATTTCAAACACAACCAATGTTTAATTTCCGCTCTTCAACTCAAGACACAATCAGTAAGTTATTTCAAAAAATTAATGGAGAAGAAAGTAACAGCTGTTGCTTTTGACTACATAAAAGACGAGACGAACGTATTTCCAATCGTCCGATCTATGAGTGAGATTGCTGGTACATCATCCATACTAATTGCTGCTGAACTTTTGAGTACTTCAGCTGGCGGTAGAGGGATGCTCATGGGAGGAATCCCAGGAGTTCGCCCCACTCGAATTGTCATCATTGGTGCAGGAACTGTTGCTGAGTATGCTGCGAGGTCGGCAATGGCACTTGGAGCATCTGTGAGTGTTTTTGATAATTCAATTTCACGCTTGAGAAGAATTCAAAATGATTTGAACTCTCCAATAGCAACCTCCATACTACAACCTAAGGTGCTTGAAAAAGCATTGAAAAGAGCCGATGTGGCCATAGGAGCCTTAAGAGCTCAAGAGGGCAGGACTCCATGTGTTATTTCTGACGACATGGTCCAAAAAATGAAGCCCAAGTCTGTCATTGTCGATGTTAGTATAGATCAGGGAGGCTGTTTTGAAACCTCTGAAGTAACCACCCATGAAAATCCGACATTTACCAAGCATGGTGTTATACATTACTGCGTTCCAAATGTGGCCTCTAGGGTTGCTAAAACAGCTTCATTCTCCTTGAGTAACATCATTGCACCCACACTTTTAAAGGTAGGCGATGGCGGTGGTGTTCAAGGAATGTTGTTGCGTTCTCCAAACATTCGGGGTGGTGTTTATGTTTATAACGGAATTCTTACCAATAAAGGAATTGGAGCATGGTTTGACTTGCCTTACAAGGAAATAAGATTACTTTTGGGGCTTTAATTTTTCAGCATGACGCGACGTATTTTTTTGTATTTGTTTGGAGTTGGTTTAGGAATCATTGTCTCTTTTTTATTTTTTGGAGATCGTGAAGTTGACTTCTCATATCTTCCGAATGCTCGTACGGTTAAACATCTTAGAAATCAAGAACTCCGTATTTCTGAACAGGCCATTTGTCAATTGGAATGCGTCGGTGTAAGTCAGTTGTTTTTTGAAAACATTTTCAACCAAGCTGATTTGGAGGTAGATTTTAGTTCCAGTGACGTTGATGGTGCTTGTAAAACGTACCACATTGAAATTGATGGTGAGAAGTTTTCAAAATTTCACATGAATGATTGCGACAGCTTGTCTCTACTGACTTATGTGGGCACGCAAAATTGTGACTGTTTGTAAATCCGTTTTAAGACTCCCTTCTTTCTATTTCTTTGTTCACAAGATTTAATTCTCGCCCTGTTTGACCTGCAATCGATTTGTTTTCTTCGGCACGACGAATCAGGTATGGCAACATTTTTTTAATAGGGCCATAGGGCATGTATTTCAAAACATTGTAACCGTCATTTGCTAAATTGTAACTGATGTGGTCACTCATTCCGAGCAGTTGAGCAAAGTATACACTACTGTTGTTTTTTTCAATCTTGTAGGTTTTCATTAACTGCATCAGATATCTTGAGCTTTGTTCGTTGTGAGTACCTGCACAAATAGATATTCCATGTATGTTTTCACATGCATACTCAAGAGCGGAGTCATAATCATTATCGCAATCGTATTTATTTATCTGTATGGGAGTTTTATAGCCCATTTTTTTCGCACGACTGTTTTCTTTCTCTAGGTATGCACCTCTGACAATTTTAAATCCTAAAAAGTAACCGTTTAGCTTCGAGTCTTTATGAATTCTTTTTAGGTAATCCAGTCGATCACTCCTGTACATTTGAAGTGTATTAAAAACAATAGCTCGCTCTTTATTAAAGGTTTTCATCATACCTTCCGTTATGTTATCAATGGCGTCTTGGATCCAACTTTCTTCCGCATCGATCATAACGGATATGCTTGCTTGATCTGCTTTTTTACAAATCTTATTAATTCGATGAATCATTCGATCGTATTCTTGTTGGTCTTCCAGGTTGAGTTTTGTTTTGCGACTTACTTTTTCAAGTATTTCAATGCGACCTAGACTGGAAACCTTAAAAACACAAAAAGGTATGCTGAAGCTTTTTTTAGCAGCAATAATATTTTGTAGGATTTGATTTAGCGATTCCTTAAAGTCATCTTCTGTGGCTTTGCCTTCAACCGAGTAGTCAAGAACCGTTTTGATGTTGTAGGATGCCAAGGTGTCTATTTTAGAATGACAATCATCAACAGTTTCACCACCACAAAACACATCAACAATTGTATTTTTTAACAAAGGCGTTATGGGCAACCGAAGGCGAAGTGCTAATTTGAGCGCATGACTACCGATTCGAGTAAGCTTTGAATGCCGCATGAAACTGAACATGTGTAGCGTTTTTTGAAGTTTTTTATCTGACAGAGGCTGAAACGCAATCTCCGTATTTTTGAATGAAACCATAAATAATGCTTAGTTGAATGATTACGTTAATGTAATCTCGGATACTCAATAGCAAAATTCAGTCCATTTGTATGCTATGCAAATATAAATTTAATATTGATAATTTGTTTTTTTTCATAGGTTTATGGCCTTTAGATCAGGTCTAGATTAATTAAATTAGTCATTGATTTATGGTGGTGTTGTTTGCTTTCCTATCTTTGTTTTTTCAAAATTAAAAAGTACTCTGTGGAGATTCAATCGGATAACTATTCTATTTACATTGGGGATGAGGTTTTACAAGATTTCAACCGTATTCTAGAGGATTGTCAAGGACAATATTCAAAGGTGTTTATATTTTGTGATGAAAATTCCTCTCGCTATTGTTTGCCTTATTTAATTGATCAGGTCCCCATGCTTATCGGAGCTGAATTGATAGAGATTGAATCTGGTGAGCAAAACAAAACACTTTCTATATGTCACGATGTTTGGAAAACGATAAGTGAATCAAACGCTGATAGAAATGCCTTCGTCGTAAATTTAGGTGGAGGTGTGATTTGTGATATGGGAGGAATGATAGCTTCTTTGTACAAAAGGGGCGTTCGTTTTTTTCACATCCCTACAACGCTTTTATCTCAGGTTGATGCCTCTGTTGGAGGAAAGGTAGCTGTTGATCTAGACGGTCATAAAAATCAAATAGGGTTGTTTAGAAACCCCGACTTGGTTCTTATTGTCCCTGAATTTTTGAAAACTTTACCAGAAAGACATTGGGTAAGCGGGATGGCTGAGGTCTACAAACATGCATTGATATCAGATGCAGAATATTGGTCCTTTTTAAGTGATCTTAATTTAAAAGATGATGCGTATTTGTCTGAAATGCTTCATAAATCGATTTCTATAAAAAATGAGATTGTTCTAGAAGATTGGGAAGAGAAAGGTTTGCGCAAGACTTTAAATTTCGGCCATACAATTGGGCACGCTATAGAAAGTCAGGCCTTGGAAAAAGGACGAGATTTACTACACGGAGAAGCGATTGCTGTAGGAATGTTAGTTGAAATCATTTTGTCGCAAATGATGAATGGATTTAATGATGAAGACTTTGAAACAATCAAGTCAGCCTTTAGTAAGGTGTTCCCACTTCAAAAAATTGATGAAAATGAGCTGCCTGATTTAATAGAATGGATGCGTCACGATAAAAAGAATGATGATTCACAAATTAACTTCACATTGCTGAAAAAAATTGGAGTGTCTGAATTCAATAAAATTTGTACTGTAGACCAAATCGAAGCGGCTATTAGAACTTATAACACCCGTTTAAATTGAAAGTAAAAATTCAAACAGAAACCAAAACACTCAAGGGGAACCTTAAGTTGACTGGATCAAAGAGTATTTCCAATCGATTGTTGATACTTCAAGCCTTGTCTGGACAGATGAGTCCCTTAAACAATCTTTCAAACTCAGACGATACGACCGTATTGTTAAAGGCGATTTCTTCAAAAGAATCGACTGTTGATGTGGGGATTGCAGGGACTGCAATGCGGTTTTTGACAGCTTACCTATCGATACAAGAATCGGACTGCGTGCTTACAGGAGCTTCAAGAATGAAAGAACGTCCGATTAAAGATCTGGTAGACGCCTTGTCCGGCTTGGGTGCTGAAATTGATTATATCGAAAAAGAAGGTTATCCCCCGCTGAATATCAAAGGGAAGAAGCTGCAAGGAGGCGATCTAAGTATCAATGCCGATGTATCGAGTCAGTTTATTTCAGCTATTTTGATGATTTCTCCCTACTTCGAAAAAGGAATTAGGCTTCGTTTAAAAGGTGAAGTATTATCGCGACCATACATAGAAATGACTTTAAATCTCATGCAACAACAAGGTGTTGGGCATGTTTGGGAAGCTGATACGATTACGATTCTCCCCGGGGAATATTCAGATAATGTGCGAGATGTTGAGTCCGACTGGTCTTCAATATCATACATATTCGAGTTGGCAGCATTGAGTGATTCTGCAGAGATAAGACTCAAGCAAGTAGATAAAATTTCAGTGCAAGGAGATCAGGAAGGGATGAACTATTTCAAGTTGCTTGGCGTTGATTCAAGTATTGAGAATGGGGAATTAACTTTAAGAAAACAAGTTGGTTTTACGCGACCGGATATTCTCGAGTTTGACTGTACAAAAACACCAGATTTAGCGCAGACTCTAGCGGCAACAACTTGTGCGTTGGGTATCCCAATGAATATAAAAGGCCTTAAAAGCTTGCCGATTAAGGAAACCGATCGTTTGATGGCACTTAAGGTAGAGTTAGAGAAGTGTGGGGCTGAGATTCACATCATAAACAATGAGGCTTTAGAGATCATTCCCGGGCCAGACTTCTCCAACAAGGATTTCAATTTTGAAACCTATGGAGATCATCGTATGGCTTTGTGTCTTGCTCCTTTGGCGCTCAAAGCCAATTCGATAACGCTCAACAATCCTTTGGTCGTCAATAAGTCTTACAAATCATATTGGAATGATTTGAAAGAGCTCCATTTTGATGTGGAGGTATCCTAGTTTGAGGACCACTTCAGATAAATGCTAAATTCTGTTCTTGAGCTTCCGTTAATGCGTTCGTTGCCGGAACCAATATGGTTTCTGTCTGAATAGCCTATTTGCATGAGTTGGGCTCCATACTTGATTGATTTTGACCATTTCCTCTGGTAGGTTGCACTGTAGATGCTTCCACTGCCATTAATAAATCTCGAATTATAGATTCCTAATACATACGGGCTTTTCCAATACATTGTTTGATTACGGGTATTAAATATCCCATATGAAAAACACGATTTACTTTTTTTCTTGGTGTTTGTCCAATTCATTTTAAAGTTGAGATTCGTGTTTTTCAGTTCTGAATTATCTATGCACTCTCCAGTCATGTGTAGAACTAATGCAGGGCTTAGTTTTTCTTGGTAATTGATGTACAGTTTGTTTATTGTTTTCGTATTTGTTTTTTTTTGAAGTTTAACAATTACTTTCCGAAGGGATGTGACTCTTGATATCTCAACTGATTTTTTTTCACCGGGTAAAATTACAGAATACTCCTGTTTGTTGTAATTGGGGTAGTATTGGTCAAAAGTAGCGTTCAAATGCCATTTTTCGTTAAAAATGTATTGAAATGAATACAAAAACCCTCTTTCGTACCCATTACTAAAGCTGCTGTAATCTGCCCTGAATGCATTAAGAAATCCATAATCTCTATTTCGATATTGAAGGGATAACAAGCTGTTGCTAGAAATACTGAACGTAAGTTTTTGGAGCGTAGCCCAAAGCTGAAAGTTTTGTGAGGTAATTTCTCCTGAGTAGTTGATGTTGAAATAGTTTTTGGAGAAGAATAGACTCTGGAGTAAATGATACTCTTGGTTATTTTTCATCGATTCGTAGTAGACCCCACTCCAAGATATTTTGCCTTGTTTTATTTTTCTATTGATCCAAAGTCCCAGTATATGTTCTTTGATTTTTTTTCTTCTTTGGATTTCAGAAACAGATCTATGAAGTCCTGACTCAGGATTTACAGGAAGTTTTCTGATTGATGTGAATAGTCCTAAATTCAATCTGTTGTATGCCCATTGTACGGATCCTCCTTGAAAATAACGGTGCTCTTTGGAGCTTAACGTTTCCTTTACCGTAAACAAAGGGGAATAACTAAGAAAGTAGGGGTTGTTTATTCTATAACTTGTACCAAACAACAACCCTTCACCAAGGTTTAGATCGTATTTACCTAGGATAATTTTGTAACGTTTCTGAGCGTTTTTAAAGGCTATATATCCTCCGAGGTTGTTTACGCCGTCATTTTTATACCAAAAAGGTTCTCCTGCATCTTTTTCACAATTTATACCGATATCCCAACCGTTCTTCATTTGCATTCGAAACCTAATGTGGGATTTAAACCTACTCCCCACATAAGTTTTATTTGTGTGGCCATGATTGTCTTGTATTTGACGTTTGATGCTTGTATAGAATACATTCTTTTTTATCCTCAAGCTTTGGCCCTTTTTTTCGGATACACGAATAAACTTTTTGATTCTTTTTAGAGCTTCTATCTCTATGTTTATTCCCTGAAGTTCATAGATTGAAACTAGTTTTCGATTTTGGCAATATGCTTGAATTCTTTTGCACTCGACTTCGGATATGAGATTGAGTAAAGACAATTGTTCTAAATCGATTGAATTGTTTAAATCAATAGGGTTGTCTGAGTAATAATCCCATAAGTCACTTAATTTTTCAATTGATTCGGTGTGATATTTAGATGCTGCATATTCAAATTGTTTTGAAAAGTCTTGAGCGATAGAGTTCCAGTAAAGTGAGAGGGATATAAAAACCCATTTAACCATTGGTTGGGTGGTAAATTAATGATAAGCCTATTCTATTTGCCCATGCATGTGTTTTGTATGAAGTATAGAATTCAAAGGGCTCTTTAATATACCCTATTTTAATGCCGTACTGAGAAATGGTTAGTGCATGAATGATACTCATGTTAAAAGAGTTTTCATAACTGTACTTTAACTCGTGTTGCACATGAGAATTAGGGGCAAGCGATTCTTCTGCTTGTAAAATGGAAGTTAAGTTTACATTCCAATGGTATCGTCCACATAAAATCAACCGACTTGTAATGTCGTTCTTGACATAACTGCTATTGAATGGGTTCTCTATGAATAGTTCAACTTCGTAGTGTTTATTTACGTAGTTCCACCCCAGGTCAAAGCTAACGGTGTACTGTTTCTGAAATCCAGGACTTGTCGCTCTGTGAAGGTTTAGGTTTAATCCGAAATTTATTTTGGAACTTATCTTTTGTGCCGTTGAAAGTGTGAACTTCTGCTCTTTGTATTTCGTGTATCCATATTGGTGGTAAGAACCTTGTATTGGTTGTCTCCTGAATTTAATAACGGCCCCTATTTTATGAGCCTTAATACCAAAATCATGATTTATTATGGAATGTTTGGTGTATAAAGCAGGCGTGTTAATTTGCTTTAGTAAAGCTGGATTGTTGAAGTCTTTGAATAGAAATTCATTGTTTTGACCAAGGCAATAAAAGTTTATTAGCACCATGGCGATCTGTGCTATTTTTACCATATTATGTAAGTATATATTATAAAGTGTTTACATGCTTTTGTTTCAAATAAACCAATTAAAGGATCTAAGAGACTTGATTAAAGCAATATAAATATATAAAAAAATACTTATATAGTTTTACTGAAATTATTTTTTACCTGTGGACTGATTAGATGCCTACAACTAAATCAATAGCTTCAGCAATTTGAGGATGTTTTAGCGAGTAAAAAGTTTTTTTCCCTTTTCGTTCAGCAAGTAAAATATTCTTATTTCTAAGAATATTAAGTTGATGTGATGCAATGGCTTGTTTGATGTCTAGATTTTTGTAAATCTCAGTAACATTCATCTTTTCCGATTCAGCAAGAAGTTTTACAATACTTAATCTTAGTGGGTTAGATAAGGCTTTGAATACTTCAGCCGCATTCAATTTTTTTTCATATTCCATTATCAAATTTTTAAATGACAACTAATTCATTGCCAATATAGGTATTTATCAAATACATCACGTGAATTCTAGCTAAAAAAAATTCGTTATATTTGCATATTACCATACGTTAATATTATTGTGGTACAAATATTTTCGTTTTTAGGCTGCGCTTTTAGCGCTAAAACACCACTTTCTAGCTTCTAAAATCTAAGATATTAAATTGCGAAACCCTTAACTAGTTGATTGTCAGTCATTAAATAATTTAATAAGACAACTATATGCTTGACGTATTATTTGTAATTATTCATGATATTTATCTATAGAAAAAATAACCTCTGTGTTGAAAAAAGAAGACTTAAATATCAAGATTGCCGAGCGAATAATCCACTATCGCAAGGGACTAAATTTGTCGCAGGAAGACTTAGGAGATTTGTTGGATGTGAGTAAGCAAAACATTCAAATGATTGAAAGTGGCAAACGTAACCCGGGTACATTCTTGCTGAAAAAAATCGCAAAAGCTTTGGGTGTATCTCTCTCAAAACTACTCGAAGGTATATAGACTTTTCTCAACTTTTTTCTTTACCAATCAAAAGTTCCACTGTAGTCTTGTGAAAACCGTTTGTTGTGTGTTTTCGGTTTCTCCCATAATTTCACTCCAAGTATTTTGACTACTAATCATCAAATCAATGGATTCCTTTATTGAAAACGTGATTTGTGGATTGATAAAAACAAAATCTAAATTTTTATCATGAATCAGAACGCCTCCTACTTGAACAAGTGGGTAAAGAGTATGTTGTATTTGATACATGAAGTTGTACTCAAAGGGCATTGGGTTTTTAGCGGTCATTTCCATTTGAGACAAGCCTAATGGATTAAACGAATTTGTTTTGCTTTTGTAAAGGCAGGTACCTGATACATAGACGCCATTTCTGAAATTGTAATCAAATCCGATACTTCCCATAAATTCATTTAGATTTTTTTTGAAATCTTGGAAGAATGAAAACTCCCCCCTGAATCCCATTTTTTGCAATTGTCCGGACCAACCAAGTCCTAGGCAAAAATCATCGTAGTATTTTGCGGTAAGCATCTGGAAATCATAATTGTAGATGTTTAACCGATACAAACCTGCAACGATGTCGTTGTTTACGGCAATCTCAATGGACTGATTTACTTTCGGGTAGTGCGTCATTCGAAAAGCATCTGTACCCGGGTTTTCAATGTAGTCAAAGTCGAAAAAGTTTGATTGATTGAACAGGTCATGGGGGTTCCAGTAATTTTGGATTCCCCAGTTGATACGTTGTCTACCCAAGCGGAAATTCCAACGATTCTTTTCCCACTGAATGTAGAGACGATCTATTTGATGGTTTAAGCCCAATTCATCTTTTGAAATTGAATGAAATGCCAGGGGGTCACGAACCAGGCTCTCTTTAAATCCATTTGAATTTTCTTTCCATTGATACCCTGTGAACAATCGATTTCGAAGGCTAATTTGACTGCTGATATGATCTCCGACATACAAATGTCCATTCCATCGAAAATGTAATTGTTGATCTTGCCATTCCGACGGGCTTTGTGTGATTTTCGCCAAGTCAGCGTTAAAAAAGCTAAAACTATTTAGGTTGCTGGCATAGTAGTCTTGGTCAAAGTAAGTTTGAGCAGATACTGATGAAACAGCAAGGGCGAAAAGGAATGTAATTTTCTTAAGGTAGTTCATCGCTTATGATTTTACCGTCTTCAATGGTAATGATTCGTCGGGCTTTATCAATAACTCTTTGGTCGTGCGTTGAAAATAAAAAAGTAATATTCTCTTTCTTATTCATCTCAGCCATAATATCCAGGAGTTTTGAGGTAGACTGGCTGTCTAAATTTGCGGTGGGTTCATCGGCCAGAATGAATCGAGGTTTTGATGCCAATGCTCTAGCAACGGCCACTCTTTGTTGCTGGCCTCCTGAGAGTTGATTTGGTCTTACCTTTAATTTCTCCGCTAAGCCTACTTGCTCTAATAATTCTTCACTTCTTTTTTTTCTATCTTCCACAGGGATGCCTTGTAGAAGCATGATGAATTCAACATTTTCTTGTGCGGTTAATACAGGAATTAAATTGTAGGCTTGAAAGACGAATCCGATATTTTTCAATCGAAAATCAATCAATTCATTTTCTTCCATTGTATTGAGGTTGGTGCCCGCGATTTCCACAGATCCCTCACTGATAGAATCTAGCCCTCCGATCATGTTTAAAAGGGTTGTTTTTCCGGACCCTGATGGGCCTACAATTGCTGTAAATTCACCTTGACGGATCGATAAACTTACTCCATCGACTGCTTGAACTTCAAGATCGTTGTTTTTGTATAATTTACTGAGGTTTGTTGTTTTTATGATTTCCATATCAGATGGTTCTAATGGCTTCTGTAGGTTTGAGTTTTAGGGCTTTTTTAGAGGGGTATATGGCAGAGATAAGCGTGAATACAAAAACCAGTACACCAATGAAAAGATAGAACTTAGGATCAATGACAGGATAGATGATGTTCCCGAGTCCTACGGATTGCAGTCCTTCTCCCACCATAGAGAGGTCAATACCTGTTTTAGAGGTTATTTTTATCGTTAAGGCTCCTAACAACATGCCTGTTGGTGCACCTACCAAAGCCAAGAGTAGCGTTTCAGTAAGAATCAATAGAAATACTTTTGACTTATTCATTCCAATCGCCATGAGCATTCCCAATTCTTTTCTTCTCTCGAATACAGCCATGAGCATGGTGTTTATAATTCCAAAGATTAGGGCCAGCATGATAATCACCATGATTAGGAAGAGCCATGTTTCCATAACCTCATCGGCGTAAGCAAGTTCTGGAGAAATTCTTTTCCAATCTTTTACATCGTAATTTTTTAGTTGGAGTTGTAGTGACTGCGAAGTACTTTCTACCTGCTCTAGAGTATTGCATAATAATGCAGCCTGGTGATAGGATTCGGTTTTCACAAGACGGTGTAGGTCTTTGTTTTGTATGAAAACGTGGTTTTCATCGTATCTGGTGTACTGAGTCTTGAAAATACCACAAACCCTAAATGCTCCGGAGATGATATTGTTTTCTTGATCCTGGAATGTCAGAACAACTTTAGACCTCAATCTCACATTTAACTTTTTGGCAAGTGCTTCGCCAACCAGGATGGCGTTTTTTCGTTTGGTGTTAAAATAAGTTCCTTCTGTAATTTTTGTATGAAGATTTGTAACGTTTCTTTCTTCATCTTTATGAACACCAATAATCTGAACTCCATTACTTTTTATTGGAGAGTTTATCATACCGAATAGAAGAGATCGGAGTGCGTAAGCTTGTACATCCTCATCTTTTTGAAGGGTCGTTTTTAAAAGCTCCGGATTCTCAAGTACAAATTTGCTTTCAAAATTCTCCCTAAATTCAGGGTGGTGTATTTGAATGTGAGAGATGGCACTTTCAATACTACTCGTTGTTCGTTGTTTGTTGAGCCCGTAACAGAATGCCACAACAAAAATTCCGGCCCAAATCCCGAGTACAATTGAACCAATTACGATGAGAGATCGAAGCGGCGTTCGCCAGATATTTCTCCAAGCTATTTTTAGCGTCGTTTTCATCAGGACCTCATGGCTTTAATAGGTTTCAATTTGAGAATGACTGCAATTGGATACAAGGAGCAAAGCATCACGATCAATAAAACAATTCCAGCGTGATTAATCGCAATTTGTGGATCGAGTGATGCAGGGATTACAGGTTCAAAACCAAAGGCTTCAATGGAGTCTGCTGCTTTTGCTTGTAACCGAATAGGATTAAGGTGAAAATAATACCGAACTGGAGTGATACCAATGACGCCGAGTACAACGCCTAATAATCCCATCATTAGACTCTCTAGCACGATCGTAAGCATCAATTTCCCTTTTCGCATGCCTATGGATACAAGAATTCCGAATTCATACATTCGCTCAGCAGTCATCATCAATAGCGTTCCTAAAATACCGAACGTAACAATCATGTACAATATGCCAAGGATGATGATGCCTCCGGCACTATCTGCCTGAATGGTTTGAACCAATTCGGGTAACAATTGTTTCCAGTCTAAAAGATCATAAATTTCGGTATCAAGTTTCCCTTGTAGTTCAATTTTAGTTTGGCTGAGTTTGGACGGATTGTCCAATTGAAGTACGAGGGAAGTAATTCTGTCTGGCGCTGCAAAGAGTTCTTGTGATGCGACAATTGGCATAAAGACAAGCCGATCATTTAGATTTGGCATGGGAAGCTTTACGATGCCCTCAATTGGAAAGATTCCATTGGCACTCGCACCGTGAAAACCTTGTCCCAGCAAGATCAGGCTGTCCCCTAAATCTAGGTTGTAGTAGTTTGCCAGACCCTCACTAATCAGTAGGGAAGCACTGTCTTCTTTAGGGAATTTACCTGCCTTAATTTTGGGTGTCAGATCCATCAGTAGATCTTCTTTTTTAAAGTCTACACCCATGATGATGGCTCCCTTCGTGAGATTTTCAGATGCTGTAAGTGCAAAGCTCTCAAGACGACCGTTAGATCCTAAGATTTGGTTGTTATTTTTAAGCAATTCCAAAACACGTTGTTCTGGAACAAAACTATTGTCGATACTTTGCTCTTGCCAAAATCCTTTCTGTTGAATTTGGAGATAGCCGGTGTACATCCCAACCATATTAGAGACCATTTTATCGTACACACCAATCTGAAAAGATCTGGCAAAAACAGCGAAAAAAACAGCACAAAAAATTGAAGAAATCGTGATGATGCTTCTTCGTTTATTCCGCCAGATATTCCGCCAAGCCATTTTTAAGATCATGATCAGCGTAGTCTTTTCATGTTTTGTTGCGTGAAAAAGTTCTCGTTGATGTCAATGTCATATTCCATGGATTTATATTGAAGTGTGGTTTTTTGACCGTCATCTTCAAAGGGAGTCATTGTGAGGGTTGCAGGAAGAATTTTATCTTCAAAGTATCTGATGTCAGAAGCTTCCATTTTATTGATGAGATAACCATCTTCGTCGTAAAATTCAGAGGCCATTTGAAGGAAGTCTTTTTTGTCGATGTAAAGGTTTATTTTCCCCCAAACGACTGCAGCGTCTTCTTTGGCTGTAAGTTCAATGATGTAGCATGGTCTGTCGAGTAAAATTGTATCTCCAATAATTTCATGGGTATAATCGGTAAGTATAGAAGACTCTTTAATCAAATCATCATTTGTGAAATCGGATCCCATCCAGGACTGCATCATCATTGATGGGGGTAGTTTAATGATTTTCTCAATTTTGGGTTGCCAGTTCCAAATTTCATTTTCTCGTTTTAAAAATACCGTTCCTTTATCTCTTGCGGGGGCTTGTACCAATATAAATGAATATTCGCTCCCTAAAGACCATGCCTTGATTTTCATCGTTCTTGACCATTTAGGCCTTTCGATTTTTATGCTCATTTCAGCCACGTTACTTGCGCCACGAAGATGTTCATCAGAACGTTTGATGATGTCGTAAGCATTTTGCGCATACATCACATTGGAAACAAATAGAAAAAGGAGAAACAGTTTTTTCATGCCAATCAGTATTAACTGAATACAAAAAAACCCTTTGGGCAAAAGGGTTTTTTGTATTCGATTTATGGTGTTATTTGATTATTTGTGTACATAGTAATTTACGATACTCTGTAGTCAAATTTAAACGCACTTAAATCTTCATTAGCTTTGATGATTTTCTTCTTGAGAGACTCTTTGTAAGTAACCAATTTCTCCATGACTTCAGTGTCTCCCGTGGCTATCATTTGAACGGCGAGTATGGCGGCATTTTGAGCGGCATCTAAACCTACGGTAGCAACAGGGATGCCTGGAGGCATTTGAAGTATTGATAAAATTGAGTCCCATCCATCAATAGAGATAGAAGATCGACAAGGCACACCAATAATTGGTAGCGGTGTAAAAGCGGCCATAACTCCCGGTAGGTGTGCGGCTCCACCAGCCCCAGCAATGATAACTTTAACGCCTTCCTGGTAAGCTTTTGAAGCATAGGCTTCTACTTGTTCTGGCGTTCGGTGTGCGGAAAGGGCATTTACCTCAAAAGGGATTTCTAGATCGTTTAGGAATTTTGCGGCCTTTTGCATCACGGGCCAGTCGGATGTACTTCCCATAATGATACTAACTACTGCTTTCATAGTAAAATATTTTTTTACAAAAATAACGATTCATTGCGATGTACAAAAGAGTTTTTAATAAAAGAAAAGAGAACATTTTTTGTTCAAATATTTAACCAACAAAGGCAGCCTTTTTTACTTGTTTTCTAACAAAACAGATCCAAGTTTTTGTGATGCTTAATTTCAATTTATTTTAATGTATTTTTGTTCGGTATGAAAAAACTTAAGGTTCATGATTTGGACTTTGAAATTTATCTTGAAGATCGTGTGTTGAAAGAGCGTATTGTTGAGTTGGCGCTTGAAATACATCAAGATTTAAATGGCAAAGTTCCTCATTTTGTCGCTGTTTTAAACGGCTCTTTTGTTTTTGCATCTGATTTGCTTCGCGCCTTTCCTGGTGATTGTGAAATATCATTTGTGAAAATGAGTTCTTACCAGGGGCTTGAAAGCTCTGGGGAGGTAAATGAGCTTATCGGATTGAATCATACTTTGAATGAGAACCCTATTGTTGTCTTGGAAGACATCGTTGATACAGGGAACACTCTTTCAAAAATTGATGAAATTTTCAAGCAGAAAGGAAAAGATTGGCTAATTGCCAGCTTATTTCTCAAGCCTAAAGTTTATCAAGGAAAAAGAAATGTAAATTTTGTAGGGTTTGAAATACCTAACAATTTTATAGTAGGTTATGGCCTCGATTACAAGGGGTTTGGCCGAAACTTAAATCACGTTTATCAATTGGCGAAAGCTCAAACATAAAATATGTTAAATATAGTTTTATTTGGACCTCCAGGTGCAGGAAAAGGGACTCAGTCCGCCTGTTTAACTGATTCATACAATTTGGTGCATCTTTCTACAGGAGATATTTTCAGGTACAATATGAAAGAAGGTACGGAGCTGGGAACTCTAGCTAAATCCTACATTGATAAGGGCGCGTTAGTCCCTGATGAAGTTACGATTTCTATGTTGGAGGCTGAGGTCAACAGCAATCCAGAAGCTAAAGGTTTTATCTTCGATGGTTTCCCAAGAACAACTGCCCAAGCAGAGGCTTTAGATTTGTTTTTAAAATCAAAGGGTATTTCGATAACTGCGATGTTGGCCTTAGAAGTTGAAGAGCAGGAGCTCATTACAAGGCTACTGGTAAGAGGTAAGTCCAGCGGTCGAGCAGACGATCAAAATCAGGATGTGATTAAGAATAGAATTCAGGTTTATGAAAAAGAAACGGCTATTCTGAAAGATTACTACACGGCACAAAACAAGTTTGTTGGCGTGGAAGGAGTCGGGTCGATCAAGTCGATTACCGAAAGGCTTTGTAATGAAATTGATGCTTTGGTATAGTGGCTACAAACGGATCTAATTTTGTTGATTATGTAAAGATACACTGCGCCGCCGGTCATGGAGGTGCGGGTTCTGTACATTTACATCGTTCTCGTCTAACCGCAAAGGGTGGGCCTGATGGCGGAGATGGCGGTCGAGGAGGTAATGTATACCTGCGTGGTAACGATCAAATGTGGACGCTACTGCATTTAAAATACAAACGACATATCAAAGCTGGAAGAGGAGGAGGAGGTTCTTCCAACAACAGTTTCGGAGATGACGGAGAGGATAAGTATGTAGAGGTTCCTCTAGGAACAGTTGCCAAAGATTCAGAAACAGGCGAAGTGCTTTTTGAAATCACAGAACATGGCGAAGAAGTGATTATTCGTCAAGGCGGTTTGGGTGGAAGAGGAAATTCGTGGTTTAAAAATTCCGTTCGGCAAACGCCAAGATACGCTCAGCCTGGTACCGATGGTGAAGAAGGTTGGAATGTTCTAGAGCTTAAGGTTCTTGCTGATGTTGGTTTGGTCGGTTTTCCAAATGCGGGTAAGTCAACCCTACTTTCTGTGATCTCTGCTGCGAAACCTAAAATTGCAAATTATCCATTTACAACTTTGGTCCCCAATTTGGGAATTGTTTCATATCGGGACAATCGCTCTTTTGTCATGGCAGACATTCCCGGTATCATCGAAGGAGCAAGTGAAGGAAAGGGTTTAGGTCTTCGTTTTTTAAGACATATTGAACGTAATTCTACTTTATTGTTTTTGGTTCCTGCAGATGCAGATGACATTGAATTAGAATACAACATACTTCTCAAAGAGTTAGAAACTTTCAATCCAGAGTTGTTAGATAAGGACCGTTTGTTGGCCATTTCAAAGTCTGATATGCTGGATGAAGAATTGAGAATAGAGGTAGAGAAGACCGTTCCAAAAGGAGTGAAAAGCATCTTTTTTTCATCGGTTTCACAGCACGGTTTGATGGAGTTAAAAGATTTAATTTGGAATCAATTAAATGCTAAGTAAATTACTAAAGGGAGATCAAGATTTGTTCTTGCTATTGAACGGTATAGGAACAGAGCCTTGGGATGGGTTTTGGGTTTTTATATCCAGCACCAAGTCTGCAATTCCTCTGTTTCTCTTGATTGTATTTTTGTTGATCCAAGAACATCGAAAACATTTTTGGGTGGGTTTAATAGTCATATCAGTGGCTGTAGGCCTGGCAGATTTCACATCGGTTCATTGTTTCAAAAATGTGTTCATGCGCTTAAGACCAAGTCACGCTCCTGAATTGGTAGACCAAATTAGATTGTTGGTTTCAAAAGGGGGTTTGTATGGATTTGTCTCTTCTCATGCGGCTAACTTTTTTGCACTAGCTGCAATATCCTCATCTGTCTTTTATGAGCGAAAATACATTCCGTATTTGTTTTACTCCTGGGCCATATTAGTAGGTTACAGTAGAGTGTATGTTGGTAAACATTATCCACTAGACATTCTTGGAGGAGCTATTTTGGGCATATTCATCGCAAAAATGATATGGGTAATGGCTAAGAGGATCAAGAAAAAGTACCCATTTGTCTTATGAATCTAGTCGCAATATTTATTGGAGGGGGTGTCGGCAGTCTGTGTCGTTTTGCTTTGAGTAAATACACCTCTGTGTACTTTACGTCGCATTTTGCTTATGCGACCTTATTCTCAAATATACTTAGTACTTTTGTTTTAGCTTCTTTTGTGTATTTCTTTCAGGAAAAAATGGCCCTAAATGAGTCTTGGAAGCTTTTTGTGATTACCGGGTTCTGTGGAGGGTTCAGCACGTTCTCCACATTCAGCTTTGAGACCTTTGAGATGCTTAAAAATGGACAGACTCTCCTGGCAATACTCAACGTATTGCTGAGTGTGTTTTGCTGTTTATTTGTACTGTACATTCTTTATAAAACCGGAGAAACTTCGACTTCATTAAACTCTTAGTTGTCTGATTGAAATTCTCGAATACCTATTCAAACCATAATAACATCGCCATACTTGAATCACGCAAGGTTCGAGATAAATTTACGATCAACATGTGCTCTTAATTTGCTGCGGTTGGAATGTAAAATTAGGAAAGACATCTAAGAGCGAAGCAGCTACCCATATTGCATCTGCGATTTCAAGTCGGATAGGAATCAGCTTTCCAAGTAGATCATTGGCAAATTTAATACCCACACCTTCGGGCGAGTATGGTTTTAAATCTTTTGAGTCAAATTTTTCGACAAATCATCAGCCCGTCTCTTAATGGAAGTAACAGGTTTTCAACTCCAGGGTGATCTTGAACTTTTTTATTGTATTCGAGAAGTGCTTTGGTCGATTTGTCGGAAGAGTCTAATTCCTCAATGACCTTACCAGACCACAAAACATTATCTGCAATGATCCAGCCTCCCGGTTTAATTTTATCTACCAAAAGATCAAAATAGATGGGGTAGTTTTTTTTGTCAGCATCGATAAATACCAAGTCCAATTCCAAGTCCATGTTCGGTATAACAAGGCTGGCATCACCAATATGTTGAACAATTTGATGTTCGAAACCCGCTTTTTTAAAATATCGAGTTGTCATGTCCTCCAACTCCTCATTAACATCAATCGTGTGTAAAACGCCCGATGCCGGAAGACCCTTAGCAAGACATATAGCCGAGTACCCTGTGTAGGTACCTATTTCAAGAATGCATTTTGGCTGAAGCATTCTGCTAATCATGGTCAAGAATTGACCTTGAAGGTTCCCCGAAATCATACGAGGATTTAATACAGAGGTATGAGTTTCGTGATTTAATGCACTCAAGATTTCACATTCTGAGCTCGTATGATCGTTGCAATATCGATCAAGCTCTTTGGAAATGAATTCCATACTAAGCTTTTTTAGGTTCGTAAATGAGGGTACTCAGTAGATCTTCTGTAAATATTTCTTGAGCGACTTCTTGTATTTCTTCTGCCGTAATGGCTAAAATCTTTTGATTTAGCTCTTCGATACGTTCAACTTTATCAAAGGTCTGGTAGCTTTTAGCAATGGACTGCATGAGATTGCAGTTGTTTTCTTGAGCAATAGCTAATTGTCCAATCAGTTGTTGTTTCGCCTTTTTAAGTTGCAACGGGCCAAGCTTAATTTCTCGAAGCTTTTTAAGTTCTTTGTAAATCAGCTTGATGGTCTTCTTAACACTTTGTGGTTCTGTACCAAAATAGATGCTCCAGACTCCGGTGTCTTGATAGGTTGTATAGTTTGATTCTATGGTGTATGTGAAACCGTATTTCTCTCTAATACCCAAATTCAATCGGGAATTCATTCCCGGACCTCCCAATAAATTGTTCAGCAGGATTAAAGTTTGTGCTTTTGGATCTTTCGCACTGTAAGCTCTATTTCCGATGATGCAATGGGCTTGTAGAATGTCTTTTTTAACAATCAGTTCTCGTGTTTCATACCCATTAATCTCCACTCTTTTGTGTTTGGAGATGTTACTTGGAATGTGATTTAGGTGTTTTTCAGCGTATCTAACAAGTTTGTTAAAATCGATATTACCAACCGAACTCAAAATCATTTGGTCGGTATTGTAATGTTGGTCTATGTAATTTTTAACAGATGTTGAATTAAAACTCTGAAGCGTTTTTTTCACGCCCAATATATTTCTTCCGATTGGGTGCCCGAGATAAATCAACTCTTCATAGTCATCGAAAATGGACTCCGAAGGACTATCGAGGTAGGAGTAGATTTCGTCCATGATGACATCCTTTTCTTTGTCTAATTCTTTTCCAGGAAGTGATGCATTGAATATGATGTCACTCAAAAGTTCGATGGACCGCTCGTAATAGTTGTTTACAAAAGAGGCATAGTACCAAGTTTCTTCTTTTGTGGTGTAAGCGTTCAATTCACCACCTACATCTTCCAGGCGGCTTAGAATGTGAAAAGCTTTCCGTTTTTTTGTCCCCTTGAACAACGCATGCTCTATAAAGTGGGCCATGCCTTGCTCAGACTTAGCCTCATCTCTGGAGCCAGTATTAATCATAATACCACAATGAGCTACGGCACTCTTCACGGGGTGGTGAATGATGCGTATTCCATTGGCCAATAGATGCGTTTGAATTTTCATTCGGTAAATATAAGTATTAAGTGCAAGCTTTTTCCTCTGATTTAGTTTCGAGATGTAGAATTAATGATTTCATTTTGCATCCACAAGATGAATACCTGAAAGCGTTTTTGTGAGCTCTTAATCATAGTCCCTTAGGTGAATTATAATCACATCATGAGAGTTGTCCCTTAAGACTCAAAGCTTATGTGAGGTATAGACATGTCTCATATAATAGTTTTAGATACTTATATTTTAATCTGATGAGTTATCTTTGAGTCAAACAAAATCGTTTGCTATGAGAAAATGGATGTATTCCTTGAGTTTTATTTCTGTACTTATTGGTGTTTCCCCAGATGCAAATGCTCAGTTGTTTGGTAAGAAAAAAGCCAAGACGACGACTGCAGTAAAAAAAGAAGCCAAAGACAAATACGCGCAGAAGATTGAAAATGCAGAAAAGCTAGAAGGGCTTTTTACAATGTATCGAGGCTCAAAGAAAGGAAAGTTGTATCTCGAGGTTACTCAAGATCAATTGAATAAGGAATACATACATTTCAGTTACATCGAGAACGGTGTTGCAGATGCAGGGTTTTTCAGAGGAAATTTTAGAGGGTCGAAAGTATTTAAAATTCAAAAGTATTACGATCGTATTGAATTTGTACAACAGAATACCCGATATTATTTTGACGAACAAAGTGCTTTATCAAAGTCTTCCGATGCAAACATAAACAATCCCATTTTATTGAGTGAAACTATTGTAGCAGTAAGTAAGGACAGTACCAAGTTCTTATTGGATGCAGATAAGATTTTTTTAAACGAAAAGTTGCAACAACTAAAAAGAGCCGCTGTTCCCGGTTTTAGAGGATTCCAAATTGGAAAGCTTAGCAAAACAAAGACCAAGTACCATAAATTAAAAAATTACCCACAAAACACAGATGTTGTCGTACAATATGCCTACGATAACGTGTTACCAAAATCTTCTGGAAGCTCAGCAGTATCCGATTCTCGTTATGTAAATGTGATTGTACAACACTCGTTAATTGAAATGCCGTCCAATGATTTTAAGCCTCGTTATGATGATCCTAGAGTCGGCTATTTTACCACGAAAGGGAACGACATGACGACTGCAGAGGCCTTAAATTATCGCGATGTGGTTCATCGATGGGATTTGGTTAAGAAAAATCCTGAATCACCGATTTCAGATCCCATTGAGCCCTTGGTGTTCTGGATAGAAAACACAACCCCGCTAAAGTTGAGACCTTGGATCAAAGAGGCCGTTGAATCCTGGAGTAAAGCCTTTGAAAGTGCAGGGTTTAAAGATGCTGTTCAGGTTAAAGTGCAGCCCGATTCCGCCCGCTGGGATGCCGGTGATCTTCGCTACAACGTTCTTCGTTGGGTGTCTTCGCCAAACCCAATGTTTGGTGGGTATGGCCCAAGCTTTGTCAACCCTCGCACAGGCCAAATTATGGGTGCTGACATTATGTTGGAATGGGTTTATATTACCAAAAGAATCAAACAAGGTGAGCTTTTTCAAGAAACAGGTTTTTCTTCTGAAGGGGTGCATGCTACAGAAAGTCATTATTGCTCTGCATCCTCTTTGATGCAATCCAACAACCTGTTTGCTCAGAATGCTATTGATGTTTTGGAACTTTCTTCGCAACGTAAAGAAGATCTACTTAGAGAATCCATAAAGCGTTTGGTTCTTCATGAGGTAGGGCATACTTTGGGTTTAAATCACAATTTTAAAGGTTCGAATTGGCTCACTTACGAAGAGGTTTTAGATAAAGAAACAACCTATGCAAAAGGACTTTGTTCTTCTGTCATGGAGTATCCCGCAATTAATTTTAGCCTGAATTCTGAAAACCAAGGTTTGTTTTACGACACCGTACCGGGTGTTTATGACCATTGGGCCATTCAGTTTGCTTATGCAGACTTGGATGAGGACGGTCTAAGCGCTCTATTGTTTGAGAGCACCAAACATGGGCATGATTTTGCCAATGATGCAGATGATATGCGTTCCACAGGAAAGGGCATGGATCCCGATGCTATGATTTATGATTTGACCTCTGATCCTGTAGCATATGCGATTGATCGTATTCAATTGGTAAACAAAATTTTGCCCAATATTTTAAATAAATATAGAAAGGAGGGACATTCTCATCAAGAGGTGTTGAATTCGTACCTGACGCTCACAGGGCAACATTACATTTCTTTAAAAATCATCAGTCGACAGATTGCGGGAGTTCGTGTAAGTAGATCAATGGTTGGACAAGAAAATGAGGCCAAGCCCTTTACACCTGTTTCCTATGCAGCACAGAAGAAAGCCATGAAAGCATTGGCAAAGTACGGATTTGCTCCGGGCGCTTTTGCTGAAGCCGCAGACTTATACCCTTACCTTCAACAACAACGAAGAGGCTTTAACACACCCTATGGTGGTGAAGATCCAAAAATTCACGAACGTGTTTTGAGTATACAAAAAGCTATTTTAGCTCAACTGTTAAACCGGAATGTGCTCAACCGAATGGTAAACACCTCTTTGTATGGAAATGAATATGAGTTGTCAGCTTATCTTAAAGATCTAAATGAGGCTATTTTTGAAGCGGACAAAAAGACGGTTGTAAACAGTTTCAGGCAAAACTTACAGTTGGTCTATGTGAATCTATTGATTCGAATTGCTGAAAGTAAAAGTTTACATGGAATGATTCGTTCGCAACTTCACAGTCAGTTGAATCGGTTGTATGAGGAAGTCAGTACAGATCGTGTTTTGGACGAAAGCACGGATGCTCACAGAGGCTACTTGGCTTATTTAATTCAAAGGTATTTTGATAAGTAAAAAAACCCTCACACTTTGTGAGGGTTTCCGCATCCGTAAACAAACTTTACAGTTGGGGGGGGTCAAAGCAATACTGTTTTTCTTCTATCAGTTTTTTAGCAATACATCTTCTGTGTTCTTTCAAGTTGGTTGCTTTTGTTTTTGTAAATCGCTTGAGCCCCATCAGTAGCATTCTTTGCTCATCTCCTTCGGAGATGGCATATAAGGCTTCTTTCCCGTTTTTTTGAACTTCTTCCACGGCATGGTGTAGGTAGTTGATGCACATGGATATTTTTTCCTCATTTTTTGTTTCGCCCTCTTTCTGGACCAGTTTTTCAGTTTTCAACAGCGCAGATTCAAGCATGTAAATTTCAATGATCATGTTTGCCACATTCATCATCACTTCTTGTTCTTCAGCGAGTCTATTTTCTAGTTTTTTCGTGGCGGTTCCTGCCACCATAAGAACAGTCTTTTTTAGGTTGTTTAACACTTTTTTCTCTTCGTTAAAAAAGCCATCAGCTGCATCGCTAAAAGATGGAATACTCATCAGCTCTTTAGCGACGGATTTGGCAGGACCCAAAAGGTCTATCTCACCCGTCATGGCTTTTTTCATGATCATTTTAACCAACAAAAGTCGATTGATTTCATTGGTGCCCTCATAAATTCGAGAGATTCGTGCATCGCGGTAGCAAGCTTCTACTTCCGATTCTGCAGAAAAGCCCATACCTCCGTATATTTGTACTGCTTCATCGGAGACGTACTGAACCATTTCTGAGCCAAATACTTTGAGTATGGCACATTCTATAGCATATTCTTCAACACCTTTTAGTTTGGAGTCTTGCGCCGATAGACCTTCTTTTTCCAATCGTTTTATGTGATCCTCAATGTTTTGACCTGCACGGTAATTACCGGCATCAGCAACAAATGTTTTGGTGGCCATTTCAGCCAGTTTGAATTGAATGGCTCCAAAGGAAGCGATTGGTGTTTTAAATTGTTTGCGCTCGTTGGCATAATGGATGGCGTAATTAAGCACTTTTTTTGCTGCTCCTGTTACGGCAACACTCAGCTTAATCCGTCCTACATTCAAGGCATTCATCGCAATCTTAAAGCCTTCTCCACGTTTTCCTAGCATCGCCGACTTGGGAACTTTCACTTGATTGAAAAATACTTGACGCGTGGATGATGAACGAATTCCCAGCTTGGCTTCTTCGGGATTGAGGGTTAAACCCGCTACTTTGTCTTTTTCGAAGATAAACCCGGTGATATTTTTGTCATCTTCAATTCGAGCAAAAACAATGAATACTTGGGCAAAACCTGCATTAGAGATCCATATTTTTTGCCCTGAGATTTCGTAGTGCTCCTCATCCTCTGTAAGAATGGCTTTTGTTTTTCCAGCATTGGCATCGGAGCCTGCATCCGGTTCAGTTAAGTTGTAGCAAGCAATCCATTCTCCAGAAGCTAGTTTTGGGAGGTAGTGTTGTTTTTGTTTTTCGGTACCGTAAAGCAAAACAGGTAACGTTCCAATTCCTGTATGCGCACCAAAAGCTGTAGCCACAGATCCTGTTAGACTAGAAATCTCCTCGCAGATTAGCATTCCTGTATTGAAACCCATTCCCAGTCCGCTGTATTTTTCTGGAACACTGATGCCCAAAAGACCCAGTTCTCCAGATTTTCGGATGATGTCTTCCACCAATGCGTAATCTTTTTCCTCAAAACGCATCAGGTGTGGACGAATTTCGCGTTCGGTAAAATCCTGAGTTGCTGCAAGCATCATTCGTTGATCTTCTCCAAACTCCTCTCGGATGAAAATATCCTCGGCTGGGGTATCTTTCACTAAAAATTGTCCACCTTTTAAATAGCTCATTCTGTATTATTTTAAAAGTTCATAGATCCCTGCGGCACCTTGTCCGGTTCCAACACACATGGTTACCATACCGTAGCGTTGTTTTCTTCTTCGCATTTCGTTGAATAGTTGTACGGAGAGTTTGGCTCCCGTACAACCCAAAGGGTGGCCCAGTGCAATGGCGCCTCCATTTACATTCACAATGTTTGGATCAATATTAAGTTCTTTCAGAACCGCAAGAGATTGAGAAGCAAAAGCCTCGTTCAACTCTATTTGCTCAATGTCTTGTAATTTTAAACCCGAAGCTTTTAGGGCTTTGGGTGCTGCATATACGGGACCCATACCCATAACTTTGGGTTCCAGACCGGCAACTTGATAGCTGAGCAATTGAGCCACAGGTTGGAGATTTAGCTCTTTCACCATTTCTTCAGACATGACCATAACAAAAGCCGCTCCATCTGAGGTTTGTGATGCATTTCCTGCCGTAACAGATCCCGAAGCTGCAAACACCGGACGTAACCGACTCAGCGCGGCTGTGCTTGTACCTCTTCGAGGGCCTTCATCGGTATCAACGATGTAAGATCGGACCTGTTTCTTTTCATGCGCATCCAAGAATATTTCTTCGACGTTTATGGGTGCGATTTCATCTTTAAATAATTCTGAATCGATGGCTTTCAAAGCCTTTTGATGTGAGTTGAAGGCAAATTCATCTTGCTCAGCTCTTGATATAGAAAAACGATTTGCAACTTCTTCTGCGGTGTTGCCCATGCCCCAGTACCAACTAGGGTTGTTTGCAGCCACCGAGGTATTCGGGACTACTTTCCATCCACCAAAGGGGATGGGCGACATGGTTTCTACGCCACCGGCGATGATGCAATGCGCCATCCCTGCATTAATTTTCGCAGAAGCCAGCGCAATAGATTCTAGACCCGAAGAACAATATCTGTTGACCGTCATTCCCGGAACAAGTTCTGTATTCAACCCCATCAAAGACACCATACGTCCAATATTCAAGCCTTGTTCCGCTTCGGGTGTTGCATTTCCAACAATGACATCGTCAATCCGATTTACGTCTAACTCAGGGATGGCATCCACGAGATGTTTAACTGTTGCAGCTGCTAAGTCATCTGGACGCATGAAACGGAACACCCCTCGAGGGGCTTTACCTACAGCTGTTCGATATCCTTTTACGATGTATGCTTTCATTTTGTCCGTCTTAATTTCGTAATGGTTTCCCTGTTTTGAGCATATGCTCTATGCGTTCTAAGGTCTTGCGCTCTCCTGTGAGAGACAAAAAAGCTTCCCGTTCAAGATCTAGGAGGTATTGCTCACTAACCAAAGTGGGCTTTGATAGATCACCTCCAGACATCACATATCCGAGCTTTTCTGACATCAATTTTTCGTGTTCGGTAATGAATCCAGCGTGTAACATGGAGTCGGCTCCGACGAGAAAAGAACCTAAAATCTGTTTCCCTAAAACTTTCACATTTTTTTCTTTTGCGGGGGCTCTGTACCCTTTTTCTGCTAAAGCAATTGCTGCAGTTTTTGCATCGCTAATCAATCTTTTTTTGTTGATTGAAATGCCATCAACTCCTTTTCTCAAAAGTCCTAGTTCCATCGCTTCGTGGGCCGAAGTAGAAACTTTGGCCATGCCAATATTCAAGAAGAGTTCTCGAATTAAAGGATTTTCAATGTCTCCGGTGTTAAATCGCTCAGAAGCACGAAGGGCCATTTCTTTAGATCCTCCTCCTCCTGGGATCAGTCCAACACCCATTTCCACCAAACCCATGTAGGTTTCAGCGGCAGCTTGAGTAACATCGGCATGCAAAGATATTTCACATCCACCCCCCAATGTCATTGCATGTGGAGCAACCACAACAGGGATGTTTGAATACCGAATCTTTTGAGTGGCTTGTTGGAAGGCTCGTACGGCAAAATCCAGTTCTTCATAATCTTGTTCAATAGCCAGCATAAATATCATGGCCAGATTGGCACCCACAGAAAAGTTTGCGCCTTGGTTGGCAATAATTAAACCGCGATGTTTGTCCTCGGCTGTTTCAATGGCCTGATGAATGGCTTGTAATGTGTCGCCACCTACAGAATTCATCTTGGAATGAAATTCGAGATTGACAATGCCATCACCAAGATCAATAAGCGATGCAACATCTTTTTGCCAGATTAAGTTGTTTTTTTTCCGAACATATAAATCTATGAGGGTACCCTGGTTTGGCATTTTCAGGAATTCCCGGTTGGTTTGGTTGAAGTATTCTTGGGATGATTCCTCAATGCGGTAGAAAGAAGAATGGCCATTTTTCAGCATTTCACCAACCCAAGGGGCAATGTCCATTCCTGAGGAAACCGCTAGATCATAGGCAGTTTGAACTCCTACAGCATCCCAGGTTTCAAAAGGACCCAACTCCCAGCCGAAGCCCGATTTAATTGCTTGATCTATTCGATAGGTCTCGTCTGATATTTCAGGGATTCGATGCGATGCATAAGCAAACATGCTGGTGAACATTTCTCGATAGAAATCACCCACTTCGCATGGGCTGTGGAATAAAAATTTAATTCGTTTTCTAAGATTTTCAATCTCTTTAGCTTTCGCTAAAGCAGAGAATTTAATTCGATTTTGAGTTGTGTATTCAAACGTATTAAAGTCAACAGATAAAATAACTTTTTTACCCTGTTCATCCTTTGTTTTCTTGTAAAAGCCTTGTTTTGTTTTGTCTCCGAGCCATTTCTTTTCGTAAAGTTTTTGAACGTATTTTGGGAGTTTAAATTCTTCGCGTGCGAAATCTTCAGGGCAATTTTCATAGAGCCCATGGGCTACATGAGCCAGGGTGTCCAGGCCTACCACATCACAGGTGCGGAAAGTCGCCGATTTGGGGCGACCGATAATGGGACCGGTAAGTTTGTCTATAGCTTCTACGGTTAGCCCCTTTTTCTCTACCAAATGAAACAGAGACAGGATTCCAGCGACTCCAACGCGATTGGCTATAAAAGCTGGGGTGTCCTTACAGAGTACGGTAGTTTTACCCAGGTGTTTGTCGCCAAATTCTAGAAGGAATTCAACAATATTTTCATCGGTATGTTTGGTAGGAATGATTTCCAATAGCTCCAAGTAACGAGGAGGATTGAAGAAATGCGTTCCCAGGAAATGCTTTTTGAAGTCCTCACTGCGGTCCTCGAGCATCATTTGTATCGGTATGCCTGAAGTATTGCTGGACACGATGCTTCCTTTTTTCCTGTATTTTTCTACCTCATCGTAAACTTTTTTTTTGACATCCAGACGTTCTACCACGACCTCGATGATCCAATCCGCATTCGATATTTTCCCCATATCGTCGGTGAGATTTCCAGTTTCAATTCTACGGGAAAAATCTTTTAGGTAAAGTGGAGCCGGTTTAGATTTGAGGGTAGACTTCAGCGCTTCATTCACGATTCGGTCTTTAATTTTGGGGTCGTTCAAAGATAAACCGGCCTTTTTTTCCACTTCACTTAATTCACTGGGGGCGATGTCTAATAAGATTACATCTAGACCAATGTTTGCCATGTGGCATGCTATTCGAGATCCCATGATTCCCGAGCCAATAATAGCTACTTTTTTCAGGCTGTTGTTATATTTCATTTTTCAGTTCTTCAACAGATACGTCTATCGAATCCATCACCTTGTAAAAGGTGTCTAAATCCTCATGTGTTATTTTTTCGAAGACACGTTCGTTAAAAATTTTCACATTTTCCGAAGCGATTTTCCGATAGCCCAATCCCTTTTTGGTCAAAAAGATGTGTACTTTTCTTTTGTCTGCTGGGTCTATTTTTTTTCGGATGTAACCTTGGTCATGCATCCCTTTTAAGGTTCGGGTTAAACTTCTCGACTCCATACCCATTTTAGGACCCAGTTGTGTCGATAGTATTCCATCTTTTTCAATATTTAGCAGGGCAAATCCTGTAGAGGCTGTCGCATCGTGATCTTTGGCTTGCTCATTGTAAAATCTTGAGATGCCGTGCCAAGAAGATCGGATTCTGAAATCGATGATGTGTTTCTTTTCATTCATTTTAATTGTGCTTTACTCAAAGCTAAGAAAAAAAAGTATGCAAGCATAATTAATTACCAATTATTTGGCATGCATACTTTTTTTATATTAAAATAAATCTTCGTGAAGTCTTTATAATATTGGCTTGCAGGTTTTTTTAAAATGATAAAAAAAAGCTCTAACTAGATTTGTTAGAGCTTTAATACACCAGATTTTAGTGTTTAATAAACGTTTCGAGTACTGGTTTATGAACGGTAAATTTCACGGTATTCACTTTCGTATTTGGCCCGTATCGGCTTTCTTTTCAGTTTCAGTGTAGCGGTAAGTTCACCACCGTCAACAGACCACACATCTTTCATGAGTACGAATTTTTTGACATGCTCGTAGGGCGCAAACTGTTGGTTGTAACGGTTGATTTCACTTTCGTATTTTTTCAGTACTTCAGGATGTTCCGTCATTTCCGGATTTGTAGTGTAGGTGATGTCATGAAGCTGGCACCATACCTTAAGGGACTCAAATTCAGGAACGATGAATGCACCTGGCATTTTCTCTCCATCTCCCAGCACCATCACTTGTTCAATGATTCTGGATTCTTTAAATTTATTCTCCATCACCTGGGGTGCGATGTATTTTCCTCCGGAGGTTTTAAAAATTTCTTTTTTACGATCGGTAATTTGCAGATACACACCGTCAACCATCTTTCCGATGTCGCCGGTGGCAAACCATCCGTCTTGGTCAATGACTTGTGCAGTCAGGTCGGGTCTTTTATAATAACCCATCATGACGTTTCGTCCTTTGCATAGGATTTCTCCATCAGGACCAAACTTAACTTGTACACCCTCCATAACTTTTCCCACGGTACCGTAGCATCTGCCGCCTTTTTCAGGTGTGTTAACCGCAATCACAGGAGAGGTTTCGGAGAGACCGTAACCTTCAAAAATCGGTATTTGAGCTGCCGTAAATACTCGTGCCAGTCGCGGTTGAAGTGCAGCAGCACCCGAAAAGATGTACTTGATGTTGCCCCCAACAGCTTCTCGCCATTTGCTAAAGATGAGTTTGTTGGCAATTTTTAATTGAAACTCGTAAAAGGCTCCATTTTTTCTCTCGAGCTCATGGCGAAGGCCTAAGTTTAAGGCCCAAAAGAAAAGGTTCTTCTTCACTCCTTTAAGATCAGATCCTTTGGCAACAATTTTATCATAAATTTTCTCCAACAAGCGCGGAACTGTTGGCATGATGCTCGGTTTAATTTCTTTTAAATTATCGCCGATTTGTTCGATGCTTTCGGCATAGTATATAGAGGTCCCTTTGTAGAGGTAATAGTATTCCACCACGCGTTCAAAAACATGGCAGAGTGGTAAGAAACTGATGGCCCTATCGGATTCATCGAGAGGGAGGGAGTCTTTAAGTCCAATAAATTGAGAGAACAAATTGTCGTGAGACAACATCACTCCTTTTGGATTTCCGGTAGTCCCTGAGGTGTAAATGATGGTATACAAGTCTGATGATTTGACCTCCAGTTGATGCGCTTTCATTTTTGAGGCTTTTGGATTTTCCATTCCATCCTCAATAATTTCATGCCAATCTTTTGCATTTTCAATTTCATCAAATGCATAAATAGCCTCGAGCGATTCCACTTTATCAATGAGCGAGTGAACCTTCTCAAAAATTTCCTCAGACCCTACAAATAGAATACGCGCCCCAGAATCTTTGAGAATGTATTCGTAGTCATCGGTGGTGATGTTTGGATAGATGGGTACGTTGATGGCTCCAATTTTACTGATGCCCATGTCGGCCAAAGCCCATTCCGGACGATTGGCAGAAACGAGGGCAATTTTATCGCCGGGGTTTACACCTAAGTTCAACAGGCCATAACCAACAGCGTCGGTAATCTTTACGAATTCCTCTGCGGAATAGGTTCTCCATACGCCGTCCTCTTTACCTGCCAATACATCAGGTTTGTTGAATTTTTGCTGTGTATATTCTGCGAGTTCAAATACTCTCGTGGGTTTCAAATTCATGCCGTTTGTTTTAAGTGAACTAGTACCTTCAAAACTACTAAATTTTCATCAAAATCAATTTGAGCTTTTGAACTCCGATTATGATAACTTACATTTGATAAAATTTGATCATGCCTCAGAATCCACATGTGCTAGACACCCCTATAGAATTCCTAAAAGGAGTAGGGCCTCAGCGTTCGGATATTTTACAAAAAGAGTTGCAGGTTTTTCGTTACCGAGACTTACTAGAGCTCTATCCCTTTAGATATATTGATAGAACTAAATTTCATAAGATTTCTGAACTGCTTTCCGATTTGGCAGATGTTCAAATTCTTGGAAAAATTACACGCATCACCGAGGAAGGGGTCGGGCGTAAAAAAAGACTAAAGGCTGTTTTTGAAGACGAAAGCTCTTCCATGGAATTGGTATGGTTTAAGGGTGTTTCATGGGTTAAGAAATCGCTCAAGTTAAACGAGCAAATTGTGGTTTTTGGTAAGCCCACGATGTACAGAAACACCTACAGCATCTCGCACCCGGAAATAGAAACTCTTGAGAACTACAAGAAGAGTTTGCTCACTGCCATGCAGGGCGTGTATCCATCTACTGAAAAGCTCACCAATAGATTTTTACATTCCAAAGGTATTGCCAAATTAATGCACGAATTGCTCGGGCAGATTGCAGAATACATCCCCGAAACATTATCGCTGAACATCCGAAAAGAATACAAACTCATCTCCAAGCGAGATGCTTTGTTGAATGTGCACTTTCCCAAATCTGAGGAGCTTTTACGGCAAGCCCATCGTCGTCTGAAATTCGAAGAATTCTTTTTCATTCAATTGGCTTTGTTGAAAATGAAGCGACATAAAAAGCAAGTGTATCAATCGTATCCGTTTACAGATATAGGCAATCATTTTAATGAGTTTTACAAAAAACAACTGTCCTTCGAGCTAACAGGAGCTCAAAAACGTGTATTAAAGGAGATTCGTTTGGATGTTGCATCCGGCAAACAAATGAATCGCTTGGTGCAAGGCGATGTGGGTTCTGGGAAAACGATTGTAGCCTTAATGGTGATGCTCATGGCCAAAGACAATGGATTTCAATCTTGTTTGATGGCTCCTACGGAGATTTTAGCTACGCAGCATTATCAAGGTTTAAAAGATATGGTCGAGGCTCTTGGAATGAAGATGGAATTACTCACGGGCTCTACCAAAGTAGCGCGTAGAAGAGAGATTCATGCGGCCTTGGAGTCCGGGGAATTGGATATCCTTGTGGGAACGCATGCACTTTTAGAGGACAAAGTGAAATACAAAAACCTGGGGATGGCGATCATCGATGAGCAGCATCGATTTGGTGTTTCTCAACGCTCCAAAATGTGGAAGAAAAACCAAAAACCCCCACACATCCTCGTGATGACGGCAACACCCATACCCCGCACATTGGCCATGACGGTTTATGGGGATCTAGACATTTCCGTTATTGATGAGCTGCCTCCGGGAAGAAAACCCATTACGACTTTGCATCGCACCGACAAACACCGATTGTCTATGTTTCACTTCTTGAAACAAGAAATAGAAAAAGGACGACAGATTTACATCGTATACCCCTTGATTGATGAAAGTCAGACCCTCGATTATAAAGATTTGATGGACGGTTACGAAAGTATTTG